>JBBSRM010000209.1:0-4524 GCA_038243055.1 Actinomycetales bacterium
CTGTGGGATCCAACCAGCGCAGCTCGGCGATCTCGGAGGTGGGGCGGGCCGCAACCATCGCAGGATGTTCGAAGACGCTCGCCTGGACATCATGTCCCGGCTCGTTGGCCGCGCGAGTACGAAAAACGCCGACCTCGCGCAGTTGCCAGGGATCCAGCTCCACCCCCAGTTCCTCGGAACATTCGCGCAGCGCCGTCTCCGCGGCGTTCTCGCCCGCCTCGGGTTTGCCGCCGGGGAGCATGAACCGCTCGGTGCCGGCTTTGCGGACGGTGAGCACCGCCCCGGAGAAGTTCCGCAGGACGACGGCGCTGACGTGGATGATGGGGGTATTCGGTCGATTCACCCCGACCACGCTACTCGGTTTCCCGTCCCGACGGCCGTGGATCAATGCCCGGTCGTCGACTGTTCCTTGGGGGTGGGGGAGACGGGGCCGTAGGCTGGGAGAAGGGCCCTTGGCGTCGTGAACGGCGCGGAAAGCAGGGCCCGCCCGGAACGCTACGTCGAGGAGGACACGATGGGTACCAACGAACACCACCACACGGACGCCGTCACCCAGGCCGGAATGGGCATGGATGGTGCGCAGTTGCCCGAACAGGATGGCAAGGGTCACGCCGTGCGTCGCGGCGTCGACGGCCCCACCGAGATCGACTCGAAGTCCATTCCTGTTCACGGGGATGAGGAAACCGCCGACGAGCTGGCGATGGAGGCCTACGGGGATGAGGACGACGACGGGAATCCCGACATTCCCAGCGTCCCGTTCCCCGGCTGAAGAACCCGCGCTCGGGCCTGAATATGAATACGCCCCCGGACCATGGAATACATGGTCCGGGGGCGTTTTCCGTATCATCGGAGTCCAGATGTATCGACCTAGGCGGCCAGGGCCGCCTGGGTCGATGAGGCAGTGACGCGTAGTTCGCCATCGTCCACCCAGAGGGTGACCGTGCCACCCTCCTGCACCGCTTCGGCAACCAGCAGGTCCGCGATCGAGTCATCGACCTCGCGCTGGATCACCCGACGTAGCGGTCGGGCGCCGTACTCCGGCTCGTAGCCGTGCTCGGCGATCCACCCGATCGCCGCATCCTCCACCCCCAGGTAGATGCCCTGGGTTTGCAACCGGGCTTGGGTATTGCGCAATTGGATGGAAACGATCGAGCGCAGCTGCTCCTGCTCGAGCTTGCGGAACAGTACGATCTCGTCGATGCGGTTCAGGAACTCCGGACGCATCGTCTCGCGCAGTCGACCCATGACCCGGTCGCGGAGCGCCTTCTCGGAACCGAAGCCGCTGGCCCCCTCACCTGACTGGGCGTTGAAGCCCAAGGCGCCGGTCTTGCTGGCCAGGAACTCGGAGCCCAGGTTGGAGGTCATGATGACCACCGTGTTGCGGAAGTCCACGGTCCGGCCCTGCCCGTCGGTGAGCCGGCCGTCGTCGAGCACTTGCAGCAACAGGTTGAACACGTCGGGGTGCGCCTTTTCGATCTCGTCGAGCAGCAGCACGGAGTACGGGTTGCGGCGCACGCGCTCGGTCAACTGCCCGGCCTCGCCGTAGCCGACGTAGCCCGGAGGGGCGCCGACCAGCCGGGAGACGGTATGCCGTTCACTGAATTCGCTCATATCGAAGCGCAGCAGGGCGTCCTCATGGCCGAAGAGCGACTGGGCCAACGATTTCGCCAGCTCGGTCTTGCCGACGCCGGTGGGCCCCAGGAACATGAAGCTGCCCACGGGGCGGGACGCATCGCCCATGCCCGTGCGGTTGCGTCGCACGGATTTGGCGATGACGCTCACTGCATCGTCCTGCCCGATGACCCGCGCATGCAGTTCCTCCTCCAGCTTCGCCAACCGGGCGCGGTCGCCCTCGGTCAGCCGCGCTGCGGGGATGCCCGTGGCCCGGGCGATGATCTGGGCGATCTGCTCCTCGTCCACCACCCTGGCATCCGGGGTCCCTTCGGTGGATCCGCCGGATTCTGCACCGGCGGCCAGCTCGTCGAGGTGCTCGGTCAGCGCGGTGATCTCATCGCGCAGCCAGCCAGCGTCCTCGAAGCGTTCGGCGGTGACGGCGTCGTTCTTGCGTTCGCGCAGCGTCTCCAGCTCGGTGCGCAGCGCCTGGACGTCGACGGACGGGCTGCGACGCAGACTCAAACGCGCACCCGCCTGGTCGATCAGGTCGATCGCCTTATCGGGCAGGAAGCGGTCGGTGAGGTAGCGGGATGAAAGGTCGACGGCGGCCCGCAGGGCACCCTCGGTATAGGTCACCTGGTGGTGTTCGCCGTAGCGGTCGGCCAGACCGGTGAGGATCTTGATGGAATCCTCCTGTGAGGGTTCACCGACCGTGACGGGCTGGAAGCGACGCTCCAGCGCCGGGTCCTTTTCCACAGTCCGGTATTCGGCCAATGTGGTGGCACCGATGAGCCGCAACTCCCCGCGCGCCAGCCGGGGCTTGAGGATGTTGCCGGCGTCCATGCCGCCTTCGCCGGAGCCGCCGGCACCGACCACGTTGTGCAGCTCGTCGATGAAGACGATGTATTCACCCTTGCCGGCGGTGATCTCGTCCATGGTCTTGGTCAGGCGTTCCTCGAAGTCACCCCGGTAGCGGGTGCCGGCGAGCATGCCGGGCAGGTCCAGGGAGATGACGCGTTTGCCCTGCAGCTGGGCGGGGATCCCCTCGGCCACGATGGCCTGGGCCAGGCCCTCGACGACCGCGGTCTTCCCGACACCGGCTTCGCCGATGAGGACCGGGTTGTTCTTGGTGCGGCGGGCGAGGATCTCGATGGTTTGCTCGATCTCCTCCTGCCGTCCGATCACCGGGTCCAACTTGCCCTCGAGCGCCAATTCGGTCAGATCCGTGCCGTAGGTATCCAGCATCGGGGTCTGGGAATCGGTCGGGGCCCCGGCCTGTGGGGCGCCGTCGGCCGTGCCGGAGGCTGCCTGCTGGGCAGCGGCGCCGATGTTCTGTAGCGCTTCGGGAGTCACGCCGGAAGCGGCGAGGACCTGGCCGGCGGGGGAATCCTGGTTGAGGACGAAGGCGACGAACAGGTGTTCGGGGTCGATGTAGGTCGAGCCGAAGGCGCGGGCCACCTGGCGGGCATCAAGCAGGGCTCGTTGGGTCGAAGCCGTCAGCGCTGGGCTACCGCCGCTGGGCTGGTTGGAGGATTGGGGCAGACGCTGCTCGGCGTTGCGGGCGATGGCCTCCACGTCGATGCCGCCGGCACGCAGCTGGGCGGCTGGCCCGTCCTGGGAGACGAGGATGCGCAGCAGGTGCAGGGCGTCGAGTTCGGCATGGCCGTGTTCGGCGGCGAAGGCAGCTGCCTGCCCGAGCAGTTCGTGGGTACGCCGGCTGAGCAGGCGCGTGATGTCGATGGGACGGCCCGCAGCTGCGGCTCGCTGGCCCTGCAGATAGCGGGCCAGGAAGTCATCAAACGAGCCACTTCCCGATCCGGTGGGTCCGAAGAACGCTGGCATTGATCCTCCAAAGGAACTTGAGTGTCTTACGCTCAAGTATAGACCTGAGTGCATGTCACTCAAGTTAACGTCATGCCCTCATGATTATTCCCGAACCGGTTCCCGCACGGAGGATTCCACCCCGACCGGTAGGATTTCCAGCGAGAGCAGCCGGTTCCGGCTGGGGCAACAGCGGGAGGACGACGGTGGCCGAACCAGGCGAACGAGGATGGCTGGCGCGCAAGGCGCTACCCAGCGGCAACGAACCGGATCCGCGGTTCACCCTGGCCAACGAACGCACGTTCCTGGCATGGATCCGCACCTCGCTGGCTTTCCTGGCCGGCGGCATCGCCTTGGAGGCCTTCGCCTTCGATGCCTTCCCCACCGACCTGCGCAAGGCCATCTCGATCCTGGTCATCTGCCTGGGCCTGCTGATCAGCGCCGGTGCCGTGTTCCGCTGGCTGCGGATCGAATCGAGCATGCGCAACCACCGTCCGTTGCCGTTCCCGGCGATCGTGCCGCTGCTGGGCATCGGCGGGGCCCTGGCCGCGGCGGTCATCGTCGTCGTGCTTGCGGTCTCCGGATGAATCCTCGATGACGATCCCCATCACACGCGGCCACCAGGACCCGGGACTGCAACCCGAACGCACCGTCATGTCCTGGGGCCGGACCACCCTGTCGCTGTTCGTGGTCAGCGCCGTGTTCATGCGCTGGATGCACCACTACGGGCCATCGATCCTGATCCTGGTGGCCGTGGGCGCCATCGGGGCCCTCTCCATCTACGCGACGCAGCGCCGCCGCTACTCCATCCGCACCCGCGGCATCGCCGATGGGCGGCTGGAGGCCGACGTGGCCGCCATCTTCTGGACCGCCGGTGCGGTGATGATCCTGGGCATCCTGGCCTTGATCGTGGTCATCACGACCTGATGGTCAGCCAGATCGTCTTGAGCTGGGTGTACTGTTCCAACGCTTCCAAACCGTTGTCGCGACCGCCGAAACCCGAGGTCCGGTAGCCGCCGAACGGGGTGGTGATGTTGCCCTCGCTGTAGCCGTTGATGGCCACCGTTCCGGCCCGCACGCCGCGAGCCA
>JBBSRM010000210.1:0-4434 GCA_038243055.1 Actinomycetales bacterium
CCGCTGATGTTCCACCAGTCGGGTGGCTGTTGCGATGGTTCATCGCCGATGTGTTTTCCCGATGGGGACTTCATCACCGGCGATGCCGACATCCGCCTGGGCGTCTTCGGACTGACGGACTACGACGGCGCACGCCTGGGTGACATCGACTTCTGGATGTCGAAGGAACAGTTTGCCTACTGGAAACACACCCTGCTCACCGTCGATGTCGTCGATGGACGTGGCGGGGGTTTTTCCCTCGAGGCTCCGGAAGGCAAGCGCTTCCTGATCCGCAGCGAACTCATCGGCCACTGAGGCGCCCTGACGCGTCGTCCGCGTCCGGGGCAACCATGACAGAATCGTGGTGAAGACCCCGCCCCGTGGTAGCCGTCAGGAGGCCCCCGACCGATGAAGGACCAGGGAACGTCCGGCGATGCCCGGCGCCAACTGGACATCGAATCCCGGTCGATCTGGGCCGGTGTCCTAGCGGGGGTCCTAGCCATCATCGTCGGTGTCATCGCGTTCCGCGGATACCGGCCGCCCCTGGCCGGGGACGGGTCGGTGGCAATCTACGCCTCGGTGGTCTCCGGGGTCATGGCAGGTGCCGGGTTCGTGGCCGGTTACGTCCAGAACATCCGCACCGTCCACCTCTGGCTCGGTGCGCGACCGGTCATCCGCCAGATCCTCGACGTCGCCGCCCTGCTGGTGGTGCACGCATCCATCGCCACGATGTCCGCCCTGGTCCTCTTCCGGCTCTTCCAGCAGGCGTTCTCGGGACTGACCGTGGACCCGGTGGCCGGGACGGTCATGTTGGCGGTCTCCGCGGGTGTTGCCGGCTACTTCGGATACATCTCCGGGGCGCGCATCACCGCCATCGCCCTGTCGGTGATGCTGGCGGTCTTCATGTCCTCCGGGATGCTGGTGAGCATGCTGTATGCGGAGAACCCGCTGTGGTGGCACTCCATGTTCAGTGAACTGGGCACCGGGCAAGCCGGACTGACCTCCTTCTGGACGTTCAACACCACCATCACCACCTCCGGGATCATCCTGACCACGCTCTCCGCGTTCATCACGCGTGACCTCAAGCAATGGGCCGACGTCGTCGCCGCCGCCAAACGCCACGACGAGGCCGGTGCCCGGCGTTGGCACCGGACCGTGGGGGTGCGACGGCTCCTGCGTCCCCGCCCCGGGGTGGTGCGTGCCTGCCTGGTCGCCGGTGGGGTGTGCATGGTCGGCATCGGATTGTTCCCCGTCAATACATTCGAACCGGTGCATACATTTTTCGTGCGGGTTCTTGCAGTGTTCCTGCTGGTGCTGTTGGCCGGGGTTCCGCTGTGGCTACCGGGGTTCCCCAAGGCGTTCTTCCTGCTGACCTACCTGGCGGTCGTCGCGCTCGTCGCCGCGGCGGCCCTGTGGCGTCCGTTGCAGTACTACAACCTCACGGCGCTCGAGCTCGCAGCGGCCGGAATCGTGTTCGCCTGGCTCGTGGTCTTCATTCGCAATACCACCGCCGTGGTGGCCTCCGCGGGCGTCGAGCCCGCGGTTCCCGGTCTGCCCGCAGGTCCCCTGGAGGATGAAAAACCCCGCAATGACGGCCCCAGCAATATAACGAACAGGTAACGATAGCTGACGGGTCAAAACATCACGGGGCGCTCGGCGGCATCCCTTGGCAGCTTTGGGATGCCTCCGAATGGGACCGGCGCGGCGAAAGTGTCCTCCCGGGCCGAATCCGTGTCAAATCGCCACACCCCGGCTTGATCGAAATCCTGAGCGCGTTAGGTTTGTAGGGATGGAAAATGAACTCGCAAACACAAAGACCGAGGCTACATTTCGCCACCCAGCCACCGAGGACGGAGCAGCCATGTGGAACATGGCCAAGGATTCCGAAGTGCTGGACTTGAACTCTTCTTACTACTACCTGCTCTGGTGCCGCGACTTCGCGCAGAGTTCGCTGATGGCCGTCATTGACGGCCAGCCAGCCGGCTTCGTGATCGGCTACATGCGTCCCGACGAGGCCGGAACCCTGCTGATCTGGCAGGTCGCCGTCGGCGCCGGATTCCAGAAGCGTGGCCTGGCCGCCAAGATGCTTGATGAGCTGGCCGAGCGCACCCATGCCGATCGTCTGGAAACAACGATCACGGCCGACAACGGAGCGTCGAACCACCTTTTCCAGCGCTTTGCCGAACGCCACGAGGCCGAATGCGAGCGCGAGCCGCTGTTCACCCCGGGCATGTACCCGGACGGCCACGACACCGAGTACCTGTACCGCATCGCCCCGCTGGGACTTGATGCGGATCTGCGCACGCTGAACCTGGCGTCCAGCAGCTCCAAGGGCTAGTCCCCACCACGACTTCCGGCGCCCCGGGCATCACCGTGATGCCTTGCGCCCTTCTGGATCCTGTCATCGACCTATGAAAGGGAATGACCATGACTGACATTTTTGAAACCCGCGAATCTGAGGTTCGCACCTACAGCCGCAGCTGGCCCGCAGTGTTCGCGACCGCTTCCGGCGCCACGCAGACCGCCGAAGACGGCACGGAATACCTGGACTTCTTCGCCGGTGCCGGTGCGCTGAACTATGGGCACAACAACCCCGCCCTGACCCAGCCGCTCGTGGAGTACCTGACCAGCGGCGGCGTCGTGCACTCGCTGGACATGATGACCCCGGCCAAGCGGGACTTCCTGCAGACCTTCCAGGACCTCATCCTCGAGCCGCGCAAGCTCGACTACAAGGTGATGTTCCCCGGCCCGACGGGCACCAACACCGTCGAAGCCGCGCTGAAGCTGGCCCGCAAGGTCACCGGTCGTCAGAACGTCCTCTCGTTCACCAACGCGTTCCACGGCATGACACTGGGTGCGCTGTCGGTGACCGGCAACTCCATGAAGCGCGCCGGAGCCGGCGTTCCGCTGGCCCACAGCTCGCGGATCCCCTTCGACGGCTACCTCGAAGGCGAACAGGCCGACTTCGTCTGGCTCGAGCACCTCCTCGAGGACAGCAGCTCGGGCGTCGACAAGCCCGCTGCCGTCATCGTGGAGACCGTCCAGGGCGAAGGCGGCCTGCGTGCGGCCCGCGCCGAATGGCTGCGCAACCTGGACGCACTGCTCAAGCGCCATGACATCCTGCTGATCGTCGACGACGTCCAGGCCGGTTGCGGCCGTACGGGCACGTTCTTCAGCTTCGAGGAAGCCGGCATCGAGCCGGATATCGTGTGCATCTCCAAGTCGATCTCCGGCTACGGCATGCCCATGGCCCTGACGCTGTTCAAGCGCGAACTCGATATCTGGGGCCCGGGCGAGCACAACGGCACGTTCCGTGGCAACAACCCGGCCTTCATCACCGCGACTGCCGCGCTGAAGAAGTACTGGGCCAACCAGGACTTCCAGAACGAACTGGCCGGCACCATCACTGCCCTGCGTGAGGGCTTGGCCGAGATCGTCGCTCTGGTCGATGGCGCGGAACTCCGCGGCCGCGGCCTGCTCTCCGGCGTCGTCTTCCCGGACCACTCGATCGCCTCGAAGGTCGCCGCCGAATCCTTCGCCAACGGACTCCTCGTGGAGACCTCCGGCTCGGAGGACGAGGTCCTGAAGATCATGCCGCCGCTGACCATCACCGCCGAGGAACTGCAGCGCGGCCTGACCGTGCTCGGGAACGCCGTGCGCACGGTGACCGGACTGCCGGCCCTGGCTGCCGTCTAGGCCTTCGGCTCCGCGAACACCCCCCACTCTTTCCCTTAAACTTCCCCAGGAGGACAACACATGCAGGTAATCAACCGCAATGACCTGAACGAGACCGAGCGCGACATCAAGTCGGAGACCTGGCGCAGCCGCCGCATGGTGCTGGCCCGCGAAGGAGTCGGCTTCTCCTTCCACGACACCGTGATCTACGCAGGAACCACCTCGACGTTCCACTACGCCAACCACATCGAAGCCGTGTACTGCGTGCAGGGCGAGGGAACGCTGACCAACGAGGAGACCGGCGAGGTCCACGATTTGGCCGACGGCACGATGTACCTGCTGGATGGCAACGAGAAGCACACCGTGCGCGCCACCTCCGAGCTGCGCATGGCCTGCGTCTTCAACCCGCCGGTGACCGGCCGCGAAGTCCACGACGAGAACGGCGTCTACCCGCTGGTCGTCGAGGATCCGGCCCAGGCCTAAGTCCTCGGCTGACCCGCACGAAGCGCGGCCCACACACCCGGGGGTGGCCCGCAACCACCGGTAACCCCCCGCCAACCCCACCCCCCTCCCCCCACCCCGCCCCCCCCCCCCCCCCCTCCCCACCTCCACCCCCCGCCCAGGGGGGCCCCCCCCCCCCCCCCCCCCCCCGCAACCCCCCCCCCCCCCCCCCCCCCCCCGGGAGGGAGGTCTTTGCCCCCCACCCCAGCAAGAAATCATGCACCCCAAAAAACAAAAATAAGGGGGTGACACAAACAGAAAAAAAAAAAACAAAAACAA
>JBBSRM010000211.1:0-4415 GCA_038243055.1 Actinomycetales bacterium
CGACAGTGGAGACAGGTCCCGTGGCGGGGCCCGCAGCCAGAAAAAAGGAGAACATCATGAACGAGCAGGACGAACAGGTCGACCCCGGCGGCCAGGCCCGAGCCAGCGGCCAGGACAACACCTCTGCAACCGCCTCCGGGGCGGGAGGGGGCGAGGAAGGGATCGCGACCGCTGAATTTGCCATCGTCGCCCTGGCGGCCGTGGGGTTTGCCGGGCTGTTGGTGAGCATCCTCAGCAGCGGGGGCGTCCGTGAGCTGCTGATGGGTCTGGTGCGTCAGGCCCTGTCCTTCTAGGGGCTGGGAATGTCACTACGCCATCAGCGAGGCAGCAGCACGGCGGAGTTCGCCGTGCTGCTGCCGGTCGTGGCCGCCTTCCTGGCCCTGGTCCTGGGCGCCGGTGTCTGCGGCAGTACCCAGGTCAGGTTGGAGCAGGCGGCCCGGGCGGCCGCCCGGGAACTGGCCCGCGGCGAACCCGCCGCCCACGCCGTGGAAACCGGGCACCGTCTGGCGGGGGAGACGGCCGCCGTAAGGGTCGGACCTGCGGGGCGGTATCGGAGCGTGGAAGTCACCCGCACGATCACGCTGCCCTGGTTCTCCGACCGGGAGATCCTGGTGCTCAGCGCGCAGGCACAGGCGCGAACCGAAGAGGGTCCCGGCATCCCGGTGGGCAACGATGGTCCTTGACCCGAGAACCGTGACGGCTTCCGCGGGGCGGGGTACCGGGCCCGAGTGCGGTTCCGGGACACTGCTGGTCGTGGGCCTGGTGGCCGGTCTTGCCTTCTGCCTGGTGGTGGTCCTTTCCGTGGCCTCGGTGGCCACCGAGTCCAGTCGGGCGGCGGGTGCTGCCGATCTGGCGGCGTTGGCTGCCGCCGACGCGGCCCGCGGTCTAACTCCCGGTGAACCGTGCGCCGTCGCCGCCCGGACGGCCGCCCGGAACGGGGCGCGCCTGGGGCAATGCCGCAGGTCAGGAACCGGTGGTGTGCTCGTTGATATCTGGACCAGCATTCCGCTAGGGCCGGGGCTGTCCTGGCTGGCCCCTCTGGGGGTGGAGGCGACCGGTCGTTCCCGGGCCGGACCGCCGACGACCGCATGGACGCCTCCGGCCTGAGCCGGCAGCTACGAGGCGTGGCGCAACAACAGCCCCAGCAAGGCGATGGCCCCTGCCTTGTCCAACGGGTTGTTGCGATTGCCGCATTTGGGGGACTGGACGCATGAGGGGCATCCTGCATCGCACTCGCACGCGGTAATGGCCTCCCGCGTGGCCCGCAGCCAAGTGGTCACCTGGTCGTACGCCCGCTCGACGAAGCCCGCGCCGCCGGGATGCCCGTCATAGACGAAGATGGTGGGCATCCCGGTATCCACGTGCAATGCGGTGGAGACCCCGCCGATATCCCATCGGTCGCTGGTGGCCACCAGCGGGAGCATGCCGATGCCGGCGTGCTCAGCAGCATGCAGGGCTCCGGGGGCCGCATCGGGCAGGATTCCCGCTGCAGCCATCTCGCGTTCGGGCACCGTGAACCAGATGGCCTTGGTGAACAGGTCCCGGGCATCGAGTTCCAGGGGCTCTTCCCCCAGGATCTCGTTGGAGACCAACGCCTTGCGTTGGAAGGAAACGACCTGCGTGGTGACCTTCACATCGCCGAAGTGCACTTGGACCGGGCCCCAATCCAGGGTTCGGAGGACCTCGAGGACACCAATGGTGGTGATGTCCCTGGCCTGGGTGTAGAAATCAGGGGTCGCCCGCTGCACCAGCACGCAGTGGTCCTGCTCATTGAGCTCCTCCACCACGTACGTGGCCCCTTGATGCACGTAGACCGCACCGGTATGCGCCTGGTACTGCGTCTGGGGGGAGCCCATGGTTCCCAACAGGGCACCGGTGTCGGCATCGATGATGTTCATCGGACCGCCGCCGTCCGCCCGGAGGTTCACCATCGACGCGGCATTTTCCGGATGGGTCCAGAACCAGCCCGACGGGCGCCGACGCAGGTACCCGCGCTCGACCAACGAATCCAACAAACCGGCTGCGGTAGCACCAAACAGGTCCACGTCCTCGGCACGCAAAGGCTGTTCAGCAGCCGCGGCACACAGATGGGGGCCCAGAACATAGGGGTTGGAAGGATCGAAGACCGTGGCCTCGACCGAGGTTTCGAAGATGGCCTCGGGATGGTGGACCAGATACGTATCCAACGGGTCGTCGCTGGCGACGAACGTGGCCAGCGCATCCTGTCCCGCCCGTCCAGCGCGGCCGATCTGCTGGAAGAACGAGGCCCGGGTCCCCGGCCAACCAGCCACCAGCACCGCGTCCAAACCGGCCACGTCGATGCCCAGCTCCAGCGCAGAGGTCGAGGCGATACCGAGCAGCTCGCCGGTGCGAAGTTGGGTTTCCAGATCCCGGCGTTCCTCCGGCAGGTAGCCGGAACGGTAGGCGGCAATACGGCCGGGCAGCGAGGGGTGGACCTCGTCGACCAGGCGCCTGGCGATGCTGGAAATGGTCTCGGCGCCCCGCCGCGATTTGATGAACGCGATGGTGCGGACCTGGCCACTGACCAGATGAGCCAACAGATCAGCGGTCTCGGCGATGACGGTGCGGCGGACCGGGGCACCGTTCTCCCCCCGCCCCTCCAGCAAAGGCGGTTCCCAAAGGGCCACCACGGTTTGGCCGTGGGGGGAGAAGTCAACGGTGACCTCCTGGGCCTCGGCTCCGATGAGCCGGCCGAAGGACTCGGCGGGATCGGCGCTGGTCGCCGAGGCCCCGATGAACACGGGGTCGGACCCGTAGTGGGCGCAGATCCGGCGCAGCCGCCGCAGGAGGTTGGCCACATGGGAACCGAAGACCCCCCGATAGCTGTGGGCTTCGTCGATGACGACGTAGCTCAGGCGACGGAAGAACCGTGCCCATCCCGGGTGGTTGGGCAGGATCCCGAAATGCAGCATGTCCGGATTGGTCAACACGAGGTTCGCGTGATCGCGGATCCAGCGGCGTTCGCCGGGGTCGGTGTCCCCGTCGTAGCTGGCGACCTTCAGCGTCGGCAACCCCAACCCGATCAGTGCGGACCGTTGGTCGGCGGCCAGCGCCTTGGTGGGGGAAAGGTAGAGCACCACGGCACCGGTGGTCTGGAGGCTGACCGTCTGGTCCAGCTCGGCCCGGTGGATCGCGTCCAAGGCAGGCAATTGGTAGGCCAGGGACTTGCCGGAAGCCGTGCCCGTGGCGACGATCGTGTGCCGGCCGTCGTGGGCGCTGCGTGCCGCCTGCACCTGGTGCAACCAGGGAGTCTGGACGCCGCACCGCTCGAAGGCCCCCACGACCTCGGGATGCGCCCATTCGGGCCACGGTCCATGGACGGCCTCGCGGGCCGCAATGACGTGCAGATGCGTCAACGCCTCCGGGGAGGCTCCATGGCCCAGTTGCTCAATGAGTGCGTTGGGTTCTCTCACCGCATCATTGTGGCATCGCTGACCGTCAGAACGGGGGTCCGAGGTGATTAGTCCTTCTTGCCCTCGAGGGTGACGATGCTGCCGATGGGGGTCCAGCCGAGGTAGGCGTACAACGCCTGGCCGTCGGTGGAAGCGACCAGCAGACCCTCTTCGACATCGTGTTCCAGGGCCAGCGCGACCAGGGCACGCATCACCAGGCTGCCCAGGCCACGACGGCGGAAATCATTGGCCGTGATGATCCGGTCGAACACGGCATACTCGTCGACCACCGCGACGTGCCCGCTGGCGGCAACGACATCGGGATCATCTTCGAGGTGGATGGAGACGTAGGCGTGTTTGCCATCGCGCTCAGTCTCGATGGTGAAGCCCTCGGCAGGTCGGGGGGACTCCACGTCCTGGCCTGACATGTTGGCGACCATCAAGGCCTCGTCCGAGGTGACCACACCCAAACCGGCGGCCAGGGCCGCCTCGGTGACACTGAGGGAATCGCCAGTGACGATCGTCAACCGGCGGGCAGGGTGCTTATGCAGCGTCTCGCTGACGGCCACGAGCTCCTCGGAGGTGGGCTCATGGATGATGTATTCCCAATCCCCGCTCGTGTCATGGCGCAGGGCGGCATGGACCCGGCCTTCGGTACGGCTTTCATAACCGCGGGCACCGACCCAGCCGGTGACCCAGACGCCAATCAAATTGTCAGTTGCAGTCGATCCCATGCTCCCGACAATACCCGGTGCCGCGATCCTCTGCAGAGCCGGGAGGGCAACTTCGGCACTTTGATAGCGAATTGTTAGCGACAGCAACCGTCCCGTCGGCCGCCATCGCCTGCGTCGACGGCGCGGTCCCGGGGGGAGGGCGGTCCACGGCTGATGGCCGCCTTATCCTTAACGGATGGCCCAGCACCGCATCGCCCTCTTCTACGCCTTCAAACCGTTGCCCGACCCCGAGGCCATGCGCCTCTGGCAGCGTTCACTCCTGGAACAA
>JBBSRM010000212.1:0-4409 GCA_038243055.1 Actinomycetales bacterium
GCATTTGTGCTTGATGGCCTGGAAGGAGCCGATGGGCTTGTCGAACTGCTCGCGGATCTTGGCGTAGTCGGTGGTGGCATCCACGGCCCAGCGCATGATGCCCGAAGCCTCGGCGGCGAGCAGGGCCGCCTGCAGGGTTTCAACGTAGGTGGTGTCCAGTCCGTCGAGGATGGCTTCGTGGTCTATGGCCAGGGCGTCCAGCTCCAAGGTTCCGGCATCACGGGTCAGGTCCGAGGACGCAGCTGCGGTCTTGGTCAGGCCACGTGCCTGGGCGTCGACAAGGGCGAAGCGTGTGGTCTCATCGGAGGTGAACCCGATGACCAGATGTTCTGCCGAGAGCAGCGAGGCGACGCCGACGCTGCCGCTGAGGTTCCAGCCCTCGGGGGTGGCCATGACGGCCAGGGCAGCGGTTGGCATCACCAAGGCGCCGGTGGCCCCGTCGGCGAAGAGATCCAGTCCGTGCGTGGAGGCCTTGCATTCTGTGGCCCCGGCGACGGCAGAGCTGGCGAGAACCGTGGAGACGAACGGGCCCGGAACCAGGCGGCGCCCGAATTCCTCGACCACGATCGCCGTATCGGCCACGCTTCCGCCCTGGCCACCGCGCTCCTCGCTGATGTGCAGGGCGTGCAGCCCGTTGTCCACGAGTTCGGCCCAGTGGTCCGGTCGGCCACCGGCGCCGTAGGCCTTGAGATGTTCACGGGTTTCGAGGATATCGGCGAAGCGTTCGGCGAAGTCTGAGACTGCGGAAGCTAGGTCGGTGTGCTCTTCGGTGAGGGAAAGTGGCATCTGTTCACTCCAAAATCACGGACGATGCACTCCCCTTCGACAGGGAGAATCGTCGAGCTGTGTTTCAATAACTGAAACTAGACTCTAGTTTAATTTTGTGAGCTACGCAATACCCTTCCGAATTGTTGTCGACGCCGGAACAAGACAGGGATCAGCTCACCCGGCGGTGTCGGTGGTGCGGCCGTCCGACCACTTGACCAACCGTTGCCGCGTCGGCGACGGGGGCGTGACGATGCCCCGGTGATAGATGCACGCCGCTGGCCGCTGGATCCAGACACACACCGGGAACGCAGAACGACAGGGGCCCCGTTCCGGAATTTTCATTCCGGATCGGGGCCCCTGTCGTTGAGCAGCTAGCTTCTCGTTGGACCGCTAGCGGACAGATCTATTTCTTGTCGTTCCTGCCTTTGGGCTGCCACGGCCGAGGTCGGGTACGGACCTCGGAGGGAAGCGCGGTTTCAATGCGGTCGTCCACCTGCTCGCCGAAGCGCTCATCGAAGTTCTCCATGAGCTCGTCGGTGATCCCGACGCCGACTTCACGGGCCAGTTCCCGCCGCCGCTGGCGACGCTCAGCCCGCAGCAGCACCTGGTGCTCGGCGTGCAGTGCCTTGAAGGTGGCCAGACACATGCCGATGATCACAATACTGACCGGAAGCGCCGTGAGGATGGACGCCGTCTGGAGCGCGCCCAGACCACCGGCCAACAGCAGCGCGATGGCAACGAGGCCTTCAAGTGAAGCCCAGAGCACACGGCTCCACTTGGGCGGGTCGGTATCGCCACCGGAGGCCAGCATGTCGATCACCAGTGAACCGGAGTCCGATGAGGTGACGAAGAAGATCGTGACCAGCAGCACGGCGACGACCGACAGCACTCCACCCAGCGGCAATTGGTCGAGCATGTTGAACAGGACGTTCTCCGAGACGATTCCTTCCTTCTCGTCGAACAGTCCGCCGTTCATGTCGTCCCAGGCCGCCTCGATGGCGGTGCCGCCCATGATGGAGAACCAGATGAAGCTGACGATGGTCGGAACCGCCAGGACACCGAGAACGAATTCGCGGACCGTACGGCCGCGGGAGATCCGAGCGATGAAGACGCCGACGAACGGGGCCCAGGACATCCACCAGCCCCAGTAGAAGATGGTCCAGTCGCCCAGCCACTTCTGGCCGGCTTCGCCGGTGTAGGTGGCGGTATCGAGGGTCATGCCCAGGATGTTCTGCAGGTAGAAGCCCAGTGAGGAGACCAGATCGCGGAAGATGAACAGCGTCGGGCCCAGCAGCAGGACCGAGATCATGAAGACGCCGGCCAAGCCCAGGTTGATGTTCGAAAGCCATTTGATGCCCTTGCCGACGCCGCTGACGGCGGAGACGAGAGCGAAGAGCGTGATGATGATGATCAACACCACCAACAACGTATTATTCACTTCCCCGACAACACCCATATGGGACAGTCCGGCTGAGATCTGCTTGACCCCCAGTCCGAGCGAGGTAGCGATGCCGAACAGGGTGCCGACCACGGCGATGACGTCGATCGTGTCGCCGAGCCAGCCCTTGACCTTGCTACCCAGCAGGGGTTCCAGCGTCCAACGGATGGAGATGGGAAAACCACGGCGGTGGATGGCATAGGCCATGGCCAAGCCGACGACGGCGTAGATGGCCCAGGCATGCAGTCCCCAGTGCATGAAGGTCTGCCCCATGGCAGCCCGTGCGAGGTCCGCCTCGTCGCCGGTCACCCCGGGTTTCGGGTTCACGAAGAAGGTCAACGGTTCGGCAGCGCCCCAGAAGACGAGGCCGATGCCCATGCCCGCGGCGAAGAGCATGGCGAACCATGACAGCAGCCCGAATTCGGGTTTCTCATCGTCCTTGCCCAGGGTGATGTTGCCGTAGCGGCTCAGGCCCATCCAGATCGCGAAGACGACGAAGGCCCCGACCACGAGCATGTAGTACGGCGCCAGGCCATCCACCACTGCGGTCTGCATCTTGGTGAAGACCTTCGAGGTGCCGTCGGGGGCAATCATCGCCACGGCGACGAGCGCGACGATGACGCCCAACGCGGGCCAGAAGACCCGCGGTGCAGGAATGATCGGCGCCTTCGTCTTCGCTGGCGAGCCTCGCTTCTGGGCTAGATTCTCACCGCTTATATCCGGTGGGGTGCTCATGACAGTCCTCAAATACGGGGTAGGGGGTGCAAGTAAGTCCGTTGACCCACTTTACTGACAAGGCATCCACTGTCAATTTGCTACTACCCGCCCCCAACGCCCTCATCTGCGGCATCCCCGCTAGCCGGCGGGCCCTTTCGGGCCGCCCCCAACACCGCCCGTCAAGCGGTTGACTAGCGCCTATTCACTCCGAGGCCGGCTCTTCGTACTTCGGGAAAATAGGCGTCGGCGCCGGCAATTCGGTCCCCGGTTCAATGACGGACCCGTAGGCGGCGAAGGTGCGTGCTGCTCCCCCGGATTGGCCCAATAAGTCCAGCAGCTGGCTCCCCGCGGTGGGCATCACCGGCTGCACCAGCAACGCGACCTTCCGCAGGATCTCCAACGTCACGTAGAGCACGGTTTCCATGCGCGCCGTATCGGTTTTGCGCAGCACCCAGGGGGCGTTTTCCGCGAAGTAGGCGTTCGTGTCACCCAGGACATGCCAGACGGCTTCGAGCCCCTTGCTGAACTCCTGCCGATCGTAGGCCTCGCGGGAAAGATCCAGCAGTGCCTCGGCGTCGTCCAGTAGTTCCTGGTCGGCGTCGGTGAAATCGCCGGGGGTGGGGACCAGTCCCCCACAGTTCTTGGCGACCATGGACAGGGACCGTTGGGCGAGGTTGCCCAGGTTGTTGGCCAGATCGGAGTTCATCCGGGCCACGATCGCGTCGTGGCTGTAGTTCCCGTCGGCACCGAAGGGGACCTCGCGCAACAGGAAGTACCGCGTCTGGTCCAGACCGTAGCTCTCCACCCAATCGGCGGGGGCGACGGTGTTGCCCAAGGACTTGGACATCTTCACGCCGTTGTTGTGCAGGTGGCCGTGGATCACGATCCGGCGCGGCAATTCCAGCCCTGCGGACATCAGGAAGGCGGGCCAGTAGATGGCGTGGAACCGGGAGATGTCCTTGCCGATCACGTGCAGGTCGGCGGGCCAGTATTTACGGAAGGAAGCCGAATTCGTATCGGGGAAGCCCACACCGGTGAGGTAGTTGGTCAGCGCGTCCACCCACACGTACATCACATGTGCCGGGTTGCCCGGTACGGGGATCCCCCAGTCGAAGGAGGTGCGCGAGACCGAGAGGTCGTTCAGGCCGTCCTCGACGAACCGGATGACCTCGTTGAATCGGTATCGGGGCGCCCCGAATTCGGGCTGGCTGCGGTAGAGCTCGAGCAGCTTGTCCTGGTAGGCGGAGAGCCGGAAGAAGTAGGATTCCTCCTCGGTCCAGGTCACTTCGGTCTCGGATTCGGTGGAGTACCGTACGCCGTCCTCGTGGACCTCGGTCTCATCCTCGCCGTAGAAGGCCTCGTCGCGGACCGAGTACCAGCCGGCGTACTTATCGAGGTAGATGTCCCCGCGTTCCTCCATGAGCTTCCAGATGGCCTGGGCGGCCTCGAGGTGGTCCACGTCGGTGGTGCGGATGAACCGGTCGTA
>JBBSRM010000213.1:0-4402 GCA_038243055.1 Actinomycetales bacterium
CCGGCATCGCGTGCGGCCTGCTCGAGGTAATCGCGCAGCACCCACACGTCGACCGGGTCCACCATGTCGCGCAACTCCAGCGCGGCTTCGAGCGCATGGTCGCTGAATTCAAGGTCTTCGCACACTTGTTCCCTCGATAGCCCGGATTGGGACAGGTTCGCGGCAAGTTCCTCGCTGGTGGCGTGACGTTCATCGGGCTTCCAGGACATGGTGACTCCTCATGGCTCGGGGCAGGTGTTCGTGGATTGCACCCTACCCGTCTCCGGCAAACGGCGGGCCAGATGTTGACCGCGAACCGCGGAACGTGGCATCGTACGAGACATGAACCTGTCAGACAGCTGGACAGCAGGACAGCAGCCGATCGATCGCACCAGTGCCTCCGAAGCCGTCTTCGTTTCGCTGCGATCAGCCATCGAAGCCGGTGATCTGCCCGTGGGCGCCAGGCTCAGCTCGGAGGCCGCCCTGGGCGCCCGCTTCGGTGTCAGCCGTTCGGTCATCCGCGAGGCCCTGCGTTCCTGCGCGGCCTTGGGATTGACCCGCACCGAGACCGGCCGTGGCACCTTCGTCATCGCCGAACAGGCCACGGCGGATCTGGTGCTGGGCAGCTTCTCCTCGACTGATCTGCTCGAAGCCCGTCCGCATATCGAAGGTCCTGCCGCCCGGCTCGCCGCCGAACGAAGGACTTCGGCTGACCTTGAACGCCTGGAGTCGCTGATGGAGGCGATGCGTACCGAGGACGACGCCGGGGCCTGGGTGCAGTTGGACACCACCTTCCACCTGGCCATCGCCGGCGCCGGCGGCAACGGCGTCTTCATCAAGGTCATCGCCGATATCCGCGACGCCATGGGCCGCCAATCCGAGACCGTGAACCTGGTCTCCGGCCGGCGGAGAGCCTCCGAGGGCGAACACCAGCAAATCGTCGCAGCCATCGAGGCCCGCGACCCCACGGCCGCCGAAAGCGCCATGCAGCACCACCTCGGGGCCGTCCACGGCGCCGTCGACCATCTCGTGAAGAACGGACAAAAGTGAACCTCCCAGCCCATGCCCCGCTCGCCGTCCAGACCCGCGGCGACGCCGTCGAATCCATCCACTACGGATCCCTCGTCACCACGGCCCCCGACGGAGCGGTGACCGCCACCCTCGGCGACGGCCAGGCAGGGTTCTACCCGCGTTCGGCCCTCAAACCGCTCTTCGCCGTGGCGATGGTGCGCGCCGGGTTGAACCTGGGCAGCGAGCAACTCGCCCTGGCCGCGGCCAGCCACTCGGGCTCCGAACGCCACCAGCAGGTCGCCGCCTCCACGCTGGCCGACGCCGGCCTCGATGCCTCCGTTCTGGCCAACAGCACCGACCTGCCTTATGGCGTCGAAGAACGGAAGGCGTGGCTGCGCGACGGAAACGAGCCGACCCGCTTGGCCCAGAACTGTTCGGGCAAACACGCCGCCCTGGTCGCCCTCTGCGTCCAGCGTGGATGGCCCGTCGAGGGCTACTTGGATACCACCCACCCGATCAACGAACTGTTGCGCAGCACCGTGGAGGAACTGACCGGCGAGGCCGTGGGAGCCACCAGCACCGATGGCTGTGGCACCCCCGTCTACACCCTGTCGCTGGCCGGGGTGGCCCGGGCCTTCGGCCGGTTGGCTTCCGCCGCCGAGGGAACCGCGGAACGGGCCGTGGCCGATGCCATGCGTACCCACCCCGAGCTGGTCGCGGGCAAAGAACGCGACGTCACCGACGTTATGCGCGCCGCCCCAGGACTTCTCGCCAAGGACGGATTCGAAGGAATCCAAGCGATCGGGTTGGCCGACGGCACCGGGTTGGCCCTGAAGATCTCCGACGGCGGGGACCGGGCCCGGATGCCCGTTGCCGCGGCGGCACTGACGCGTCTGGTCGATGACCGCTCCCTGGCTGCGGCCCTGCAACCGTTCCTGGCCGTCGGCGCCCTCGGCGGCGGTGAACGGGTCGGCGAACTCACCGCCATCCCCGCCTAACCATCCAGGGTCCGCCGGCACCGCCGTCCCCTCCCCTGCCTTTTCTTCGTCCCCACCCACAGCAACACCCTCCAGGAGCATCCAGTCATGTCCATCACCACCCTGGCCACCACCCGCCTCGAACACGATCTGATCGGCGACCGTGAAGTCCCGGCCGAGGCCTACTGGGGCGTGCACACGCTGCGCGCTTCGGAAAACTTCCACATCACCGGGCAGCAGGTGGGCTCGAATCCTCATCTGATCCGCGCCCTGGCGCTGGTCAAGCAGGCCGCGGCACGGGCCAACCACGAACTCGGCCTGCTGGATGCCACCCGTGCAGAAGCCATCGATGCCGCCTGCGCCGAAATCGCCGGCGGTGCCTTGCATGACCAGTTCATCGTCGACGTCGTCCAGGGTGGGGCCGGGACCAGCACGAACATGAACGCCAACGAGGTCATCGCCAACCGTGCCCTGGAGATCCTCGGCCACGAACGCGGGGACTACCAGCACCTGCACCCCAACGACCACGTGAACCTCTCCCAGTCCACGAACGACGTCTACCCCACCGCCGTGAACGTGGCGACCTCCTTCACTGCAGCCCCGCTGCTGGCGGCCATCGAAGAGCTCGAAACCGCGTTCCAGGCCAAGGCCAAGGAATTCCGCACCGTGGTGAAGATGGGCCGCACCCAGCTTCAGGATGCCGTGCCGATGACCCTGGGCCAGGAGTTCGGCACCTATGCGGTGACCATCCGCGAGGACCACGACCGGTTGGCCGAATCACTGGAGCTGGTGCATGAGATCAACCTCGGTGCCACGGCGATCGGCACCTCGCTCAATGCCCCGGATGGCTACACCGAGGCCGCCTGCCGGCACCTGGTCGAACTGACCGGGCTGCCACTGACCACCTCCCCCGACCTGATCGAAGCCACCCAGGATGTGGGCGCGTTCGTGCACCTCTCGGGGGTGCTCAAGCGCGTGGCGGTGAAGCTGTCCAAGATCTGCAACGACCTGCGCTTGCTCTCTTCAGGCCCCCGCGTGGGCTTCAACGAGATCAACCTGCCGGCGGTGCAGGCCGGTTCCTCGATCATGCCCGGCAAGGTCAACCCGGTGATCCCCGAGGTCGTCAACCAGGTCGCCTACCAGGTGGTCGGGCACGACGTGACGATCTCGATGGCCGCCGAGTCCGGACAGCTCCAGCTCAACGCCTTCGAGCCAGTGATCGTGCACTCCTTGTCGATGTCGATGCGCCATCTCGAGGCCGGCTGCCTGACCCTGGCCCGCAACTGTGTTTCGGGCATCACCGCCAACGAGGACCTGCTGCGGGCCAACGTGGAGAACTCGATCGGACTCGTGACAGCGCTGACCCCGCAACTGGGCTACGCGACGTCCACGGCGATCGCCATGGAGGCCCTGCATTCCGGTCGAGGGATCGCAGAGCTGGTGCTGGAGCAGAACCTCCTCAGCCGCAGCGAACTCGAGGAACTGCTGCGCCCGGCGCGTCTGGCCAACCTCTCCGAATAGCCCCTCCTCCCCGGGGCCACGGCACGCCCCGGGGAGAGCCAGGCCTTGACATTCATTTCCTTGGTTGAAGAATCGGAGGATGAGCTCACCAGTAACCCAAACCTTCACCGCCTTGGGCGACCCGGTGAGATCGACAATCGTCGACCACCTCTCCACTGCTGATGCCACGGTCGGCGAACTGGCCGCGCTGTTCGACATCTCCCACCGAGCCGTCTCGCGGCACCTGGGCGTGTTGGAACGCGCGGGCCTGATCACGCGCCGTCGGGAGGGGCGAACGCGCCGCGTTCACCTCATCGAGCAGCCCCTGGACGCCGCCCACTTCTGGATGGACGAGCGACGGCGTCGGCTGGAGCATCGCCACCGGCGCCTCGGTGCCGTGCTGTCCCGCCACCCAGACAGATCCGGGCCGACTTCCACAGGAGACCTCATGGAACACCACGACATCCACCATCCAGGACTGACCGAACATACCCGCGTCGGCGAACAGAGCGTCGTGCACCGGCGCGAATTCGCCGCCCCGGCGCCCGTGGTCCAGCGTGCCCACACCGACGTGGAATTGTTCAAGAAGTGGATGGGTCCGCGCGGGACCACCGTGCGCGTCGAGCGTTTCGACGCGGTCACCGGAGGCGCCTTCCGCTATGTCGTCGTGGCGGAAGACGGCGGCAGCTGGCCTTTCCGCGGCTCCTACCATGTGGTCTCCCCCGGCCTGATCGTGCAGACCTGGGAATACGAGGATGAACCCGGCACCACCTTGGAGACCCTGCACTTCGTCGATCTCGACGACGGGTCCAGCGCCTTGGAGGCCACCTCCACCTACACCTCCAAGCACGCCTGCGACGCCATGATCGATTCCGGCATGGACGCCGGAATGGACGAGGACTTCGAACGCCTCGACACCGTGCTGAAGAAGGCCG
>JBBSRM010000214.1:0-4380 GCA_038243055.1 Actinomycetales bacterium
GACCTGGTCACCTTGCTGATCGGACAGCGCGAGAACTTCGTCGCCGTGGCCCTGGTCTCCGATGTGACCCTGCTGCAGGAAGAGGCCGACGCCGTCCACGCCCTCGCCGAGCACAGCCTCGGTGGCGCCGTGGCCATCATCCAGCCCTACTCCTCTCCCGCCACCGAAGGTGGCGAGTGGACCTTCGAGGACCCCGCCCCGGAGCCTGCCGAATTGCGGATCTGGGCCTGATCCGCAAGGACCGGGCGTCGACAGCATGAGGATCAACGCCTTTTCCGATGTCTGTCTGCGCATTCTGATGCTGCTGGCCGCCCGGTCCGAGGCCCTGCTGAGGACCCGGGAGATCGCCGTGGCGATCGACATCCCCTACAACCAGGTTTCCAAGGCAGTGCACAAACTCGGCCAGTTGGACCATATCGATGTCAAACGCGGGCGCTCCGGTGGCGTGCGGATCAACGAATCGGGTTTGTCCCTCGGCGCCGGCACGCTGCTGCGTAGCCTCGAGGGGCAGGGCGACCTCGCCGAGTGCACCACCACCGACGGCAGGCCCGCCTGTCCGTTGATTGTCGGTTGCCGGCTCCGCACGGCCCTCGGCCGGGCCCAGGAGGCCTTCTACCAGGAGCTGGACCGCTGGCCGATCCGCGATCTGGCCACGTCCCCGGCACTGGCCGCCCTTCCTTTTCCCACCCTGCCGTAGCCGATTTGCCCATGTTTTCTACATGGCGTAGAAATGAATCATAATACTTGCGGATCAGACGCAAGTAATTCGACCTCGAGGAGATCCGATGCTCTCAGAAACGTCCCGCCCCGTCGTCCAGGCGACACTTCCCGTGATTGGCGAAAGGATCGGTGAGATCACCAAGAAGTTCTACGCCGGGATGTTTGCGGCACGTCCTGAACTCCTGGACGGCATGTTCAGCCGTGCCAACCAGAAGAACGGAGCCCAGCAGCAGGCCCTGGCCGGCAGCATCGCCGCCTTCGCCTCCCATCTGGTCGAACACCCTGATTCGCTGCCCGAGTCGGTATTGTCCCGCATTGCCCATAAGCACACCTCCCTGGGCATCCAGCCCGACCAGTACCAGATCGTCTTCGACTACCTCTTCGCGGCCATCGCCGAGGATCTGGGCGAAGCTGCCACCGACGAAGTCGTCGCTGCCTGGTCCGAGGTCTACTGGCTGATGGCCGACGCCCTGGTCAAGATCGAGAAGGGTCTCTACGCCGAACAGGCCAATGACCGGATCTACGCCCCGTGGAAGGTCACCTCCAAGGAGGCCTCCGGCCTGGATTGCATGACGTTCCGCTTCGAGCCGGCCGATGACACCGGCGTTTCCGTCGCCAAGCCCGGCCAGTTCGTGAGCATCCGCGTGCCGCTGGCCGACGGTCTGCGCCAGTGCCGCCAGTACTCCCTCTCCGACAACGTCGAATCCACCACGGAGCGCGTCCTGACCACCAAGCTCGACGAGGGCGGAGAGGTCTCCCCCTTCATGCATCGCCATCTCGAGGTCGGCGACGTCGTCGAACTGTCCAACCCCTACGGTGACATCACCCTGGACATGGATGGCGGGCCGATCATCATCGCCACCGCAGGCATCGGTTGCACCCCGAGCGCATCGGCCCTGCAGTCGCTGGTGTCCACCGGATCGGACCGCCAGGTTCTGGTACTGCATGCCGAGGCCATGGAATCCAACTGGGCCCTGAAGGACCAGATGCTCGCCGCTGTGGAACAGTTGCCCAACGTCGAGATCCGCCTGTGGCTCGAGGACACCACCGGTACCACCGACGGCCTGCAGGCCGCCGAGGGGTTCATGAACCTGTCCGGCGTCGAGCTACCGGCGGATGCACGGATGTACCTCTGTGGCCCGCTGCCGTTCATGCGTGCGGTGCGCAGCCAGGCCATTGCCGCCGGCGTGGTACCGACCAACATCCACTACGAGGTCTTCGGCCCCGACCTCTGGCTCGCGGCCTAGGCACGAGCCCCCTGCCCATGGAAGGGCAGACACCGGAGCGGCCCGCGAACTGGATGAGCCAGGTCGCGGGCCGCTCCGCTGCGTTCGCACGAGTCAGGATGACGAGCAGCATCCACGGTAGGTGGCGTCGTCGTTGCTTCCCGTGGGGGCTCAGGCCCCGTACTGCAGCCCGGGGACCGGCCCGAGCCGGGGGTGGACCTCGCCGCCTTCGATCCAGGCACGGACCATCGCATTGAAGAACAGCGGATCCTCGACGCTCCATTGATGATGCAGGCCCGGTGCCAGGCGGAACACGGTGTCTGCGCGGAGGGCGGCGACATCGGCGAACCCCTTGCGCACCAGCGCCGGTTCACGGGCCCCGGCAACCATCATCAGGCGTTCGGTGTAGTCCCCCAGACCGTCGGGCAGACCGCCGGCCTGGACCTCGTCCAGCATCGCCTTCATGTTCTCCGGACGCAGGGTCAGCCCATGTTCGGAGTAGAGCCGACGGGAGTTCGCGGGGATCCCGAAGGCCCCGGCCTGGACCTTCCAGAACCATTCGGCATCCCCGAAACGCAGCTGCGCGGCCGTGGAAAGTCGCGTCCCCGCCCCCACCGGACGGATACCGGCTCCGGTGAACAGGGCGCTGGCGAAGAGTTCCGGGTGCCGGGCCAGCACGCGCAGGCCCACGACGGCGCCCAGGGACTGGCCGACCAGGTGAACCCGACCGTCCTCGACCTCTTCGGCAATGAAGGCCGCGACGTCGTCGGCGGCACTATCCAGCCCACGCCAATCCTCGTCGGCCCGGCCCCCGAACCCGGGCAGATGCGGGGTGAAAATCCGATAGGCGGGGAAGGCCTTGACCTGAGGGTCCCACATCCAGTTGGCGACGTTGCCGCCATGCAGGAAGACCAGCGTCTGGGCCGGTTTGCCGTCGGTGCGGGGCCGCAGCGGACGGTGTATTTCCGGGTAGCCGGCCGGGTCGGGGCGTCCTGTGGCGGTGGGCCGCACCGTGGGGTGCTCGTTCATGGCAGGTTCCCTTCGACGGAGTCGAGCCAGGACAGTTCGGCGCCGACATGGGCGATGCCGTGGTCCAGGGTGGCGGCCATCAGGTAGCCGCGCCGATCGGTCAGGGCCGCCTCGTTCAATTCGCCGCGCAGCGCCCGGTAGGAGCTGTACAGATCCTCGGCTTCGGCACGACGTGCCGCCAGCAGCTCCAGGACCTCGTTGCGGTCGAGTTCCCCGGAGAAGAAGATCCGGCCCAGAAAAGGCTCACGAGCCGGCTGGCGGTCCAACGGCCCGGTCAGCCAGTCCTGCAACGCGTCCCGACCGGCCTCGGTGATGTGGTGTTCCTGGCGCGCGGGGTAGTTCTCCTGCGGTACGGTCCGCACCGTGGCCAGTCCTTCGGCAACCAGTTGGGCCAGGGTGCGGTAGATCTGCGCCTTATCGGCATTCCAGAAGTGGTTGATGCTCGAGTCGAAGTGCTTCTTCAGGTCGTAGCCGGTCATCGGCGACAGGCTCAGTAGCCCGAGGATCAAACGTGCGAGGATCATGTCTCCATCATGCCAGCCTGCTAGGTGAACTATCGCCTATTGCTTCAGCGTGTGCGCACGCAGTGCCGGAGCAGTCCACGGCAGAACGCACGACGGGCGGGGAGCACCTGCGCAGACCACCAGGTGGTGGTCCACGGGATGCTCCCCGCCCGTCGTGTTCGTAGCCACGAAGCCGCCTAGGCTCCGAGGCGCTGCTTCAACCCGGCCAGCTCGTCCTGCAGGGACTGCGGCAGGGACGGCCCGAATTTGGCGTACCACTCCTCGATGTCAGCCAGTTCCTGCTTCCATTCCTCGGGGTCGACCGTGACGGCCACTTCGAGGTCCTCGGCGGTGAACGAATCCAAACCACTCAGATCCATCGACTCGCCGGTCGGCACGTTGCCGATCGGGGTCTCGCGGGCATCGGCGGTGCCTTCGATGCGCTCGACGATCCACTTCAGCACGCGGGAGTTGTCGCTGAACCCCGGCCAGGCGAATCCTCCCTCGGGAGTGCGGCGGAACCAGTTGACCAGGAAGATCCGCGGCAGCCGGGACGGGTCGGCCTTGGACTCGATCGAGTCCCAGTGGCGCAGGTAGTCACCGGCGTCGTACCCGATGAACGGCAGCATCGCCATCGGGTCCCGACGGACCCGGCCAACCGCTCCGGCTGCGGCAGCCGTGGTTTCCGAAGAGAGCGTGGAACCCATGAAGATGCCGTTGGTCCAGGAGCTGGCCTCGGTCACCAACGGGATGGTGGTCTTGCGCCGTCCACCAAAGAGAATCGCGTGGATCTCGACGCCCTCGGGGTTGTGGAACTCCTCGGAGAGCATGTCGAGCTGGTCGATCGGCGTGCAGAACCGTGAGTTCGGGTGCGCCGCCTTCGTGCCGGAGCCAGGGGTCCA
>JBBSRM010000215.1:0-4371 GCA_038243055.1 Actinomycetales bacterium
CGGCCGATAACCTGTGGGAATGGCTGAGACGCAGAATCCCCGGGACGGAACCACCATCTCCTACGACGTGTCAGGGCAGGGGCCCGCCGTCGTCCTGTTGCACGGCTCGGCGCTTTCGCGGGCGATCTGGCGCGGACTGGGTTACGTCAAGGGACTCGACGGTTTCACCGTGGTGCGGATCGATCTACGCGGACACGGCCGCAGCTCCAAACCGCACCGCCCGCAGGACTACGCCATGGACCTGCTGGTCGACGACGTCCTGGCCGTGCTCGACGCCGAAAAGCTGGCCAGCGCCGCGATCGTGGGCTATTCCTTCGGGGCGAGAGTCGGTTTCTCGCTGGCCGTGGCGGCGCCGGGACGGGTGGAGAAACTCGTGACACTCGGCGGGACGTTCAAGGCGCAGGGCGGCCAGATCGCCGACGTGTTCTTCGATGGCTATCTGGATGCCCTGCGCACCGGCGGCATGCAGGCCTTCGTCGACGGGCAGCGTCTGGATCCGCAGACCCGGCTGGCCTTCATGACCAATGATGCCCAGGCCCTGCATGCCTACTTCGAGCGCACCGAAATCGAGGAGGGGATCGAGGAATCGGTGGTGGCGGGGCTCGAGCTGCCGGTACTGCTGATGGCCGGGACCCGCGACCGCCAGCGCTACCTCGACTCCCGGGCCGCGGCAGAATTGATGCCGGCGGCCCGGTTCGTCGCGTTGGAGGGCAGGACCCATGGTTCGACGCTGGCCGCGGTCGACGAGGTCCTGGCCCACCTGCTCCCGTTCCTGGGGGCCTCGACTACTTATTGAAGGCCGAGAGCCCGGTGATCGAACGGCCGATGATCAACGCCTGGACGGTTTCAGTGCCCTCGTAGGTGTGGATGGCCTCGATGTCGGCGAAATGGCGGGCAACACGGTTCTTTAGCAGGATGCCGTTGCCGCCCAGCAGGTCGCGGGCGTTGGAGGCGATCTGGCGCGCTGTGCGCGTGCAGGTGTACTTCGCCAACGAAGCCTGGGTCGGGGTGAGCTCGCCGCGTTCCTCACGGCGGGTCATCTGCATGACCATCAGCTGCATGGTCGCCAGTTCGGAGTGCATGCGCGCCAGGCGTTCCTGCACGACCTGGGCAGCGGCGAGCGGGCGGCCGAACTGGGTGCGCTGGGTTGCGTACTGGACTGCCGATTCGTAGCAGGCGGTGGCGTGTCCGACGGCGGACCAGGCGACTCCCAGCCGGGTGGCGAACAGGACCTTGGCGGTGTCCTTGAAGGAGTTGGCCCCGGGCATGACATGGGTGTCGGGGACGAACACGTTCTCCAATCGGATGTGCGCCTGCCAGATGGCGCGCAGGCTCAGCTTCCCTTCGATCGTGGTTCCGGTGTAGCCCTCCCACTCCTGCTGGACGATGAAGCCACGGACGTTGCCCTCGTCATCGCGTGCCCAGACGACCGTGATGCCGCCGGTGGAACCGTTGCCGATCCACTTCTTCTCACCGTTCAGGACATAGCCGCCGTCGACGCGCGTGGCCCGGGTCTCCAGGGAGACCGAATCGGAGCCGTGTGTGGGCTCGGTCAGGGCGAAGGCGCCCAGGACCTCGGCGCGGGCCAGCTTCGGAACCCATTCGGCGATCTGTTCCTCGGAGCCGCAGTAGGCGACCGAGCGCAGGGCAAGACCGGACTGGACTGCACCGATGGTGGCGACCGAACCGTCGGCGCGGGAGAGTTCCATGTTCACCAGACCGGCGGCCAACGTGCTCATCGCCGGGTAGCCGTCGACGTCGATGCCGTCGCGCAGCAGATCCAGTTCACCCAGCCGGGTGGCCAGATGGAACGGGTAGTCGGCCCGGTCCCAGTAGTCGTCGATCTCCGGGCGTACTTCGTCCAGACCGAAGCGGCGGGCGGTATCCCAATAGGCGCGGTCCGCGGCCGGGATGTCCTCTTCCCCGAATAAACCTGCAGGGTCGATGTCGACCTCGCCCCAGAGTTCGTATTCGGGCTCGATGACGCCGAGGGGGAATTCGGCCATCGGGCTGTCCTGCCCGAGTTCGGCTGAGGTGGTTTCTGAAGTGCTCACGGCATGTCCTTCGGCTCTGCGTGGCCGGCCATCGGGGCATCGCCGGTCACGGGGGATCAATCCGTACCAGCATCCATGAAACTGGGGTTCAGGTCAAGACACTCAGTGTCAGGTGGTGGGTGGTGTCTGCCCGGCTTGTTGATCGAGGGCACGGCGGACGGCGTCGACGATCTCCTCGGTGTCCGTGCCGCTGCTGGATACCGTGACGACGACGCCCGGATGCGCGGGGCCCGCCCCCGCTTTCGGTGCCTGCTCCTGGAGCCGGGGCAGATGCAGGGCGGCCAGCTTCGCCAATTCGCTCACGAGCCCTGCGCGCAGGCCGGCATCGCAGGTGTTCAGCCAGCTGCGCAGGAAGGCGTTGTGCACGGCGACCACCGAGGCCGCATAGGAGGTGATGGCCAGATTGACGTCGTCGAGCCCGGGGTCCACGTCCAGGGCGGCGCGCAGGCCGCGACGGAAGGCGCGCTCATAGCGGTGGGTGCTGACCAGCTCCCGGTCGCGCAGGGCAGGAACCTCCTGCAACAGTTCGAAGCGCAGCAGCGACGCCTGGGGTCGGCCGGTGTGGTGGTCGAAGACCCATAGCGCGGCGGCAGCCAGTCGGTCGGTCGGCTGGCGTCCGGGCGCGGCCAGCTCGCGGTGGACGCCGGCGATGACGGTGTCCATGTCCGCGAAGACCATGTCCTCCTTGGACAGGTAGCGGCGGAAGAAGGTGCTGCGGCTGATCCCCAACACCGCTGCCAGTTGGTCCACGCTGGTGGCATCGAATCCGCGCTCGACCAGTAGACGCAGGGCTTCCTCGGGAACGGCTACTGTGTGGTCCATGCCGGTGAATCTAGCACGGCCGGCACTCACCGCCGTGCGGCCTTCCGCCCCGCCGGGGGTTGGAAGAACAAGCAGACCAGCGCCGCGAAGATGGCCACCAGGCCCGGCAATAGCAGGGACTGCCCCAGGGCCGTGGAGAACGCGCCGTGCAGGAATTCCGGGACCGCCTGGCCCATGGTGGCCGCCGGTCCTGCGGGTGTGGCGGAGGACCCATCGCCTGCAGGTTCGGTGCCGGCCAGCGCCGCGGTGGATTCGACGCTGATGCGTGCCTCCATGATGAAGGCGATCAAGGCCGAGCCCAGGACGGCGCCGACCTGGCGGGTGGTGTTGTAGACCCCGGAACCGGCACCGGCATTGGCCTGGCCCAGATCGCGGGTTGCCGTCAGCGAGACCGAGGGCCAGATGCCCGCACTGCCGATGCCCATGACCACCGGCGGCAGCAACAGCACCCAGAACGGGATGTCGGGGCTGAGGATCAGCCCGTAGACCACGATCCCGCCGCCGAAGAGCAGGAAGCCCGGAACGGCCAGCAACTTGGGGTCGATCCGGTTGGTGAGCTTGCCGGCGAAGGGGGCCAGCACCCCCGAGACGATCGCCATCGGGGCGATCATCAACGCCGAGAGCGTCGGCGAGAGCCCGCGCACGGACTGCAGGTAGAGGATGATCGGGAAGTTCAGGGCAATGATCGCCAGACCCATCGCCGTGATCGCGACGTTGGCCAGCGAGAAGTTGACGTTGCGGAACAGGCCCAACGGCAGCAACGGCTCGCGCCGGTTGACGCGTTGCCACACGATGAAGCCGGCCAGCACGACGATTCCCGAGATGATCAGACCCCAGACGGTGATGGGGCCCATGATCGTTCCCCAGTGGTAGGTGTTCGCCTCCTGGATGCCGAAGACGATCAGGAACATGGCGACCGCCGAGAGCACGACGCCGAACATGTCGAAGTTACGGCTGTGCCGGGGCAGCTGGGGGACCTTGCGCCAGACCCTCCAGATGGCCAGGGCGCCGACGGGTACGTTGACGAAGAAGATCCATTCCCAGCTCAGGGTGTCCACCAGTATGCCGCCGAGGATCGGTCCGGCCAGGGTCGCGACACCGGCGACGGCTCCCCAGACGCCCATCGGCGCACCGCGGCGTTCGGCCGGGAACATCCGGGTGATGAACGTCATCGTCTGTGGAGTCAGGAGGGCGGCCCCCAGGCCCTGGGCCACCCGCGCGGCGATCAGCATCCCGACGCTGGAGGAGAAGCCGCACCACAGGGAGGAGACGGTGAACAGAGCCAGGCCCAGCAGGTACAGGTTCTTCGGTCCGAAACGGTCCCCCAGCCGCCCGGCCACCAGCAGCGGAACGGCGAAGGCCAGCAGGTAGGAGCTATTGACCCAGATGACGCCGTTGATGCCCGTATCCAGTCCGCGCATGATCGCCGGCATGGCCGTGGCGACGATGGTGGAATCGACCAGGATCATGAAGAAGCCGATGACCAGCGCCCACA
>JBBSRM010000216.1:0-4343 GCA_038243055.1 Actinomycetales bacterium
ATCAACCAGCACGACGAGGAAGGCTTCGGCGCCTGCACCCAGCACGGCGAGTGCACCGCCGTCTGCCCTAAAGGCATCCCGCTGGACATGATCTCGCGCCTGGAAGGCGACGTACTCGCCGCACTCCGCAACGGCCGAGCGTAACCCTCCGGCCAGAGGTTCTCACCGGCGAGAGGTTCTCACCGGCGAGGGGATGTTCCGGATGTTGCTGCGGACGGCATGCTCACGATCCTGGAGGTCAGTGTGTCCAACACCCGTTGCCCGCGAGCGGGCCGGTCAGTGGGCGAGTCCAATGAAGCCGCCGACGATGGTGCCGTAGAGGATGTGGGCGGCGAGATTCACCAGGGGTGTGGTTCGGCCGTAGTTGCGCATCAGGAAGCCGGGTGCCTCGATGAGTGGGGAGCTGCCGGCGGCGGTGAACGGGGTGCCCATGCGGGGGTGGACCGCGGGGAGCAGGATGTTCACGAGCGCGGTCGCCGAGAACACCCCGTGCACCAGTCCGAACAGGGCGCCGAGTGCCCAGCCGGACCGGCCGATCGCTTCGAACAGTCCGTCGTAGGCGAGGGCGAAAGTCAGCCCGAAGGCGAAGTGGGCGAGGTAGCCGATCATCTTGGCTCGACCGCGGTCGGCGGTGACGGCCGTGCCGAGCAGGAACGGGAGATCCATGCGGGTCAGGCGCGCCTCGCTGGCGGTACGCAGCACGGTGGTCATGACCAACGTCCCCGCGAAGCCGCCGGCCAGCGCTGCCCAGATGCTCATGGGGCATCGTCTCCGCAGAAGGCGAGGGCGGCGTGGATGAGGGCCAGGTGGGTGAGGGCCTGGGGCAGGTTCCCCAAGAACGCGCCGCCCGCCGGGTCCACCTCCTCGGCGTAGAGGCCGACGTCGTTGGCCAGGTCGACCAGCTGCGTCATCAGCCCAGCTGCCTCGGCCCGTCTGCCTTGCACGGCCAGTGCCTCGACGAGCCAGAAGGAGCAGGTGAGGAAGGCGCCTTCGCTTCCGGTCAGGCCGTCTTCGCCCGAGTAGCGGTAGACGAACGGCCCGTTGGCCAGCTGTCGGCGGACCGCCTCGACGGTGGCGAGCAGCCGGGGATTGTGGGGGTCGCTGTAACGGAAGAGCACGCCGAGAAGGAGGCTGGCGTCCAGGTCGTCGCTGCCCGCACTACGGACATAGGTTCCCGCGCTCTCTGACCAGCAGTTCTCCTCGATGTAAGCGCGGATGGCGCTAGCCTCCTCCTCCCATACCGCAATATGCGGGGAGGGGATGCGGCCGGTTCGTGCCAGGCGTACGGCGCGGTCGAGGGCGACGAAGCACATCATCTTGGACTGGGTGAAATGTCTCGGTCCGCTGCGGACCTCCCAGAGTCCGGCGTCGGGCTCGGGCCAGATCCGGCAGACCAGGTCGGCTACCTCGGCCAGCCGGCGGCCGATATCGGGGTCGATCGGTCGACCGGCCTCCGCGTAGAGCCACGCCGCCTGGAACAGGTCGCCGTACACGTCGAGTTGGACCTGGCTGGCCGCCCCGTTGCCGATGCGTACGGGGGTCGAACCTCGGTACCCGGCCAGCGGGAGCGTTCGTTCAACCGCCCGGGCGCCGCCATCGAGACGGTAGAGCACCCGTAGGCGCGGATGCGTCAGCTGGGAGGCCTGCATCAGCCACCAGAAGAAGGCGTCCGCCTCCTCGACGCAGCTCAGGCGCAGCAGCGCGCCCAGCACGAAGGCGGAGTCGCGTACCCAGCAGAACCGGTAGTCCCAGTTGCGCTCACCGCCCACCATTTCCGGCAGCGACGTCGTCCCCGCCGCGGCGATCGCCCCCGAGGGGGCATGCACGAGCAACTTCAAGACCAACGCACTCCGTTCGACGGCATCGGTCCACGCCGGCACCGGGCTCAAGCCCGCAGACCAGCCTCGCCACCATGCCTGGGTCGCGACCAGTCTGGACTCGACCTGCTCCCGTCCAGGGAACACCAGCGGCTCTTGGTGGGCGAAGCACAGCGCGAACAGCGCCCGCTTCCCGGCCGTGGCCTCGAAGCGCCCGCCGACCGAGCCAGCCGATGTTGCCGGCGTGCCGGCCCCCCACGAGCACACCGCCACGGCCTCGGCCCCCCGGGTGGCCACCGGCACATCGCCCCGGTGCCCGATCCGCGTGGGTCCGGATCCGAAGCCGAACCGCGGCGCGACGTCCCAGGACATGCCGACGGTTCCGGCGAGCCCTTCGACAGCGCGGACGATCTCCCGCTGGGGGCATAGCGTGCCACCCGGCAAGGTCATGGCGTCGGTGACGCGGACGGCGCCGGTGGCGGTCCGAAATGTGGTCTCCAGCACGTTCGTCCCGGGACGGTAGCGTCTCGTCACCTCAAACGGCTCCTCGGGTGAGAGCGCGAAGGCTCCTTGCGTACGGGCATCCAGCAGCGCGCCGAACACCGCCGGTGAGTCCAACTGGGGCACACATAGCCAGTCGATCGAGCCGTCCCTCGCCACCAGCGCGATCGTGCGTCCGTCGCCGAGCACCGCATAGTCGCGCAGCGGGGCATAACCGTCCATACGGCGGTCCCCGTCGAGGTACTCAGAGCCCACCATGCTCACAGTGTGCCGGTGGAGCTCAGTAGGTGTATCCGCTGCCCCCGCCCGAGGAGCATCCCGACAGGAGCGCGCTGAGGCTGCCGCCGCCGGGCACCACGAGCGCGGCGCTCATCGCTTCGCCCCTCGTGATCATTCGGGCGGGGAGGAGGCCTGCTGGCCGTGCAGGACATCCTGTTCGGACTTGTGCCAGGCCGGGTGGTCGCCGGCGGTTTCGACGTTGAAGCCGTAGTCGAAGACCAGGGTGCCGCCGAAGGTCGCGCCCACGGCCACCAGCACCGCGGCGATGACGGACAGGATCTGATGCCGAGGGGGGTCACCGCCTCGGTGGTGTAGACGACGAGCCGCCACACCAGATTGGCCACGGCGACGAGGGTGACGGTCACCATGATGGTGGCGTGGGTGTTGATCGTCCGTCGAGCCTGGGTGCCGGCTTCGGAGGACTTCCACCAGTCCCAGGTGCCGGTGAGTGCGGCGAGGACCGAGACGGCGACGCCACTGACGAACGCGTAGGTGCCGGCGTGCCAGAACTCATGCGCCCACGCGTGACTGGAACCGCCGATGCAGGAGGCCACGTCCAGCACGGCAGCCAGCATGTACAGGGCAATGGCTGGACACCGAGCCGCTCGCCCAGCGCGGTATAGGTCGCGGTCACGAACCGGCGCAAGACCGCGGACTTGGTCAGTTTCAGCCGAAGATCCGTCGAGCGACCATCGCCATGAGTCTCCTCGCCGACTACGATAGGTTCGTCTATGGAGGTACCATTGACCGAATTCGACGTACGTATGGTCATCCTGTCGACCGACGACCTAGATGAGTCGATTCGGTTCTACACCGAGACTCTAGGGATGGCCCTGAAGTTTCGCGACGGAGCTCACTTCGCCGCCCTCGACGGTGGGCCGGTCACCGTCGCGCTGGCGACCGCGGTGGACCACCCCATACCCGGGCAGGTCGTCGTCGGCATCAAGACCGTTGACGTCGACGCCGCGGCGAAGGCCATTGAGGACAGCGGCGGGGCCATCGTGAAGGGGCCTTACAACGACGCACACGAACGGCGGGCCGTGGTCTATGACCACAAGGGTAACGGCTTGGTCTTCTATAGCCCGCTGGCCCGGTGAAGGAGGCCGCGCCGGCGCACCCCGATGAGTTCATGGGCACCCGGCAACAGTAATTAGGTCAACTTCCGGATGCTGCACCTGTAGGAGTTCGCTGGCGGCCGCATGTCCCATGAGATACGCCCCGCTCGGCCGTGGCTTCCTCACCGCGCACATCATCCACCCCAACCACCTCGGCGACGGTGATCTCCGCGCAGCCCACCCGCGCTTCACCGGGGACGCGTTCGCGACGAACATGGGCATCGTGCGCGCCCTGCAGGACTTGGCCGACGTCGAGGGGATGTCGGTCGCGCAACTAGCGTTGGCGTGGGTCCAGTCCCGCGGACAGGATGTGGTCCCCATCCCCGGCACCCGGCATGCCGGTCGGCTGGCGGAGAACGTGGCCGCGGCCACGATCGAGCTGACCGACGACGCGCTGGCTCGCATCGAGGCCCTGGCACCCGCGGCGGCATTCATCGGTACCCGCTACCCCGAGGACGCCCTGCCAGGCCTCGGCATCTGAGCGCCGGGGTTGGTCATCGTCCGCGGAATCGACGACACTCGGATCACAGGCGTTCGGCGAAGCCGTGCGGCTATTCGTCGCGGGGCAGCACCGCCATCAGGTCCGCGACGTTAACGACCCGTACCCGCACGTGGGGCACCCACCGGCGCC
>JBBSRM010000217.1:0-4301 GCA_038243055.1 Actinomycetales bacterium
AGCAAATAGCTCAGGGCACCGAGCAGCACCTGGGATGCGAAACCGGCGGCGAGGGCCGGGACCACTGATTGGACCTGCTGGTGCAGCACCTCCCAGGAGGGCCCCCGACCGGCCATCACGGCCAGGACCGCAACCGAGCCGGCCAGCCACAGCAGCGCTGCGGCCGCTGAGAGCGGCGCGAAGTCCGTCGGTGGTTTGCCCAGGATCGCGCGGATCACCGGAAGTGCCGAATAGATGAGCCCTCCGACGTAGATCACCAGCCCCGCGGCGATCAAGGCCATCCATCCCAGCCCGGCTCCCGCCCCGGCCAGGGCGACGCCGCCCAGCAGTGGGAGCCAGCCGTGGCGCACCGCGGCCTCTGCCCCTTCGGCCACCCGGGTCCGCAGCATGGTCGGCAGCAGGGTCGCCAGGGTTCCCAGCACCGTCAGCCCCACGAATCCCAGCACATTGACCACCGCGTGGGCGATCAGGAGCCGGTGACGGACCTCGCCGCCGGATCCGGCGGCCAACAGGGCGCCGAGCGCTGCGCCGACGGGCAACAACCAGCTGGCGGCGATGTAGTAGTTCACCGTGGCACCGAACCGCGAGGGCAGTGCCTTGCCGGCCCGCACCGCGAAGGACACCCCATGCAGGGCGAAGGCTGCACCGACCAGGATGCTTCCGATCAGCACCAGCACCCAGAGGTTGGTGACCATGCCGACGACGGTGGCGATCACCCCGGCGTTCAGCCCGGCCAGGCGCCAGGCCAGATAGACGCGCCCATGATCCGGACCGCGGAGCAGTGCCTGGGCGAAATGCGAACTCCAGACCATGATGGCGTTGCCGATCGCCCCCAGCAGGAGCAGATGCACCATCAGCCAGGTCGCCACGGGCAGGAACCTGTGGGCCGCGACGACGACGGCCAGCGCAATCAGCCAGAAAAGCATCGGGGCGTTGGCGCGCAGATGCCACTGCGCGCGGGAGAACCGTGCTGGATCCGGGCCGGGGGTCGGTCGGGATCCCGGGGAGGATGCTCCGGGGACTGTGGGGATCTTCATGCGGTGCCGGGATCCTTTCGTTTCGCTGGTGTCCGTGGGGCGCTCCGGCTGCTGGAGATGACCAGGCTCGCAGCCAGGGCGGCGAACAGCACGACGGCGACGATGTTCAGCACGCCGGCAAATTGTCGCGTCGCCCCGTCGTCCAGGACGTCGGCGATGAAGATCCGCAGGGCCAAGGAGACATGCAGCAGGGCCGCCGGCAGGACCAGGACCGGACGATACGGCAGGGGCCGGCGCAGCACGGCGGGCAGGATCACCGGGGCGTGGGCCATGATCATGGACAAGGTGAAGCCCAGGAACACCGCGTGGGTCGCTGCGTCATAGGCAGCACCGCCCAGCGTCCCCCCGCGTAGTCCGGCGACGAAGAAGACGGCGGCGGCCACCGCCAACCAGCCATAGCCGACCAGCAGGCACCAGGCGATGTAACGCGGCAGGCCAGTGGAGTGGATCGTGTGTCGGGCGACGTCGTATACCGCCAACCACACCACCAGCCCGCCCAGTGCGAGGGCGAACAGCACCATCCCGGCCCCGGTCCACAGCACGGCACCGATGCCGGCGGCCAGCAGAAGTGCCGAGAGCCCCACCAGAAGTGGTTCCGCCGCATGGGAGCGGATGTGGATGCGGGCCAGTTCGAGCCGTTCCCCACCAATGGTCAGGACCACGAAGACGACCAGCAGCGGGAGCAACGGGGCGGTGTCGGCGATACGCAGCCAGAGAGCCGTGGCCGCGACAGCGGAGGCGGCACCGAGGATCTGGATGAGCACCGCTGCTTCGCGTTGGCGCCTCCATAAGGGGATGTAGACCCACAACAGTCCGATGCTTCCCATCAGCAGCAGGGTCTTGCCGACCTCCAGCGGCAAGGGTGACACCAAGGACAGCCCGCCGAGCCCCAGCAGCGTCGGTGCCAGGTAGCCCAGGGGCTTGCCCAGGGCGACGGCCCGTTCCAGGGCGATGACGGTACCGATGAATCCGAAGACCAGCAGCATGCCGTGGCTGGCAGCCAGATGCCTGCCGAACGGCACATGCGGCAGACCCAGCAGGAGCAGCGCGGCATTCAGGCCCAGGAGCATCGCCACCCCACCGGGTGCCAGGAAGAGCAATCGGATCCCTGGTCGGCGGAACAGGCTGCCCCGCGCCGGGGCGGCAGTGGTTCGGTTCACGAGGCGCTCGGCGGGTCCAGGCGCAGCAGGCAGGCATCGCTGGCGGCGAAGGGCAGCAGTTGTGCACGTGTTCCGGAGGCGCCTGCGTCGTCCAGGAGCCCCTGCACCAATCCGAGGTGGACGGAGCAGACGACGTCGGGGTGTTCCCGGGCCGCGTCCAGCAGCGGGCAGCGGGTCAGGCGCAGCACCGAGGGGTCCTCCGCGGATCGCTCGGCGGCGAAGCCCGTGCCGGTCAGTGCGCCGGCGATGTCGTCGCTGACGTCCTGCGCGCTCGGCGGATCGTTCCGGTTCGCTTCCGGGGACCCGGTTCGAAGTGATGCGGCCCAGGCACGTCCTGCCGCGATGCCTTCGGTCTGCGCCTCGGGTCGTGCCGCCAATTGTGCGGCGAGCACCGAGGCCAGGGTGGCGGCAGCGGCCGGAGCCGTGGTCTGTTCCGCGACCCGGTAGAGCCGGGCCGGGCGACCTCGGCCGGCCGGCTGCGGCGCGGGTGCCCGCTGCACGTGACCGGAAGCCACGAGCGCCTCAAGGTGCTCGCGAACGGTATTGGGGTGCTGTCCGCAGGAACGCGCGAGCTCATCGACGGGGCATGCCCCGCCGTGTTCGCCCAGCCGGGTGAGTAGGTCCCTGCGGGCCCGCGACATGGCTTGTGGTTCCTCGACGGCGGCCGGAAGGGGGCCGTTTCCTGGCCGCGCGACGGGGTTTTCCGGATTTTTATTTACCACGGAATATATTGTAGTAAAGTTCGTGTCGGGGCACCATCCGCCTCCCGTCAACCCAGGAGAACACCGTGGAGAACCTCACTTTGGCCGCATCGCGCAAATCGGCCGCCGCGCTCGAATCAATCCGCCAGCTACTGGCCGAGTGGTCTTCAAAAGTGGCCTCCCAGTCAGGGGACCCCGCAGCCTTGCAGCAAACGCTCGGCACCGACATCGATCCCGGCTTGGGCACACTCACCCGCGGCCTGGCAGCCGCAGGGAACAAGAACGACACCGCACTGATGGCCCGGTTGCTGGACCACGCCACGACGGCGGCGGCCACGGCAACCTCCCGGCTCACCGAACAGCCTTCCGAAGGTCGGGCCGGCGCTGCGGCGCAGGCAGCGGTCACGGCACTGGAGATGGTTTCCACGGAGGCCCTTCCGGTCCTGGCCGCCTCCCCGGATGTGGACCTGGACCAGCTGCTGGCCGACCTTTCCACACCCTCCGCGGGCTCCGCACGTCAGGAACAGCCCGACGGCGCTTCGGCCGCGGGCCCTGCGCCCGCCGGCGGGGGTTGCGCCTGCGGTGGACACGACGAGGAAGGTCTGGCGGAGCTGGACACCCGGGTGATCCCGCATGCCATCCGCCATGCGACGATCTTCGGCGCGTTGGAGGGGTTGGCGCCGGGGCGGGGCATCCTGCTGATCGCCAACCACAACCCGTTGCCGCTACTGGCCCAGCTGGAGCAGCGCGCTGCAGGTCAGTTCGCGGTGGAATACGTCGAAGAGGGGCCGGAGACCTACCAGCTGTCGATGATCCGCCGCTAACCTCCCGACCGCGTTTCCACCGGGAACGGCTGATCATAAAAAGTTCCAGGCACTTCTGATGCATATCAGCAGTGCCTGGAACCGTCTTCAAGCTCCCGTGGCGCCGGCTTCCCGGCAGCCGGAAGGAGTTACTGGCCCAGAGTGTGCGGCGTGGTCCCGCGACCTGCTCCCGCTTCCACGTCCTCGTCGGCCGGATCCTGTGCCTGGGTGCCGAGATTGCCGCTGGTGAGCTTGTTCATGATCATCGCGATGGCGCCATCGCCGGTCACGTTCGTGGCCGTGCCGAAGCTGTCCAGGGCGATGTACGCAGCGAACATGAGTCCCACCTCGGCCTCGCCGAACCCCAGCATCTGCGTGAGCAGTCCGGCAGCGGCGGCGATCGCGCCGCCGGGTACGCCCGGAGCGGCGATCATCATGACTCCCAGCATCAGGATGAAGGGCAGGTAGGCGCCGAAGCTGGTTTCACCGCTCGTGAGCAGCAGTACCGCGAACGAGAAGCAGGTGATCTTCACCATCGACCCGGACAGGTGGATCGTTGCACACAGCGGAACGACGAAGCCTGCTATCGAGTCGGAGACA
>JBBSRM010000218.1:0-4300 GCA_038243055.1 Actinomycetales bacterium
GCGGGACTGGAATGGCAGGATCGACACGGCCTATCCGCTGATCGTGGCCTTCTCCCGAAGCGCGGTCGACGCCCAGACCGTAGAGGGGTACCAAATTAAGGGCTGGCACATTCTCCAGGCCCTGCACGAAGTCGATCCGCGGCCGTGGCCTGACGATGTGGACGTTGACCCTCGTTCCACGAACTGGTCCATGTGCTTCGACGGCATGTCTCTGTTCTGCAACATGAGTAATCCCGCCCACGAGGGTCGGCGCAGCCGGAATCTCGGACGGAACTTCATCATGGTGATCAACCCGCGCGAGCGTTTCGACGTCTTCGCCGGTGACACCCCCCGTGGTCGAAAAACCCGCGAAAACATTCGTCGGCGGATCGACCATTACGATGCCGTCCCGCACGCCGGTCAGCTGGGTTCATATGGCGAAGGTGCTCTGGAGTGGTTGCAGTACGGCCTCCCGGACGGCAGCAAGCAGCTCACCTCAGAGTGCCCGTTCACGAACAGTAGGGCTCGCTGCATCGACCCAAGCAGCACGGAACAGACATCCGCGAATCAGCAAGATCCAACCCTTACAGAGATGGACTAGAACCCATGATCGATTTGATTGTTAGCCAGGGCCGCGTTGCCGATCGAGCAGGCGGAATGATCGATGGTGCTGCACTCACCGCCGCCGCGCTGGAGGACCAGTACGGACTCAAGGGAACTTCGGTGGGTACGCCGTCCCCTCCCACCAAAGACGACTGGAGCGAGAGCCTGCCACAGGCGAACGAAACGCTTAACGGTTTGAGCGATGCCCTGCGGGCCAGCTTCCGTGCGGGCAACTTTCCCGTCATCTCAGCCAACACCTGTTCAGCGAGCCTTGCGTCCCTGCCGGTGGTAGCCCAGGAGAATCCGGACGCCGTCGTCCTCTATATCGACGGCCATGGGGATTTCAACACTCCAGCGACCACTGACACAGGCTACCTCGGAGGCATGGTCCTCTCCGCTGCCTGCGGGTACTGGGACAGCGGCCACGGATCCGGCCTCCGGCCTGAGAACGCCATACTTGTTGGCGCTCGTGACATCGACGAAGCGGAACGCGAAGTCCTTGGACAGGCCGGGGTACGGATCATCTCGCCGGAAGAGGCAACCGGAGATGCTGTCCTGGCAGCAATCAACGGGGCCAAGGTCTGGATCCACATCGACTGGGACGTCCTGGAGCCCGGTTACGTACCTGCCGACTACGCCGTTCCCGGAGGTCTCCTGCCAGCTCAGCTGCGGGAGATCCTTCAAGCCATTAAGCCCGAGCAATTCGTGGGCATTGAGGTGGCCGAGTTCAACGTCACCGGAGAGAGCGCAACTGACGGCGCCGGTGTGGCAACCATCGTGAGCATCGTGAGCCCGGTTCTCGAGAGCGCTCTCGTGTCGGCCGCAGGACGCTGACGGCCTCGGGGCCTCGACCGCGTCCGCCGCACCGTCAGGCTGGCAAACCTGCCGCACAACATCGCAGTCCCATGAACGACACCCAGACTGGAGTATCTTCCTATGCCCTTGCACGACAACATTCTCGACACAGTAGGCCGCACACCGATCGTCAGGCTACATCGGATGGCCCCGGCCCACACGACCGTCTACGTCAAGGTCGAGTCCTTCAATCCGGCAGGCTCGGTGAAAGACCGTCTTGCGTTGTCCGTGGTGCTGGATGCGGAAGCGAAAGGCCTGCTCAAGCCTGGCGACACGATCGTTGAGTGCACCTCCGGCAATGTCGGCATTGCATTCTCGATGGTCGCTGCAGCGCGAGGATACAAGTTCGTGGCCGTCATGGGTGACACCTATTCTGTCGAGCGGCGGAAGCTCATTCGCGCATACGGCGGGAAGGTCATTCTCTTTCCGGGACACCTCGGGAGCAGCGGCGGGAACCAGATCGCTGACGATCTCGCTGAGAAGTACGGGTGGTTCCGTCCACGCCAGTTCGACAACCCTGCCAACCCGGCCTTCCACCGCGAGACGACCGCCTCCGAGATTCTCAGCGATTTCGCGGGCAAGAGACTGGACTACTTTGTCACTGGCTTCGGCACCAGTGGCACGCTCACTGGGGTTGGGCAGATGCTGAAGCTCGCTCGGCCGGCTGTGAAGATTGTTGCGACCGAACCTGCGAACGCAGCTATCCTTGCTGGCGACTCCTGGAATGCCCACCGCATCCAGGGGCTTGCACCCAACTTCGTCCCCGGCGTCATGGACCAGACAGTCATCGATGAGCTCACGAAGATCGACGAGGTTGCCGCTCGCGATATTGCGCGCCGGTTGGCAGCCGAGGAGGGCATCTTTGCCGGCATCTCATCCGGGGCGACTCTGGCGACCGCGCTGCGCTTGGCCGAGGACGCTCCCGTCGGGTCCGTTCTCCTGGCTATGCTCCCGGACACCGGTGAGCGGTATCTCTCCACGTTCTGGTTCGAAGGCGTGGAGGAAGGCTCTGACGATGCTTGGCTTGAGTCGCTCGATCCAGCGGCGAGACGCAGCGCTAGGAGGGAGGCGCTTGCCTGACTGCCGGACGTCCGCTGCCAGCCGAGCCCCAACCGAACGGAATCGCAAGGAGCTGCTGATGCCCGAATCCATATCGTCAGCGACCCGCTTCATCCCGCTACCCAACGGCTTTACCATGAGGCGCGGGGGAGAGCTTAATGGGGCCCGTGTGGGCTACGAGTCCTACGGCCTCCTCAACGGGTCTCGGGACAACGTGATCCTGATCCTCACAGGCCTCTCTCCCAGTGCCCACGTTGCGTCGAATCATGACGACCCGGGTGTCGGCTGGTGGGAAGCCATGGTGGGGCCAGGCTGTCCCATCGACACGGACCAGTGGCACGTTATCTGCATCAACGCGCTAGGAAGCTGCAAGGGTTCCACAGGCCCAGCTTCCGTGGATCCAGTGACGGGGGAGCCCTATCGACTGTCATTCCCTGACCTGTCCATCGAAGACGTTGCCGACGCTGCGGCGGCCGCGATCAAATCCCTCGGCGTCACCCGACTCGCGTGCGTCATCGGGGCATCCATGGGAGGCATGTCTTCCCTTGCGCTAATCGCCCGGCATCCCCACCTCACCAGGCACCACATCAACATTTCGGGGGCCATCCACTCCACGCCGTTTGCAAGCGCGATCCGGTCCGTGCAGCGGGAAGCGATACAAACTGACGCGTACTGGCGTGGGGGTAGGTATGACCAGGATCAGTATCCGGAGCGTGGCATGATCACCGCCCGCAAGCTCGGGCTGATTTCGTACCGCTCTGCGTTGGAGTGGGACGGCCGGTTTGGTCGGGACACGGCGGTGGAACAGTGGTCTAGTAGCTCCAAATTCACTCCCGAACTGCCGGTCGAGTTCTACCTCGACTACCACGCCCGCCGGTTCGCGTGGAGCTTCGATCCGAACAGCTACCTCTACCTGAGTCGCTGCATCGACAGGTTCGACCTGACGGAATCGTGCACGCTGGCCGACCTTCACCTCGACAGGGCGCTGGTAATCGGAGTCAAGACCGACATCCTGTTTCCGCTGCACCAGCAAGACCAGATTGCACAGGGTTTGAGCTCGGGAGGGACTGAGGTGAGGTTCGTGCCCATGGATTCGGAGGAAGGACATGACGCCTTCCTGATCGACATTCGACGGTTTGGGCCACCCATTGCCAGCTTCCTGGCATCCCTGCTTCCGCAGACCCGAACGTCATCATCAACCCTCGTGAACCAGTGAGCCGGAGGACCATTTGAGCAGTCAAACATCGACACGAGCACTCATAACCGGGGCCAACCGCGGCATCGGGCTTGAGATTGCACGCCAACTTGCGGAACAAGGGGTGAGCGTCCTGCTCGGTGGCAGGAACCAAGACGCGATCCTGGCCGCATCGCAGGCGCTGCAGGCTGCGGGACACGACGCCTCGCCGTGCCTGCTCGACGTGACGGATTCAGCGAGCATCCGAGAAGCAGCAGCGGAAGTGGATCGGGCCCACGGCTCTCTCGATATTCTCGTAAACAATGCCGCGATTAGGGTGGAGCAGTACGGGAAGCAACCGTCCGAGCAACCCCTTCTGCAGTGGCGGGAGACGTTCGACACGAACCTCTTCGGTGCCGTCGAGGTGACACAGGCCTTCCTGCCGCTGATTCTCAAGTCCGGCGCGGGCCGGATCGTAAACGTATCCAGCCTGCTGGGATCGGTGGAGACCCACAACAATCCGAACTCGTACGCGTACAGCCCAATGTTCAAATCCCTACCGGCCTACAGCGCCTCCAAGAGTGCCCTAAACTCCTGGACCGTCCACCTTGCGTACGAGCTGCGAGAGAC
>JBBSRM010000219.1:0-4277 GCA_038243055.1 Actinomycetales bacterium
AATATACAGAGATCAGCTCCGAGCACCATGCCAGCGGCCGCCGTGGCCTGCTGGAGGCGATGATCACCGACCGGGCGCTGGAACTGGAACGCCGGCCGAAGCCGATGGAGCTGAAACTGGTGGAACTACCATTGACCGAACAACGAGCCTGGTTCGTGGACCCGGACACCGTCATCCTCAGCCAGGACCTCTCCCGTGACGCCGATTTGTACCGTAGTTTCCTGGAGCCGGTGATCCGTTTCCTGCTCTGAGCCGGCGAGGAGTGATCGGCAGCCTACGGTGCGGCGTCGGCGAAGGTGATGACCACCTGCGATTTTCCGGTGGTGCCCGGAACCCATTGGTGTTCGGCGCGGTTCCACAACAACCCTGAATTGCTCACCGAGATGATCTGGTACGCCGAGGCATTGGCGACTGCCCATTGGGCGACGGCCCAGCCGCGTTCATCAGCTGCCGAGACCGTCAGGCTATGGGCTCCCGAGGAGACCGGCAGGTCCCCGAACGCGGCGGTGAGCTGCGCCGAAGTGTCTGCCACGTCCCCGGCTTCGGTGGGACGGCGCAGGACGCAGTTCAACGAAGCGGGGGAGTGCCCGGTCAGGGCCGAGGCATAGGCCCTGCCTTCGGGTTCATGATCGGCATAGGCTTCAGGAAAGGCACTGCGTTGGACCTTCTGTGCGGCTTCGGTCACCGGCAGGGAACGATAGTCGAAGGTCTCCAGTTCCTGGTAGAACCGGTTGGCCGCGTAGAGCGGGTCCATGATCTGTTCCTCGGTGCCCCATCCCTGCGACGGACGTTGCTGGAACAGCCCCCGCGAGTCGGGGCCTGCCTGGTCTCCGTAGTCGATATTGCGGAGTTTTGATTCCTGGACCGACGTGGCAATACCGATGGTGGCGGCCCGGGCCGGCATGTCGCGACGTACGGCCACGGCGGAAATCAGTGCAGCATTGCCTGCCTGTTCGGGGTCGAGCCGGTGTTGGTCCGGCCCGACGGCTGCGGTGCAGTGCGGCCGAATGAGGGTTTCTTGTTGATCGAGGAAGCGTGAGGCGACATAGACGCCTCCGGAGACCACCCCGACCCCCAACACGATGGCCATGAAGGCGCGCAGCCCACGATGACGGCGCCGCTTCGGCCCGGGGCCCTTCCGGGGCCCCGGGGAGTGGGTGGACAGCGAGAAGACGCTGTCCGTGAGGTCAGTTGGCATGAAGCGCGGAATTCAATTCCACGCTCTGGCCTTCGCGGGCCAGCACTTCGACGGCGCCGGTGGTGGAGTTGCGGCGGAACAGCAGGTTCGGGACGCCTGAAAGTTCGCGGGCCTTGACGTTCTTGCCCTCCAGGAGCACACGGGTTCCGGCGGTGACATAGAGCCCGGCTTCGACGACGCAGTCATCGCCGATGGAGATTCCGACACCGGAGTTGGCGCCGAGCAGTACGCGTTCACCGATCGTGATGCGCTCCTTGCCCCCACCGGAGAGGGTTCCCATGATGGAGGCTCCGCCGCCGACGTCGGAGCCGTTGCCGACCACCACGGAGGCGGAAATGCGGCCCTCGACCATGGAGGATCCCAGGGTTCCGGCGTTGAAGTTCACGAAGCCCTCGTGCATGACGGTGGTTCCTTCGGCCAGGTGTGCACCGAGGCGGACGCGATCCGCGTCGGCGATCCGCACACCGGCGGGCAGGACGTAGTCCACCATGCGGGGGAACTTGTCCACGCCCTGCACGATGACCGCCCCGCGGCGGCGCAGACGCAGGCGGATGCTCTCGAAGTCCTCCACCGGGCACGGGCCGAAGTTCGTCCACACGACGTTGGCCAGGAAGCCGAAGATCCCGTCCAGGTTGATGGTGTTCGGTGCTGCCAACCGGTGGGAGATCAGGTGTAGACGCAACCAGACATCGGCAGTGTCGGCAGGGGCGACGTCGAGGTTGATCTCCAGTTCCACGACCTCCTGCGTGGTTCCACGCTCGGCATCGTCGGTAGCCACGGCGGCCAGCTCCCCGGAGAGCCGGGGTGCCTTCTCCAGACCGGTCAAGACGGGGGCTGGGAACCAGACGTCCAACACAGTGCCGTCGGATGCGATGGTGGCAAGACCGGATCCGGAGGCGATGCGTACCGGGGCGGCGGAGTCGTTCAGGGCAGAACCGGGCTGGGCCGTAGTAGAAGTCATGCATCCCATCGTAGCCGGGAGGTCAGGCTATAGGCTGGATCCGTGAGTGAACATAACGCCGTGCCTGCCCCCGCAACCTCCCGCGTCACCTTGCCTGATGCCTCCGACGTCGCCCTGCTGACGCAGGCGCTGATGGACATCGAGTCCGTGTCGGGGAATGAACAGACGATCGCCGACGCCGTGGAGGACTACCTGCGCGCCCTGGACCATCTCAGCGTCCACCGCGACGGGGACTCCATCGTTGCTCGTACCGATCTGGGCCGCTCCGAGCGTGTCGTCCTAGCGGGGCACCTGGATACCGTCCCGTTGCCCACGACCCCGGGCTCTCGAGGAACGGTGCCTTCGCAGTGGGACGGGAACATCCTGTTCGGACGCGGTGCCACCGATATGAAGGGCGGAGTGGCCGTCCAATTGGCGATCGCCGCGCAACTGGTCGAGCCGAATCGGGACATCACCTTCATCTTCTATGACCACGAAGAGGTCGAAGCCTCCAAATCGGGGCTGGGACGCCTCCTGCGAAATGCGCCACACCTGCTCGAAGCCGACTTCGCGATCCTGCTGGAACCAACGAACGGCACGGTGGAAGGCGGCTGCAACGGCACCACGCGTTTCCTGCTGCGCACCCGCGGCACCGCGGCCCACTCGGCACGCGCGTGGATGGGGCATAACGCCATCCACGACCTGTCGGACGTCCTGACGCGGCTGCAGGATTATGAACCGGCAACGGTGGACGTCGACGGGCTGGCCTTCCGCGAATCACTCAACGCCGTGAGGATCACCGGGGGAACTGCGGGGAATGTCATCCCCGATGCCGCCGAAGTCGAAATCAACTACCGCTTCGCCCCCGATAAGAGCATCGCTGAGGCGGAAGCACAGGTGCGTGACCTCCTCCAGGGTTACGACATCGAACGCACCGACGGCGCCCCGGGGGCCAAACCCGGGCTGAACCATCCTGCCGCCGCGGCCTTCGTCGCCACCGTGGGTGCCGAACCGAAACCGAAGTACGGGTGGACCGACGTCGCACGGTTCTCCGAATTGGGGATTCCGGCAGTGAACTTCGGCCCGGGCGACGCGCTGCTGGCCCATTCAGATGACGAACATGTCACCGGCCAGGCGATTCGCGATTGTCTTGAGGCCCTGCGCCGGTGGCTGAGCGACTAATCCGACGATCGAGCGGATCCACGCTTCGGTGAAGAACGACGGCGGCCCCGGACACCAGTGAAGGTGTCCGGAGCCGCCGTCGTTCTCTATCGGTTCAAGGCGCTACCGGGTCAGGGCTTCTTGGCCCTTCCGGCAGCGCCTCCGGGCTCGACGTCCTCCAGCCCTGCCGGACCGCCGACCATGGCCTTGGCGCCGGGCCTGGTGTTCGACTCACCGCGGCTGGAGAGCCTGCGGGAGACGATCGTGGCGATCTTGGAGAGCGTGAAGTTGATGACGATGAAGACGGCAGCCACCACGATCAGGGCCTGGAGTACGTTGCCGTTGGGCGACGAGTAGGTCCTGCCGTAGAAGAGCAGTTCGTTGAAGCTGATGATGTAGCCCAGCGCCGAGTCCTTCAGGATGACCACGAATTGACCGATCAGTGCCGGGAGCATGGCCACCAATGCCTGCGGGATCTCTACGATGCGCAGGCACTGTCCGGCCGTCAGGCCGATGGCCGTGCCGGCTTCACGCTGGCCCTTGGGCAGGTTGTGGACGCCGGAGCGGATCAGCTCGGCGACCACCGAACCGTTGTAGAACACCAGGGCCGCGACGACGGCCCACAGGGCGCTGTCGTTCATCTGCAGGGTGCGTGAGAAGAAGATGTTGAAGAACAGGATCATCAGCAGCACGGGAACGGCTCGGAAGAACTCCACGATGATCGAGCAGAAGACATTGATCAGCGGGTTCTTCGAGATGCGGCCGATGCCGAAGAGCAGGCCGAAGACCACCGAACCGACGATCGCGAGGGCCGCTGCCTTCAGGGTGTTGGCCAGACCGGGAAGCAGATAATCCACCCAGGTGTTTGCCTCCAGGAAGTCGTCCCACTTACCGGGGGCCATCTGCCCCTTGGCGGCCAGGCCTGAAATCATCCACCACAGAAGGGCCACGATGGCCAGGGCGCCGATGATGTTGATG
>JBBSRM010000220.1:0-4268 GCA_038243055.1 Actinomycetales bacterium
CTGGCGTCGGCGCGGACGCAGAAGATCCGCCGCCTGCTCGCTTCCTCGACCACGTCCGCGTTGACCGCCGGGTCGTCGCTGCAGGCCAGCACGTACCATGCGTCTACGAGGTCCCCGTCAGTGTAAGTTCGCGCTTCCCATCGGATTTCGCCATGCTGGGCCATGGCCTCGACGGCGGTAGTGGCCGCCGGGGAGATCACCACCACGTCCGCCCGGGCGACGCGCAGTCGGCCGAGTCGGCGTTGAGCCACGGAGCCCGCACCCACGACCACCACGCGCTTGCCTTGCAGGTCCAGCCCGGCCAGGTAGGGGACGGAATGGGCGTCAGCCACGTGACACCGTAGTAGAGCTCACGTTCTCCACTCCTCCGTGCTGGGAACACCCCTGACTCATCATCGTGGCTGGCGGGTACGGGCGTCAAAGCGCCGCGCTCAGGTGTGCAGCACCTCACGTGGTTCGGCGAAGTGGCAGGCGCTCAGGTGACCGTGCCGTTCGATGAGGCCGGGAACCTCCTGCGCACAGAGGTCTTGGGCCTTCCAGCACCGGGTCCGGAAGCGACAACCCGAAGGTGGGTTGACCGGGCTCGGCGGATCACCCTCGAGGCGGATCACGGCCTTGCGCTCGCGCGCCGTCGGGTCGGGCACCGGAACCGCCGACAGCAACGCCTGGGTGTAGGGATGGGAGGCCTGCTCGTAAATTTCGGTTTCGGTGCCGACCTCCATGAGCTTGCCCAGATACATCACGGCCACCCGGTCGGACAGGTGGCGGACGACGGACAGATCGTGCGCGATGAAGATGTAGGAGAGTCCCAGTTCCGTTTTGAGGTCACCGAGCAGGTTCATCACCTGCGCCTGGATGGAGACGTCGAGGGCCGAGACCGGCTCGTCGCAGATGATGAGGTCCGGCTTCAGAGCGAGCGAGCGGGCGATGCCGATGCGTTGGCGCTGGCCACCGGAGAACTGGTGTGGGTACCGGTTGATGTACTCCGGGTTCAACCCAACGACGTCGAGTAGGTCCTGCACCGCTTTGCGTCGAGACTTCTTGGGCGCGACTTCGGAGTGGATCTCAAACGGCTCACCGACGATGTCACCGACGGTCATGCGCGGGTTCAGGGAGGTGTAAGGGTCCTGGAAGACCATCTGCACCTTGCGTCGCATCCGCCGCAGCGCCGCACCCTTGAGCTTGAGAATGTCCTCGCCCTCGAACAGGACCTGCCCGGACGTCGCGGGTTCCAGGCGCATGAGCACCTTGGCCAAGGTGGACTTACCGCACCCGGACTCGCCGACCACACCGAGGGTCTCCCCGGAGGCGAGGGTGAAGCTGAGCCCGTCAACCGCGCGTACCTGGCCGATCGCCTTTTTGAACAACACCCCTTGAGTAACGGGGTAGTGCTTGACCAGGTCGTGCACCTCGAGCAACGTCTGCCCGTGCTTGGCGAGGTCAGCCATGACTGGACACATCCTCCCGTTGGTACAGATCCTCGGCGAAGTGGCAGGCGCTGGACCGCACCCCACCCAGCGTCAGCAGGGGCGGGATCTTCTCCCGGCAGATGTCCTGGGCCATACGACACCGCGGGTGGTAGGCGCAGCCCGGGGGAATGTGCATCAGGTTGGGTGGTAGGCCCGCGATGCTCACCAGTTTCTGTCCCTTGAGGTCCACGCGGGGAATCGACTCCAACAGGGCGACGGTGTAGGGATGGCACGGTTTGGCGTAGAGGTCGTGCACCTCGGCGTGCTCCACGATGCGCCCCGCGTACATCACGGCGATCTTGTCGGCGACGTCGGCCACCACCCCCAGGTCGTGGGTGATCAGGATCAGTCCCATGTGCCGTTCGAGCTGAATCTCCTTGAGCAGATCCATGATCTGCGCCTGCACCGTGACGTCCAACGCGGTGGTCGGTTCATCGGCGATCAGCAGCTCGGGGTCCAGCGCCAAGGACATCGCAATCATCACGCGCTGGCGCATGCCGCCGGAGAACTGGTGTGGGTACTCCTTGACCCGATCCTTGGCGTTGGGAATTTTCACTTGGTCCAGCAGCTCAACGGTGCGCGCCAGGGCATCCTTGCGGCTCATCCCGCGCCGGACGCGGAACTGCTCGGCGATCTGGAACCCGACGCTGAATACCGGGTTCAGGGCGGACAACGCGTCCTGAAACACCATGGCGATGCCGTCGGCCCGGATCAGTCGGCGTTGCTCGGCCGTCATCGTCAACATGTCCTGGCCGTGAAAGCGCACCTCACCGCCGGTGATCACGCCCGGGGGCGTATCGAGAATGCCCATCACGGTTTGCGCCGTGACGCTCTTGCCGGACCCGGATTCGCCCAGCACGGCGAGGGTCTCCCCCGCTCGGACGTCGTAGGAGACCCCGTTGAGCACCTTGGCGACGCCATCGCGGGTGCGGAACTCGACGTGTAGGTCACGGACGTCGAGCAACGGAGCGCTACCCGACTCCGCGGTTACGCCGCGAGGCTCGGTGGCGGGGGCGACCGAGCGCTTCGCGCGTTTGGTGAACACGGATCTCCTAACGCAGCTTCGGGTCGAGTGCTTGGCGAATGGCATCGCCCAGCATCACGAAGGCCAGAACGGTGACCGCAAGGAAGGCCGCCGGGAACAACAGGGCGAAGGGCGCGGCTCGCAGGTACGGCTGGGCGTCGCTGATCATGACACCCCAGGACACCACCGGCGCGTGCAGTCCAATGCCGAGGTAGGACAACGTCGCTTCGGCCCCGATGAAGGCACCCAGCGAGATCGTCGCGTACACCAGGGTCGGCGCCAAGCAGTTCGGCAGCAGGTGCCGCAGGACGATGCGCCCGGTACCGGCGCCCATCGAGCGGGCTGCGGCCACGTAGTCCGCTTGCTTGGCCTGGATCATCGAGGACCGCATGATCCGCATCGGCACCGGCCAGCCGAGCACGACCAGCGAGAGCACCACCAGGGACACGATGCCCACCGTGCTGGTGAGGGTGAAGGTGGTCAAGATGACAATCGCGCCGAGCAGGAACGGGATGCCCAGGAACACGTCACCGATCCGGGAGAGCAGGCCATCCAACCACCGCCCGTAGTAGGCCGCGGTGATCCCGACGACGACCCCGATGAGGGTGGAGCCGACGGACGCGAGCACCCCGACGATGACCGAGTACTTCGCCCCGTAGATCACGCGGGAGAACACGTCATGGCCCTGCAGGTCGTAACCGAACCAGGCTTGCGCGGAGGGACGTTGGTTGCTCTTGCTCAGGTCGGAGGCCAGCGGGTCGGTGGAGGTGAACCACTGCGGGAAGACCGAGATCAAGACGATGAAAATGATCAGCACCCCGGCGACGATGAACAACGGGCTGCGCCGCAGGTCCCGCCAGGCGTCGGAGGCGAGGCTGCCAACGCGTTCGGACCCCATGCCCTCGTCGGCCTCGGCAGCCAGGGTCGGCTCACTCATAGCGAATCCTCGGGTCCAGGAATGCGTACAGGATATCGACGAGCAGGTTCATCAACAGATACACCAGCACCAGCACCACGACCAAGCCAGTAACTGTCGCGCCTTCCTTCACGGTGATAGCCCGGTAGACCTGCCTACCGATGCCGTTGATGTTGAAGATGCCTTCGGTGACAATCGCTCCACCCATCAACGCACCCAAGTCGGTGCCGAAAAAGGTCACCACCGGGATCAGCGAATTCCGCAACAGGTGTACCCCGATGACGCGTCGCTGAGGCAGTCCCTTGGCCACTGCAGTGCGAACATAGTCAGCGCCCCGGTTCTCCACCACGGAAGTCCGTGTGATCCGAGTCGCGTACGCCAACGACAAACTGGCCAGCACAAACGCGGGTACAAGCAACTCTCCTACCTTGGCCTGCGGTGACACGGTCGGCGACACGACGCCCCACTTGACGCCGAGCAGGTACTGCAGCACGAAGCCGGTCACAAACACCGGCAGCGAGATCAGCAGCAGCGTCGAGATCAGGACCAGGTTGTCGAAGAAGCTCTTGCGGCCCAGACCGGTGAGCACACCGGCCGAGATACCGATGACGATCTCCATGATCAAGGCGATGACGGCGAGCTTGATCGTCACGGGGTAGGACGTGAGGATGATGTCGCTGATCGGCCGACCCGAGTATGTGCTGCCGAAGTCACCGCGGAGCAGGTTGCTGAGGTATTTCAGGTACTGCTGCCACACCGGATCGTTCAGGTTGAACTCTGCGGTGAGCTTCGCGACGAACGCCGGCGGACACGGCCGTTCACCACACTTGCCGGCGAAGGGGTCACCCGGAACCGAGTA
>JBBSRM010000221.1:0-4261 GCA_038243055.1 Actinomycetales bacterium
CGTGTTCGTCGTGGTGTGCTCCGTGAGGGGCGGATCATGGTGATCGCGTGGTTGCCCGTAAACCGAATAACGCGTCCTGACCGAGTAGGGAAAAATGCTCAACCTGGACGCTGTATTCACCGTCTTTCGCGCAAGTAAGGCGCTTCGGTTGGTTCTCACCCAGCCTGGTTACCTTCGCACGTCGCAGTAATTCACGGTGTCACAACTGGTGGCGGGACTCTTCAACGCAGGTTCAGAGGCAGCAACACCGCGCTGTGATCTGTTTTATCGAGTACCGCCAATATTTACTACTACTGAGGAGTGATCATGGCAGCTGTATGCCAGGTGACAGGTGCAGTTCCGGGCTTCGGACACAGCATCTCCCACTCGCACCGTCGCACCAAGCGTCGGTTCGACCCGAACATCCAGAAGAAGCGCTACTGGGTTCCGTCCCTGCGTCGCAATGTCACGTTGACCTTGTCGACCAAGGGCATCAAGACCATCGATGCCCGCGGCATCGACCGCGTTGTCGCTGACCTGCTGGCGAAAGGTGTGAAGCTCTAACATGGCAAGAGTCCAGGATGTACGCCCCATCATCAAGCTCAAATCGACTGCCGGTACCGGGTTCACCTACGTGACCCGCAAGAACCGTCGTAACAACCCTGACCGTCTGGTCATGAAGAAGTACGACCCGGTGGTCCGCAAGCACGTCGATTTCCGAGAGGAGCGCTAAACACATGGCTAAGAAGTCCAAGATTGCTCGTAACGAGCAGCGCAAGGTCATCGTGGAGCGCTACGCCGCGAAGCGTGCCGAGCTCAAGAAGACCCTGATCAACGAAAACGCTACCGACGAGGCACGCGAAGAGGCCCGCCTGGGCCTGCAGAAGCTGCCTCGCAACGCGTCGCCGGTTCGCGTGCGTAACCGCGACTCCATCGACGGCCGCCCGCGCGGTACGTTCCAGAAGTTCGGAATCTCCCGTATTCGCTTCCGCGACATGGCCCACCGTGGCGAACTTCCGGGCATCACCAAGTCGTCCTGGTAAACACCAGCGATTTTTCCCGGGGCCCCTTCTGGAAACAGAGGGGGCCCCGGGTTTTTTAATCCCCGGAACGCGTCATGCTTCATCGGGGCTTCCGGGTTTCTCTAGTTCGACGGCGACCAGAGCCAGGCCCAGGCGCGGCGCCACGGCCCTTCGGTGCGCGGCGGGCCCGTCCGAGGGGCGGGGGAGTCGGTCGGTCCGTCAGCTGCCCGGCGTCCGCGCCAGCGACGAACCTCCTCGTCGGGATCACGGGTCTCGGTGATGACTGGGGGTCCACCGAGCAGCTGGCGCCGGGCCTCAAGGATGCGGGCGTTGAAGTCGGTGACCGTCTCACGAACGGCGATCTCACCGGGCAAGGCATCGAGGGTGGCGTCCATCGCGGCGTCCTCGGTCCGCAGCAGCAGGGCCGGCGGGCCGACACCGCTGATCCGCTCACGCTGCATGAGCGATTTCATCCACCAGTCGGGGTCGGTGGAATCCAGCGAGGGAAGAGGTTTGCCCGCATAGGCGAGGTTGTCGAAATCACCCCGGGCGATGGCCCGGTCGACGCTGGGCGTGGCGACTTCCCAGGCAGCATCTGCTGCATGGAAGACCGGTGGAGCCTCCGGAGCACCCTGGACCTCGATACCGGCCCGTTCGGCTTTGGCCCTGAAGAGTTCACCGGAACGGCGTTCATACTCGTCCACGGGGGTCGGCTCCAGCCCGGTGTCCTGGGCGGCACGGTAGCGGGCAGCCTGTAACCGGGCGGCTTCATGGGACGGGGATGGTTCTGGACTCATTGCAGTCACCGCCTTGGATCTGATTCTTCCTGGACTCCAGCGTACCGAGCCGTTGCGGCGGTCCTCAAGACTTCCGCGGCTCGGATCCACGAAGCCCACGCCGAGGCGGGGAGAGACCCCAAATGCCCGGTTGGGACCCGAAAACCGCCAATTTGCAGGGAATATCCAAAAAATTCCGGCCAAACGCCCCAAAACTGGGCGTGTCCGCCTGTGAGGCCTGATAGTTTCCTTCACAGTAGTCCCCGCATCCGCAGGGCAACCCGACCGGAAACGGGCGGGCACGAATTAGTCCAGGAGGAAATACATTGGCTTTGAACCGTAGTGAACTCGTTGCAGTCGTCGCCGAGAAGACCGGCAACTCGCAGGTCGCCGTGAACGCCGTGCTGGATTCGGTGTTCGACACCTTCGTCGAGCAGGTTTCCCAGGGCGAGAAGGTGTCCATCCCGGGCTGGCTCGCCGTCGAGCGCACCGACCGTGCCGCCCGCACCGGCCGCAACCCGCAGACCGGCGAGACCATCCAGATCCCGGCAGGCCACTCCGTGAAGCTGACCGCCGGCTCGAAGCTGAAGGCTGCCGTCTCCAAGAAGTAGTTGCCGCACCAGCGGTCAGCAGGGTCCGTTCCACCGCCAGGTGGAGCGGGCCCTGTTTTGGTCCGTGGGCGGCCCGCTTCGGCAGAAGCTTCTACGTGGCGTAGAATCCCTGATGGATCATGAGGGGCCGCCGGGCCCCAAGAAGGGGAATCGTCGTGGAGTATCGAAGCCTGCGCCTGGTGCGTGGATGGCTCGGTGCCCTGGCCGCGACGACCCTGGCGGCCGCCTCGCATACGGCGGCCGGAGGCGCCCTCCCCGAACCGGCGTCGCTGGCGCTCATCCTGGCCCTGTCCGGGGCCGTGTGCACCGCCTTGGCCGGCCGCTCCCTTTCGCTCTGGCGCACCACGGCTGCCGTGCTGATCAGCCAGGGGATCTACCACTCGGCCTTCGGCATGCTCGGTGGCCAGCACGGTGCCGAGGGGCAGTACCTGCTGTCCGCCGGTGGCACCGGAGCGCATGCCGGCCACCTCATCACCGTCGATCCGAACGCCCTGCTCTCCGGCGCGGCAACGCAGGCCGTGCACGGCTCCGGAGCGGCACTGGCCATGTGGTTCGCCCACGTGGTTGCCGCAGTCCTGACCATCCTCCTGCTGCGCAAGGGCGGACTGGCGGCCCTCGCCCTGATGCAAGTGCTGGGGTTGGCCGTCCCCCGCAGGATCCTGCGTCCCCGGCAGCCCATCGCCAGGATCGCTCCGCCGCGTCTGGCCCGCGTCCAGGTCCCTGGGCTTCCGGACCTCGGCGTTCCACTGCGCGCGTTGCGCTACCGGGGCCCGCCCGTCCCTCCCGCCTACGCACCCTAGAGACGTCGAACGCAGGCCCCGCCCCGCGGGGGATACCAAAGGACAAAACATGAACACCGAATACACCGACTTCCGTGCTCCCCAGGCAGCGGCCCGCCAGCGGCCCGGAGCACTACGCGCAGTACTGGCTGCAGCGGCGGCGGCCCTGCTGCTTGCGCTGGGACTGAGCACGGCGCCGGCCGCACTGGCCCATGACTCGATGATCGGCTCCACCCCCAAGAACGGCGCGACGGTCACCGAGCCGCTGGACTCCGTGGAGCTGAACTTCAGTGGTGAACTCAAGTCCATCGGCACGGAGGTCAGCCTCGCGGACGCCGACGGGAACAAGCACGACGCCGAAACCTCGATCAGCCGCAATGTGCTCACCGTCGACTTCGGCGAAGCCCTGCCCGCCGGGGAATACACACTCACCTGGCGAGCGGTCTCCAGCGATGGGCACCCCATTGAAGGCACCAACGACAACAACGAGGCACTGACCTTCACCGTCGGAGGCGAACAGGGCGAGGCATCGGCCCCGGCATCCTCCCCGGCGGCCGAATCCTCTTCCGCCGCCGCCAAGGGGACGGCGAACGCGGTCTCGTCGGCACCCGCCGCGCAGGAGACCTCCGCGACCCAGGCCCCGGATGAGCAGGCCGCGTCCACCGGGGGCCTGCCGACCGTGCTGATCTGGGTGATCATCGCCGTCGCGGTCATCGCCGCTGCCGGCGTCGTATTCGCCAAGGTGCGCCGCCAGTCAGGTTCGGGCAAGTAGCCCCCGCCACACTCGAGGACCACCAGGCAGGCTCTGCACGCACCGGAACGCTCCGGCCTGCGAACACCAGGGCACTGCCTGCCCTCCGTAGCCCCCGGAAGGCCTGCGAGGAAAACCCATCACAGCTTTAGGCGCGCCTGCGCCTCGACCCCCGAGGACTTCGAACATGAACATCACCCTTCCCACCTCACGCACCACCGCAACCGCCGCCCTGATCGCCGCGGCCTCACTGGCCTTGGCTGGTTGTGGCGGCACCGCAGCCGAGGACTCCGCTGCTGCCGATGCCGACTCCTCCTCAACCGCGCAAACCGTTGACGATCAG
>JBBSRM010000222.1:0-4245 GCA_038243055.1 Actinomycetales bacterium
ACCCGCGGGGTGATCAGCGTGGAGGAGACGACGCCGCAGATGTTCACCAGCAGCACCCCCTCATGGGGGCCGAGCAGCAGGACCAGGAACGGAGAGGCCAACATGGCGAATCCCAGCCCGGCGACCCGTTGCGCCACGGCACCGATGAACACCAGCGATGCGGCCACGGCCAGGAGTTGGAGATCCACTGCTACAGCCTAGTCGGGTTCCGGGGTTGGCCGGACTACTCTAGCCCCATGCCAGCAACGCCTGCCGGAGCTCCCGGGACCAGCCGACCGCACTCCACCAGAACCCGTCGCGGCCGCATCGCCAGCCTGATCGATTCGCTGCGCTCTCAGCTCTGGCCCGTACCCCTGCTGGCGATCATCCTGGCCGTCATCGCCGGCCAGCTATTGCCCTATCTGGACCACGAGGTCGGCGATGATGTGCTGCCCTCGGTCTCGGGTTGGCTCTTCGGCGGCGGTCCGGAGGCTGCCAGCAACCTGCTGCAAACCATCGCGGGGGCCATGGTCACCGTCACGTCGTTGACCTTCTCCCTCACCGTGGTCACGCTGCAACTGGCCAGCAGCCAGTTTTCGCCCCGACTGCTACGCACCTTCACTCGCGACCGCATCGTACACAATACCCTGGCCTTGTTCCTAGCCACCTTCGCCTTCTCGCTGACCGTTCTACGCAGCGTCAGGAGCCCCTCGGCGGGCAGCGAGGGCTTCGTCCCCAAGTTCGCGATCACCATCGCCTTCCTGCTGGCGGTGGCCAGCGTGCTGGCACTGGTCGGTTTCCTCTCCCACCTGGCCCGCCAGATCCGGGTGGAGAGCATGCTCAAGACAGTGCACGACGACGCCGAAACCACCTTGCTCCGCCTCTTCCCCGCCGGGGAGGACCAGCAGGAGCCACCGGTGGAAGCCTCTTTCGGGAAAGGGCCCGGCTACCGCCCCATCGATAGCCCGTCCTCGGGTTTCCTGCTCACCGTCGACGGCGCGCAGATCTGCTCCGCGGCGGTCGATGCCCAGGCGTTCGTCGTTCTGGAGGTCTCCCCGGGCGACTCGCTGGTGCACGGACTACCGCTGGCCAAGGCGGTTTCGGCTTCCGGCAGGGCCCTGGACGACGACGGCTTCTCGGCGCTGACCGATGCCGTGGCCGCCAGCGTCGACATCGGCTTCGAACGCACTTCGGTGCAGGATTCGAGCCTGGGACTGCAACAGCTCCTGGATATCGCCTGCCGGGCCCTCTCCCCCGGCATCAATGACGCCACGACAGCCGTCCACGCCATCGGACATGTTTCATCGCTGCTCTGTGGCCTGGCCAGCCGCCCCGTGGGTTCCTATCTAGTACGTGACGAGGAAGGCGTGGCCCGGGTGCTCATCAGGCACCCCAACCACACCGAACTGCTCGACCTGGCGATGCGTCAGTTGCTGCGCTACGCCATGGGCGATCCCCGGGCCGCCGAACGCACCGTGAAGATGCTCGGCGAACTAGCCTGGGTCGACCACACCGGCGTGTTGACCGAGGCACTAGCCACGCAGCGGGAACGGGCTGCCGAAGCCCTGCGGCGAGGGCCGTTGAGCGGGGCCGAAACCGGCCGCCTGCTGGAGGGCCTGCGGACCGGCCCCCAGGGCAGATAGTGAGGAGGGGCGGAGAAACCACCCTCGGGGATGTTTGGCTCTCGTACCCCCCGGGAGTATATTCGGGGGCGGGCGAATGATGAGCCCACGGCCAGCCTTCCGGAAGGAACCCATGCACGCACACACGTCCCGTCGTGTCGCGCATGCTGGTCCGCGCGTCTGGGTCTTCCTGATGATGCTGGCTGTGCTGGTGTGCATGACCGGGGTGAGCCACGCCCATGACGTCGGCGCCCCACCAGCACACGAGCACTCGATGCCAGCCCACTCGGCGGAGACGCAACAGCTGGACAGCCCCGGCATCGATCCGGAACCCGGGTCCCCGTTGCAACAAGGCACCCACGGGATGCCGATGCCCATGACCGGCGATTCCGGGCATTGCTCCGTCGGAGCCACCTCCGATAGTGGATGCCTGACGACAGCTCCCGGCCATCTGCTGGCGGCACCACCACCGTCGTCCATCGGCTGGCTGGGGGAAGCGCCCAGTCCGGCGCACCCACCCCTGCGCCCGACTGCCTATCATCCGCCGGCTCCCACGCCGGGCGAGCTTTCCATCAACAGGACGTAGACCGCCGACTCGCCTCCCGTCGGGTGCCCACCCGACGATACGAGTTCATCTAACGCGCCGCGACCCTGCACCGGGTCCTTCCCCCGACGCGCCGTCAACCAGCGTGGGCCATGAGCCCCTCCGTCCTGAAGGAAATCCACGACCATGAAAACCCCTCCCTTGCCACCTCCTGCCCGGCGCGCCCACGCGGCGACAATCCCGCTGTTCGCCACCGGCCTGCTCCTGGCCCTGGCGGGTTGTTCCTCCGCCGCGGCGCCAACGGAACCCACACCGGCAGCCAGCAGCAGTACCGGTTTGCCCGGCGGACATGTCCACGGCCTGTCGGCGAACGCCGACGGCGGAGAAATCCTGCTGGCAACCCACGAAGGGCTCTTCGACGTGTCGAAGCAGCCAGCCCGGAAGATCGGCCCGGGCTTCGACATGATGGGATTTGCCGCGACGGACGACGCGAACGTCTTCTATGCTTCCGGCCACCCCGCTGCCGGGGACCCGGCCCCGAATCCCGTGGGTCTGTTGCGCACCAGTGATGGAGGCGAAACCTGGAAGACCGTTTCGAGGGAAGGGGAATCCGATTTCCACGCACTCGCCAGCACCGCTTCGGGGGTCGTGGCCTTCGACGGAACGGTGCGCACCAGCAAAGACGGAATCAACTGGACCAGCGTCGGGGCACCCTTCGCTCCGTTCGCCCTGGTCGCCGATCCGACCAGCAACACGGTTCTGGCTACCACGGAGGCCGGGCCCTACCGCTCGACCGACGGCGGAAGGAGCTGGAGTCCGCTCGACGGCGCCCCCGTCATCCAGTACGCCGCTTTGACCGGCCCACGGGACACCTTCGGCATCAGCCCCGACGGCGTAGTCCACTTCTCGGCCGATGCCGGGTCCACCTGGGTTCGCAAAGGCCGCGTCGGCGCTGCTGTGGAAGCCCTCGCGGCGACCACCAGCCCCGATGGCAAACCCCTGCTCTATGTGGCCACCACCGAAGGGCTGTTGACCTCAACCGACGGAGGCGCAACCTTCGCGCCGCCCGAAGGTGACTGAAGCACGCGTCTTCGCCCTCGTCTCTGCCGTACCAACCGTCAAGGATTCACCATGACCCCTCTCATTGACCGCCGCCGATTCCTCGCCTTCTCCGCCGCCGGGGCGGCAGCTGCAGCCCTCGCCGCCTGTTCCGGTGGGGCCGGTCCCGCTTCCGCTTCGAAGCGGATCCTGCCCGGCGACCCTGCCGTTGCCAACCGCGAAGCACGCCGCGCCAGCACGGGAGCCACCGTGCGGAAGAAACTCACCACATCCCCCTTCAATAGCACCGTGAATGGGAAGAAGGTGACCACCTGGGGTTATGACGATGCAATCCACGGACCCGTGATCCGCACCAAAACCGGAGACCAGCTCCATGCCCTGGTCGAGAACCAGTTGCCGGAACCGACCAGTATCCACTGGCACGGCCTCGCCTTGCGCAACGACCAGGACGGGGTCCCTGGCCTGACCCAGGATGCCGTGGCCGCCGATTCCTCCTTCACCTACGACTTCCGGGTGCCGCATCCGGGAACATATTGGTACCACTCGCATGTCGGTACCCAGCGCGATCGGGGGCTCTTGGGGGCCCTGATCGTGGAGGACCCCGACGAGCCGCTCGAGTACGACCGCGACTGGGTCATCGTTCTCGACGACTGGCTCGATGGTCTGGACGGGACGCCGGAAAAGACCCTCGAACGCTTGGCCGAAGGCATGTCCGGGATGGACCACGGCTCCATGTCGGGGATGAAACATGGATCCACGTCAACGGGTGGTGACGGCTCGATGGACGGCAAGATGCCGGGCATGGCAATGGGCCCAGGCAGCGACTATCTGGGCGGGGACGCGGGGGATGTCGACTACCCCGTCCACCTGTTCAATGGGAAGGGCCCCGACGACGCCGACACGTTGGAGGCCACAGCCGGGGATGTGATCCGGCTGAGGATCATCAATGCCGGCGGGGATACCGCGTATCGAGTGGGCATCCCCGGACAGCAGCTCACACTCACCCACACCGACGGGTTCCCCGTGCGCCATACCGAAGCC
>JBBSRM010000223.1:0-4209 GCA_038243055.1 Actinomycetales bacterium
CGGCCATGCCGGCGAAAACGACGATTCCCGGGCTGTCATGCATGTCCATGTCCGCCTTCGATCTGTTCGCAGAGGTGGGTGATGAGCGGGTCCAGGACGCCGAGGGCGTCGCGGACCCCTGAAGGTGATCCCGGAAGGTTGAGGACCAGCGTCTTCCCGACGGTTCCTGCGTGGCCTCGGCTGAGGGCTGCGTGCGGGGTCTTCGTCCGTCCGACGGCGCGGATGGCCTCCATGATCCCGGGGATTTCCCGGTCCAGCAGCGGTGCCGTCATCTCGGGGGTCAGGTCATCGGGGGCCAGGCCGGTCCCTCCGCTGGTGATGACCAACGACGGTGTCGCGGCCAACAGGTCGCGCAAGGCAGCGCCGACCGGTTCACCGTCGGGGACGATGACCGGTTCGGCCAGCTCGAAACCGTGTCCTTCCAACCAGTCGCCGATGATCGGGGCGCTGCGGTCCGCATAGCCCCCGGAGGCAGCCCGGGTGGAGGCGATGATGATTCCCGCCCGGCGGGTCGTTGCGGCGGTCATCGCGCCTCCTCCGCGGTCCAGTCCCCGCTTTTTCCTCCGGATTTGGCCAGCACCCTGATGTCCTCGATCGTTGCGTGCTTATCCACTGCCTTGGTCATGTCATAGAGCGTCAGTGCCGTGACCGATGCGGCGGTCAGGGCCTCCATCTCCACCCCGGTCACCCCACGGGTGGTCACGGAGGCCTCGATGCGGATGCTGCCGGCGGCGGTATCGGGGAAGAAGTCCACCGTCAGTTTCGACAGCGGCAGCGGGTGGCACAGCGGAATCAGTTCCGGCGTCTTCTTCGCACCCATGATCCCGGCGACGCGGGCCACCGCCAGGGCATCACCCTTGGGCAGGTCCCCCGAGACAATCATCGCCAGGACGTCGGGACGGGTGCGGAGCACTGCCTGGGCGACGGCTCGGCGTGAGGTCTCGGCCTTGCCGGAGACATCGACCATATGGGCGGATCCGTCGGCCCGCACATGGCTCAGGGCTGGTTCTTCGGTTTCGTTCACGTCAGCGCTCCGTAGATGAGGGTGTCGATGGTTTCTCCTGCCTGGGCCGCGCCGCTTCCCGGGCGGAGCACCAGCAGGGCGTTGGAGCTGGCCAGGGCGTGGACCAGATGGGATCCGGGGCCACCCACCGGGGTCGCGATCGCCCCGCCGTCGTCACCGAGGACGACGGCCGCTCGTCTGACCTGGAGTTTTCCTTCAGGAGGTGCTGCAAGATCGGTGGCCAGGCGGGCACCCAGACGAGTTCGCGGTGGCGTGCCGAATAGTTCCTCCAGGACGGGCCGTGCCAGAAGCTCGAAGCTGACGACCCCGCTGACCGGATTCCCCGGGAAAGCCAGCAACGGGGTCGGCGCCGCCCCCGGTAGATGCAACATGCCGGCACCCTGGGGGCCTCCGGGTTGCATCGCGACGGAGCCAAAGTCGATGCCGTGCTCGTCCAGGGCCAGCCGGACGACTTCGAAGGCTCCTTTGCTGATGCCGCCGCTGGTCACCACGAGGTCGAAGGCCGGGTCGCGGGTCGGCCCCAAGCGGGGGGCCAGGTCCGCCACGAAGGCCTCCGGCGCGTCGGTGCTGATGCCTGCGGTGGCGACGTCGGCACCTGCCTCGGCGAAGAGGGCCAGCAATAAGGTGGTGTTGGCATCGTGGATCTGCCCCGGCGCCAATTCGCTGCCGGGTGCTCGCACTTCGTCCCCGGTCGACAGGATCAGGACCCGGGGGCGCCGGGTCACGGTGAGCCGGCCCAGGCCCAGGGCTGCTGCAAGTCCGAGCTGGGCCGGCCCGAGCCGGGTGCCGGCTCGAAGGGCGGTGGCCCCGGAGGCGATATCGCTTCCGGCGGCGCGGATGAATTGGCCGGCAGGTGTTTCCGCGGGCAGGCGGACCGTCCAGCTCTTCGCCCGGGCTCCCGGCCGGTCGAGAGCTGCGGGGAATTCCGGTGGATCCGCCCGTTCGATGGGTACGACGGCGTCGGCCCCGGAAGGGAGCATGGCCCCGGTCATGATGGGGGCCGCGGTTCCCGGCGGAAGGGTCCCGGCGGCATCGCCGGCGGCGATCACGGCACCGACCTCCAGTGCCGACCCGTCGAGCAGATCGGCACTGCGCACGGCGAATCCGTCCATCTGCGAATTATCGAAGGCCGGCAGGTTCCGGGGTGCCGGCAGATCGGCGGCCAGGATCCGTCCGCGGGCTTCGGCCAGCGGCAGCTCCTGGGTTCCCAGCCGTCCCGGAAGTTCGGACAGCAAGGCCCGGAGTGCGCCGCGGTGCTCGTCGACGCTGCGTCGGAAGGGTTGCTTCATGGCGTCCATCCTACGGGTGGCTAGCGTCCGAAGATCCTGCTGACCGCGGCCCCGGCCACGACGAGCACGATCAGATAGAGTCCGATCAGCATCAGGCTGATTCCCAGCGCGGCTTGAGGGTCGTTGGAGTTCAGCGCCAATTCGATCTGCAGCGGCAAGGTCCGGGTACGTCCGGCCACGGAACCGGCGAAGGTGATCGTCGCCCCGTATTCACCCAGTGACCGGGCGAAGGCCAGCAACGTCCCGACGATGATTCCCGGGGCCGCCAGCGGCAGCGTGATGTGGGCCAGGATCTGTCCGGAGGAGGCGCCGGCATTGGCCGCGGAGAATTCCAGGTCGGTATCCACCGTCTCGATGCTGCTCAGCGAGGAGACGACGAAGAAGGGCAGGGAGACGAACACCTGGACCAGGATGACCGCTGCCGGGCTGAAGCCCACGCCCAGACCGATCGAGTCCAGCCATCCACCCACCGGTGTCTGGCTGCCCCAGAAGTAGAGCAGGGCCAGACCCGAGACCACGGGCGAGAGCACCAGCGGCACGACCAGCAGGCCCCGCAACACCTGCAGGACGGCACCGTGCAGGCGGGAGAGCAACACGGCCAGGGGCAGTCCGAGCAGGAAGCACACGATGGTCGAGGCCGCCGCCGTCGCCAGTGAGAGGCCCAGTGCCGTGCGGGCCTCGTCGCCGGCGAGCAACTCCGGCAGATCCTGCCAGCGGGCGGCGGCGAAGAGCGCCACCAGGGGTCCGGCCAGTGCCGCCAGACCGATGACCGCCGGAATCCACAGCCATCCGGGGGTGGTCGCCCGCAGCATCCGGGGCGATAGGGCGGTCCGGGTCACGATTCCGAGAAGCCGGCTGCGCCCAAGAGCTTCCAGGCCGAATCGCCTTGGAGCCATTGGGCGAAGTCCTGCGCCGACTTCGGGGCGTCGGTAGCGACCAGCAGGGGGTAGATATTGGGATCCAGCCCGGCCAGATCGATCGTGCGCACCTGATCCCGGGCTGCTGCGGCATCGGTGGCATAGACGAAGCCGGCCTCGACCTGCCCGGCGGTGACCTTGGTCAGCACGGCCCGCACGTTGTCTTCCTCGCTGACGGTGGGCAAGGTGAACCCTTGCTGTTCGAGGTAGCTGTTGGCTGCCCGGCCGCAGGGCACCGCCGGAGCGCATAGGGCCACCGCGCCGGCCTCGGGCAACTGGTCGGCAGCGGTGATCTTCGAATCCCTGGGAACCGCCAGCACCAGGGTGTTCGACACCAGGGCGATCGATGGTTCGAAGGCCGCAGGATCCTCCAGCGCTTCGGGGGCCTGGGTGTCGGCGGTGATCAGCACATCGGGTTGCTGGCCGGAGTTCGCCTGTTGGACGAGTTTGGACGAGGCGCCGAGATTGATGTCGATCCGGGTCGTGTCCCCGGTTTCCTCGGCGTAGGCCCGGGTCAGTTCCGGTGCGACGTCGGTGAGCGAGGCGGCCGCCGCGAAGTGGATCGCCGGCCCGGCCTGCTTCGCCGGCGTGGAGGCTGCTGCGTCCGCGCCAGCTGTCTGGGCCCCGCAGGCCGAGAGCAGCAGCGCCGCCGTGGCCAGGGTGGTGATGAGGGGTGTGCGCATGTTCAGGCCTTCGTCTCGATGATGACGTTGGTGGATTTCACGACGGCCGTGGCGATGCTTCCGGGTTCGAGCCCCAGGTCCTCCACTGCTTCGCTACTCATCAGCGAAACGACGCGGAAGGGGCCGCACTGCATTTCCACCTGCGCCATGACCCGGTCGGCGGTCACCGCGGTGACCAGCCCCACGAAGCGGTTCCGGGCCGAAGAGGCCACGTGGGCCGGATCGTCGGGGCCATGGGAGAGGCCGCGGATATACGCCGCCAGTTCCACGCCGTCGACGGTGATCCGCCCGGAGGC
>JBBSRM010000224.1:0-4188 GCA_038243055.1 Actinomycetales bacterium
GGCCACCGAGGAGGCGATGATCGAGGGCTGGTTCCGCACGGGGGACCTGGGCACCATGGACGACGACGGCTTCATCACCGTCGTCGACCGCACCAAGGACGTCATCATCCGTGGCGGATTCAACGTCTATCCGCGCGAGGTCGAAGAGGTCCTTTCCCGGTGCCCAGGCATCGAGCAGGTCGCCGTCATCGGGGTCCCCGATGAGGAACGCGGCGAGGAGATCTGCGCCGTCGTCATCAGGGATGCCGGGTACGACGGCGGGCAGCCCACCGCCGAGGACATCATCGCCTGGAGCAGGACCCGGCTGGCCAAGCATAAATACCCCCGGCTCATCCGCTTCGTCGGTGAATTCCCGCTGGGGCCCAGCCATAAGATCCTCAAACGCGAACTGCGCCGCGACGTGGCAGCCGGATAAGGAAAGCGATTCCGTCAAACGTTCGCGAGTTAGGTGAGGCTAAGCTAATATGTTTGCGTGATACCGCACAAACCTAATGTCATGCTCACGGCCGACGGATTGAACCTGCGCTACGGCAGCACCGAGGTCGTCCACGATGCCGACCTCACGCTGGAACCCGGCCGCATCCTGGCACTGGTGGGTCCCAACGGCAGCGGCAAATCGACGCTGCTGCGCGCCCTGGCCCGCCTGCATGATGCCGCGTCCGGCGGCCTGCAGCTGGAAGAGGCGAGTGCCAGCACCGACGCCCTGGCCCTCAAACGCAGTGACTTCGCCCAACGGGTCACCCTGCTGGCGCAAAGCCGCCCGGTCCCGAACGGCCTGAGCGTGCGTGACGTCGTGGAGTTCGGCCGTCACCCCTATCGGGGTCGCTGGCGGGCAGCCGACCCGGACGGGCCGGCCGCGATCGATCACGCCATGGAACTGACGGGGATCACCGAGCTGGCGGCCCGCGGCGTCCACGAACTCTCCGGCGGACAGCTCCAACGCGTCTGGCTGGCCAGCTGCCTGGCCCAGGACACCTCGATCCTGCTGCTGGACGAGCCGACCAACCACCTGGACCTGCGCTATAAGGTCGAGATCTTCGACCTGATCCACCAGTTGGCCCGCGAACACCAGGTGGCCATCGGCATCGTCCTCCACGACCTCGACGAAGCCGCCGACATCGCCGACAGCATCGCCGTCCTCTCCGAAGGCCGCATTCTCGCCAACGCGCCGGCCGACCAGGCCCTGGAAGCCGAACTCCTCAGCCGGGTCTACGGCATCGACGTCGTCACCCACACCGACCCGTTCACCGGACGGCTGCGCACCCACGCCGTCGGCAAACGCGCCAGCGCGCTCGTCTAGACCCACCCGTCAACGAACCTCGACCACCTGGGTAGTGGAACACCCCTGCCTACCCCCACCGATCCGAAGGAACCCCCGCACCATGAAGATCCTGCCCTTGCTGTCCGTCCTGACCGCTGCGACCCTGCTACTGGCCGGCTGCGGCACCACCGAGGAAGCGCCTGCCGCCGCAGCGGAGGGCCAAACCCAGGCGGCCTCCGCCGGACCGATCACGCTCACCGATGCCCGGGGCAAGGACATCGAACTCGAGGGACCCGCCACCCGCGTCGTGGGCACCGAATGGGTCGTCGTGGAGGATCTGGTCGCACTAGGGGTGATGCCCGTCGGCGTGGCCGACGTGAAGGGCTACACCGACTGGGTGAAGGCCGAACCACTGGACGATACGGTCACCGACATCGGCACCCGCGGGGAGCCGAGCTTCGAGACCGTCGCCTCCCTCGACGCGGACCTGATCGTGGCCACCACCGACCTTCCGGAAAACGTCATAGCCCAACTCGAGGACCTGGCGCCCGTCTTCGTGATCACCCCGGCGGATGCCGGTCGGCAAATCGACCAGGCCACCGGCAACCTGCACCTGATCGCCGAGGCCACCGGTACCGAAGAAGCGGCCACGGCGGCCATCGACGAATACGAGAGCGCCGTCGCCGAAGGCCGTGATGCCCTCGCGGATGCCGGGCTGACCGGGACCCGCGTGGCCTTCACCGACGGATGGGTCGCCGACGGCCAGGTGTTGCTCCGCCCCTACCCAGAGGGCTCGCTGTTGACCGATATCAACACCGAACTGGGCCTGGAAGCGCCGTGGAAGATGGAGGGGGACCCCGTCTACGGGCTCGCCACGACCGACGTCGAGGCGCTGACCACACTGAAGACCGACCGTTTCGTCTACATCGGCAGCCCGGTCGACGGGGATTTCACCGACGCGCTGAAGGACAACGCGGTGTGGACGTCGCTGCCCTTCGTCAAGGACGGGAACGTGAATCGCCTCGACGACGGCATCTGGATGTTCGGCGGCCCCTCCTCGATGACGCAATACGTGAAGTCGCTGGTCTCCACCCTCACCGCCTCCTGAACGTCGTATGAGCGTCGACACCGAACAGCCTGCCCCCGCAGGCGAAAAAGGACAGCGGACGACGACGATGCGCCGGCGGTGGGGAATCCCCGCGGTCGTCGCCGTCGGCTTGGGCGTCTTGCTACTGCTGGGCCTGGTCCACCTGGGCCAGGGTACCGCCACCGTCGGGCCGGGCGATCTGCTGCGGATCCTGGCTGGGTCAGGCACCGACCAGCAGCTCGCCGTCCTGCAGGCCTCACGTATTCCGCGGTTGCTGGCCGGCCTTCTGGTCGGGGCCGCGCTGGGATTCGCCGGTGCCGGTCTGCAATCTGCAACCCGCAACGTGCTGGCCTCCCCGGACACCCTGGGGGTCGACGCCGGAGCGCATCTGGCGATCGTCGCCGTCGCGGCCTTCGGGGTGGCCCTGCCCTCGTTGGCCTCCGGTGGGCTGGCCTTCATCGGCGGTCTGGCCGCAGCCCTGCTGGTCCTGGGGCTCTCCGGGGCGGGAGGGGCCGGTGGTGGCGGGCCGATGCGTCTGGTGCTGGCCGGAACCGCCATCGCTCTGGGCCTGTCCTCGGTGACCTCGGCGCTGTTGCTGCTCTTCAACCAGGAAACCACCGGTTTGCTGGCCTGGGGCAGTGGCAGCATCGGTCATACCAGCAGTACGGATCTGCGGGATTTCGCCCCGGTGATCCTGCTGGGTGCGGTGGGCCTGCTGTTGCTGGCCCGTCGACTGGATCTGCTTTCCCTGGGCGATGATGCCTCCCGGCTGGCCGGGGCCGATCCGCGGATTGGTCGCATTGCAGCCGTCGTGTTGGCGGTCATGCTCGCTGCCTGCTCGGTCACCGTCGCCGGTCCCATCGGTTTCGTCGGACTCTGTGCCCCGGCGATCGTGCGGCTGCTGGCGTCGAAGGTCCGCGGGCTCATCCGCCACCGGGCGCTGCTGCCGGTCTCCGGGTTGGTCGGCGCCGTCGTGGTCATCGGCTCGGATGTGGTGGTGCGCCTGATCCTGGGCGCAGAAGCAGGGGTGGAGGTTCCCACGGGGGCGGTCACCACGGTTTTCGGGGCCGTGTTCCTGGTGGTGCTGGCTTATCGGATGACCGACGCCGGGACGTCCATGGTGGGCGACACCCTGGCCAGGCTGCGTTCGCGGGCCGTGTACCTGGCCGTGTTGGCCGGGCTCGTCCTGCTGCTGGCGGGGTTGCTCGGTGCCGGTGCGCTGCTCGGGGATGCCAAGCTCCTGCTCGGGGATCTGACGAACTGGTTGACCGGGCAGTCGGGTCCAACGGTCACCGCCATCCTGAACACCCGCATGCCGCGGGTCGTGGTGGCCCTGCTGGCCGGGGCTGCCCTGGCGATCGCCGGCGCCCTGATCCAGGCCGTCTCACGGAACCCGCTGGCCGAACCCGGCCTGCTGGGCGTTTCGGCAGGTGGGGGACTGGCGGCCATCGCGGTGATCACCACCGTGCCGCTGGCCGGAGCCTGGCTGATCACCGGATCGGCGCTGGCAGGCTCGACACTGACCGCCGTTCTGGTCTTCGGGTTGGCCTTCCGCGGTGGACTCCAACAAAACCGGTTGGTGCTCATCGGTGTCGGGATATCTGCCGGTCTGGCGGCCTTGGTCGCCGTCATCCTAGTGTCCACCGACCCGCATAACCAGGCCAAGGCGTTGACCTGGCTCTCCGGCTCGACCTACGGGCGGACCTTCGACTCGGTCTTGCCGCCCCTGGTGGCACTTTTGCTCGCGCTGCCGGTACTGGCTGGGGCGCGCCGTGACCTGGACCTGCTGGCCGTGGACGACGACTCGCCGCGGGTGTTGGGCATCAGCCTGGCCCCGGCA
>JBBSRM010000225.1:0-4176 GCA_038243055.1 Actinomycetales bacterium
CCCTCGGGGGCGGGGAAATCCACGCTCCTGCACCTGATGACCGGGGTCATCCCGCATTCGGTGGCGGCACGGTTCACCGGCCGGGGCCTCGTCGAAGGTCAGGACACCGCCCTGACTGGTGTCGCTGAGCTGTCACGGATCGTGGGCGTTCTGGCCCAGGACCCCGAATCCGCGATGTGCATGCCGGATGTGGAGCGGGAGATCGCCCTTCCGTTGGAGAACCATGCGGTGCCCCCACAGCTCATCGAGGGCCTGATCGATGAGGTGCTGGAACAGGTCAACGGAACCAGGCTGAAGGACAGATCCACGCGGCAACTCTCCGGCGGCGAAGGCCAACGGGTGGCATTGGCAGCCAGCCTGGTCGCGGAGCCGCCGGTCTTGTTGCTCGACGAACCCACCTCGATGCTCGACGCAGAAGGCATCGGATCAGTGCGGCGGGCCATCGACCGGGTCGTGGAGAAGCGTGGCCCCGCCGTGGTGCTGGTGGAACACCGCATCGACGAGTACGCGGGGGTCGACGGCGTGGCAGGACTTCCCGGACGGGCCATCGTGCTCGACTCCGAGGGAGGCCTGCTGGCCGACGGGCCCACGGCGATGGTGCTGGAGCAGTCGGCACACCAACTCGTGGCAGCGGGTTGCTGGACGCCGTTGGAAACCGAACTCCAGGCGGCCTTCGGCACCGACGGGGGACTGGCCTCCCCGATCATCCGTGAAGAATTGCTCGGCTGGGCGGACGGCCACCTGGCGGCTCCGGACCCGGCCCCCGGTGGTGTGGTCCTGTCCGCCCAGGGCCTCTCGATAACCAGGACACCAGTATCGGCACGGAAACGACGCCGTGAACCCGAGGCCATCACCCCGCAACTGGACGGCATCGACCTGGAACTACGTTCAGGAGAGATCGTCGCCCTGCTCGGTGCCAACGGGGCGGGCAAGACCAGCCTGCTGCTCTGCCTGGCTCAGCTGCTGGCACCGCTGTCCGGCACGGTCGCGGGCGAACGCCCCGGGCTGGTGTTCCAGAACCCCGAACACCAATTCGTGGCCACCACGGTCCGGGACGAAATCGGGCATGGCCTCCCCTCGGTCATCAACGGTCTTCCGGTCAGCGAGAGGATCGACGCCCTGCTGGAGGAACACCGACTGACCCATCTGGCCGAGAGCAACCCGTTCCGGCTCTCGGGCGGGGAGAAGCGGCGGCTCAGTGTTGCCGCCATGCTCGCCCATTCACGCAGCGTCCTGCTAGCCGACGAACCCGGCTTCGGGCTGGACCGGAAGGCCACCATCTCGATGATGGGAGCCTTCCGGGACGCCGCGGCCGGAGGACAAGCGATCCTGTTTTCCAGCCACGACCTGCGCAGTATCGCCACTCTGGCCCACCGGGCAATCGTCATCGCCGACGGCACGATCATTGCCGACGGACCGATCTTCGAGGTCCTGCGCAAGCGGGAAGTCCTGGCCCGGGCAGGGATCGTCCTGCCCCCGTTGCTGGACTGGCTGCTGGAGGCCCAGGACCGCCCGGAGGCGATCAGGGCCATCCTGGATGGTCTGGATCGGGAAGTTTCCCATGCGACACGGATGGAGGTGCAACCGTGAGCGCCGGTCCTTTGCCCTGGGTCGTCACTACCTCGCCGCTGGGGCGGCGCAACCCGACGATGAAGCTCGCCTTGTTGTTCGTGGTCTCCTTCGCCATGCTCTTCGTTTTTGACCCGCTGACCCCAGCCCTGTTGTATCCGTTGGCACTGGCCTCCGTGTTGATCTGGGGCAGACCGCCGCCACGGATGCTGTTGCTGGCCCATATACCGTTCATCGGGTTCGCCCTCGGGATGCTCATGATCAATGCCATCACCCGGCCGGGGGAGGAACTGTTCACGTTCCTGGGCCTGCAGGCCTCGGTGGAAGGGGTGAACCTGGGGGCTTCTCTGGCCCTGCGCACCTTCGTCCTCGGGGTGCTGTCGATCGGCTTCGTCTTCTCCACCGATGCCGTGGCCCTGACGGATAGTCTGCATCAGCAGGCTCGTCTGGGCCCGCGGCTGTCCCATGCGATCCTGGCCGGATACCAGATGCTCCAAGACATGCCCGGCACCTGGCAGACGATCAGACAGGCCCATGCCGTGCGGGCTCCCGAACCGTCACAGGGTGTCCGGCGGCCCAGGATCCGGGAGTTCGGACAAGGCGCCTTCTCCCTGTTGGTGGTCTCCCTGCGCCGGGGTGAGCGCATGGCCCAGTCCATGGAGTCCCGCGGCCTCGGGCTGGCTCCACGAACCACTTGGAAGCCCAGCAGGCTCCAACGGGCCGACTGGACCATGGCGGCAGGTGTGCTCAGCGTCTTGGCGGTGGTGTTGGGCCTGGGCATCGCCGGTGGCTGGATCAGGGGCTACTCGGCGCTCTGGGGGTGAGCCCGGGCCCGGATCATGCTCCGCCTGCCCGTGTTCGCTTGGTAGGCTGCATCCTTTGCGCCCCGGTGAGAGGAATGCGGTATGAGCCAGGACCCCAGTACCTTCCGGACCAGCGTGCGCGCGATGAACAACCGCGCTACCAAGGCCAAGAAACTCGCACGCTACCTCTGGGACCGCCATCTGGGGCCCGAGGAACTGGCCGAGTACACGGAGCAGGAACTGCGTTCCATCGCCCGGGACGCCGGAGTGCACCCGCCCTCGACCAGGGAAACCTGGGATGCGACCGCCGAATTGATCGCCGCCCAGGAGGCATGGCTGGAGAACCATCCAGGCCACCCTCTGGGGCAACGGCACTTCTTCGCGGAAGGGTGGAAGTACGAGCCCGGGTTCGGCGGCTGAAGAGCCGGGGCCAGCGGCACGGGAAACGTCGTCTGTCCGGCCCACGGGATCCGAGTATCCGAGTGAGGCGAACACGTGTTTCTGACACGGAAGGCAGGAGGACGCCTCGCTGGTTCCGTTGTTCACCGGGTCCTAGCGTTGGATCATGGCGGACGTCATCGCAGCAGCCTGGCCTCCATGGAGACCGACATGAAATTCGCACCCATGTTCTAGGCAGCTCCGGGCGTCGCAACGACGGCAGGTTGCGCCTCGTTGACACCCCGGGCCACCGCGACCGTGGCGTTGGACGATGAAGAATCGGCCAGCACCACACCTGAATCCGTGACCCAGGCAGGGGGCGGATTCAGGAAACGGTGGCCGGGGTGTAGCCCTCGTGCCCGAGGCCGGGCTGCGGACCGATGTGCTCAGCGCATGCGGGGTGGGCAGGTGCTCCCTGAAGTAGCCTCGGAGTCATGAGCGCCGAACGTGGTTCCGGACGATTGCGCCACCATGCGCCGTTCGTGCGTTTCTGGGCAGCTTCCACCGTCTCGGACTTCGGCACCTACGTCACTTCCGTCGCGCTCGCCGTCCTGGTCCTGGCGACTCTGGGTGGAAATGCGCAGGACCAGGGGTGGGTCAGTGCCGCACGATGGGCGCCGTACCTGATCTTCGGGCTCGTGGCCGGGATCTGGGTTGATCGCTTCAGCCGGCGCAGCGCCCTCATGATCGCCGACCTGGGCCGGGCGGTGTTACTGGGGTTGCTGTGCGTTGGCGGAGTGTCCGGGTGGCTGTCCGTTCCCGTGGTCATCGCGGTGGTCTTTGGATTCGGGGCACTGTCCTTGATCGGGGACGCCGCCTACCAGTCCTTCATCCCGCAGCTGGTACCCCGGAGGCTGCTGGTGAAGGCCAATGTCCGGCTGGAACAGAGCGACACGGTGGCCCAGACCGTCGGTGGTGCCGTGGCCGGCAGCCTGGTCGCCGTGCTGACAGCGCCCTGGGCGCTGTTGTTGGACGCCGGGAGCTTCCTGTTCTCCGGGATCGTGGTCGCCACCCTGCCCGGACGCCCCGCGGGGAACGACACTCCGGCCATGGGCCGCGGGGAGGGCGCGAGTCTGCGCTCACGGGTGGCCGAATCCCTGCGCTGGGTCTACGGGCACCGCTACCTGGGCCCGCTGGCCTGGAGCACCCACGTCTGGTTCATCGGCTCGGCCATGCTCGGGACGCTACTGCCGGTACTCATCCTGCAGAATGCCGGACTGGGTCCCATCGCCCTGGGTGTGGTGGTCAGCTGCGCGGGCGTCGGTGCGGTGGTGGGCACCAGCGTCTCGGCCCGTTGCGGTGGGCGGTGGGGCACCGGCCGGGTCGTCGTGTTTTCCCGTGGTGCCGAGGCCGTCTCCGTGGTGGC
>JBBSRM010000226.1:0-4164 GCA_038243055.1 Actinomycetales bacterium
ACAGGGGTTCCATGTTCGACGGTGCGTGAGACCGTGCAGTGCTTGTCGTGGGAGAGCTTGACGAGGCGTTCGACCATGCTGGCCGCCTTCTGGCCGCCAGCATCATCGCCGAAGGCCAGCCTGAACGCGAGATTCAAGTGGTCCATCCGGCTGGCACCGCCCTCGCCGACGACCTTGTCGCCCGAGGCGGTGACCTCGAATCTGGTCGGTTCCGCGCTGCGCGATGTGGCGACGTCCACGTCGATGGCGGAGCAGCCGGCGATGGCTGCCAACAGGAGTTCCACGGGGGAGAGTAGTCCCTCGCCCTGGCCGAATTCGACCTCGGCTCCTGCCGCATTGCGGGCGGTGTAGTGGCCGGTCTTCCGGCGGGACAACTCGATGGAACGGGTGTTGGAATCCTGGGTTTCACTCATGCGACCATCATGCCATCGGCGGGCCGGTCCGGACGGCAGCGGGATACGCTGGCGCTGTCGTCTACATACAGGAGGAACCCCATGAATCGCCCGCACTCAGTCGCCGGGATGTTCGTCGCCACCCTCGTGCTGTGGTTGGTGTCCATCGGCTGTGGCATCGCCGCCGGACTCACGCTGAACTGGAACGCAGATCCGGTGCAGCAGATGCAGCCGCTGGTCATCATCGGGGCCGTGGCCGCTGTGGGGTCGGCCATCTTTGCCTTATGGACCGGGTGGCGTGCCTGCCGGGCGCTGGATTATCTGGTGGCCACTGCCCGATAAGGCGTCGGCCACCGTATCGTCCCAGCGCTCCGGGTCAGCCCTGCGCCGGGGAGGTCTCCGCAGCCGCGGAGCGTCGCATCCGCTTGCCGTTGACGAGTCCGAAGGACAGCGAAGCGATCAGAAGGACGCCCATGCCGATCAGTAGCGGGTAGGGCCCGAACTGGTAGATGAGCGGTAGTGCGGCTGCGGTGATCAGACCCCCGCCGAAGAACGGTTCAAAGACGAGTTGTTTATAGCCGAAGGCCTCGTACGCGGGACTCTTTCCCTCGGGGTCGGCGATCCGCATGAGGATCAAGCCCGTCGCCGTCACACCCATGGACTGCCCGAAGTCCCCGATCCCGCGTTCGAACCAGTACTTCGGGATGTAGCGCCGGGCCAGGAAGAACAGCACGACGACGTTCCACACGATGCCCACGCCGGCCAGGAGCAGGAAGGGGCCGATGTTGGCGGCGATCGCCTTCAGCGACAAGGACGCCAGTGCGCTGACGATCAACAGGTCCAAGGCCAGGCCCTGGATGCGCATCATGGATCCACGGTCGACGAGATGAAGCTTGCCGGTCTTGTCGAGAACGAGCTGGATGATGACCCCGCCGAGCATCGCCAACGGGAAGAGCGGAACGTATTCGAACACCTTGACGGTGTCGCTCCAAGTCACGCTCTCGATCCACTGAAGCGCTGAGAGCAGAAGCTGGCCGACGAGGATGGCCAGCGCGATGAAGCCCACGTGCAGCGTCATGCTTTCCACCGAGGACGAGCGTACGGTCAATTGGCCGGCCGATGGCTGATCGTCCTTGGAGTAGAGGCCTTTGAGTTCGTCTTCCGGAAGCTTGGTCGAGGCGGAGATGACCTCGGTGCGCCCGGTGCGTACCGCCCAATTGATGGCTGCGATGCCGATGACGATGCCGCTCACGATGCCGATGGTGGCCATGCCCAATGCCAGATCAGGGCCTTCGGTGAAGCCCAGTTCATTCATGACCGGGGCCATGCCGGCTGCTGTGCCGTGACCGCCCTCGAAACCCATCTCGATCAGTGCTCCGGCCATGGGGGTCATCCCGAAGAGCGGGACCAGGACCAGGACGGCCAGGGCCAGACCGAACACGTACTGACCGGAGGCGAACGTGACTCCCAGGCTCAGTTGTGGCCCCAGCAGTCGTGCGGCGCGTTTGGGCGAGGGGATCGATTCACCCATGAACAGTGCTGCGAACACCACGCTGATGAGCAGGCCGGGCAGTGTGCCCCAGACCTCGAGGATCTGTGTTCCGAAGAGGCCGCCTTCGGCGAACCTGTCGGTACCGGCCAGTGATGCCAGATTGCCGAACACGTAGGGTCCCAGCAGCAAGGCCAGGAATCCTCCGAGGATCGAGGCCGGCAGGAACAACTTTTGCGCGATCTTGCTACGTACCCGGATCAGCTTGCCGAGAAGGACGATGAGTCCCAAAAGGACAAGAGCCAGGCCCACGACGTCTGCCGACATGGTTCTCCGATTCTTGGTGGGCGAACGCTGTCACAGCAGCGACGCGGTGGTCGATCGGCAATTATTGCGTGATGCAGGCCTCGCGGTCCACTCGAATGATCGGCCGGGAGACCGGCTCCCGTGCCACCGCGTGACATATGGGCATGGGCCGTGAACAAGGTCACAGAATTCTCGTTGAAACCCAGTGAAGTCTGTGTGTCGTTCGTGTATTCACTAGTGGATCCCGGCGGGGTCAGGGCTCACTTCTGGTGGATCTGCACGCGGTGGCCGTCGGGGCCATCGATGAAAGCGAAGGTGCCCCAGGGCTGCACATCGGGGTCGGTGACGATTGCACCCCGGTCGCGCAGCACAGCGACGGCCGCCTCGACGTCGTCGCACGCATACGTCAGGTAGGCGCCCTCTCCAACCTGCTTGCCTGCCTGCGCAGCATCGAGAAGCGCCATCGTGGTGGCTCCTTGCGCTGGTGCAAGTTCAACCCACCGTGCGCCGTGTCCCATGTCCTGATCGGTGACGACGGAGAAGCCCAGCAGGTCGCGGTAGAACCGCAGGGATGCTTCTTGATCCGAGACGTACAACATGGCGGTACCGATATGGGTGATCATGCGGTCACGGTACCCGGAGGGGCCCTCCGGGCCAATGGATGAAGCGGTGGCCCGATAGGCTCACGGGATGAGCTTTTCTGCTTTCGACTGGTACGTCGAGCACGTTCTGGGTCTGCAGACAGGACTTGCTTCCGTTGAGTCGGAGGAACAAAACAGCGACTACGAATCAGGCGTCGCGATGGTTTCCGGGCAGCGTTGGCGGTTGCGTACCGCACGCGTCACTCCGACGAAGCCGGGAGCCTTCGTTGCCGTGTGGCGCCGGTCCGAGCAGGGCGACACCGAGCCCTTTCCGGCAGACGAAGCGGTAGCGGGGCTCGCCGTGTTCGTGGTGGAGGGGGACCAGCACCGTGGCGTCTTCTGGTTCACCGCCGAACACCTGCGCGAGCTGGGCGTCACCGGTTCGAAGAGGCACCCTGGCAAACGTGGCTTCCGCGTCTATCCGGCGTGGTGCACCGGCCTGAACCGGCAGGCTACGAAAACCCAGGCCGCGCAGGCGTCGGCGTTTGTCCAGCTTTGGCCAACGTCGGGGCCCTGACCACTGTTCGGCAGGAAATTGCGACAGAATGGCAACATGGAAGCCAACGCCTCGGAATCCGCCCCGGCCCAGGGCTCGCTCAAGCGCAGTCTGACACTGGGCCAGCTGGTCTTCTACGGCCTGGTCTTCATTGGTCCGGCGGCTGCCGTCGGAATCTATGGCACCCTCGACGCGAAGTCCGGGGGAGCGGTGGCGTCGGTCTACGTCATCGCCACACTGGTCATGGCGTTCACCGCCTCCAGCTACATGCGCATGTCCCGGGAGATTCCACGGGCCGGCTCCGTGTTCGCCTACGCAGGGGCCGGGATCGGACCCCGCGCCGGGTACATCTCGGGCTGGATGATCCTGCTGGACTACCTGCTCATCCCCTCGGTCGCCTACATGTTCACCGGCATCGCCCTGAACTCCCTGTTCCCGGCAGTGCCCATCTGGGTCTTCGTGGCCGTCGCCGTGGTGGGGACCACGGCGCTGAATCTCGCCGGGGTGCGCGTCGCCTCCAAGGTGATCACCGCCGTCGTCCTCCTCGAGGTCCTCGTCCTGTTGATCGTGCTGGTGTGCGGCGCCTATGTGCTGGCGACGGCCGGCCCGGAACGGCCTTGGCTCAGCCCGTTCACCGGGATTGGCGGGTTCTCGCTGGTCGCGGTGCTGGCCGCCGTCTCCGTCGCCGTGCTTTCCTTTCTGGGGTTCGACGCGTTGGCCACGTTCGCCGAGGAGACCAAAGGAACCGTCAGGCTCGTCGGCCGGGCGACGCTGATCTGCCTGGTGGTCGCGGGGTTGCTCTTCGTTGCACAAACCTACGTCGGGGCCCTGCTCTCCACC
>JBBSRM010000227.1:0-4092 GCA_038243055.1 Actinomycetales bacterium
CCTGCCGATGCGTCCCTTCCACCGTTCCTCGGCCGCTTCCTGACGGCCGTGCGGACCGGATGGCCGCCGTGACTCCGGCGCGGTCGCGGTCGCGGTTCCGCCGGTCGTGCTCGTGGCGTGCTGCGGTTTCGCCGCCCGGCGCACCGTCTTGCCGTCCTTGAGCGCAAACCACAGAAGCCCGGCGCCGCCGGCAAGCGCCACCCAATGGGCCGGGCGTGAGTCGATGAACATCCTGGCCCCGTCACCCCATACCTGGAGCACCGTGGTGGCCGAGGTCAGCATCAGCACGCCGATGAGGAAGTAGAAGACCCCGATCGTCAGCAGGTAGATGCCGATCCGTCCGGCGATGCGCCCGGCGTCGCGGCGCAACAGCAACCACACCGGGATCACCAGGGTGCCGATGCTGGTGCTGTCCACCAGGGCCAGGACGAGGAGTTTGAGCAGATTCTCAGAGGTCATGACCCCAGACTCGTCGGATTCCGGCTGCCGCGCGTCCTGCCATCGATGCACCGGAGGTCATCCCTTGGTCCCATCATTTCGCCTCCCGCCTTGGAACCACCGGCGGGGACGGGCACGATGAAACCATGGACGATACCGAACGGCCCGTTCTCCGTGTGCTGCGTGCCATCCGGCGCGAGGACATCCTGCTGGCCCTGGGCTATCCGGCGATGATGTGGTTGCTGTTGACCGTGAACAACGATGGCGACTGGGCCTGGTTCCCACCGGCCTTCTCGGCCTGGTGGCCCGCTGTGGCCATCGTGGGGTCGGTGGGCGTCCTCTTCCGGCGTGGGGCGACGTTCCTGATGGTTTCCATGACCGGGACGGCGGCGCTGGTGCTGTTGCTGATGGGCCAGACGACGGCGCTGTTCCTGCTCTGGGAAACCGTCTTCTCGCTCGTGCTCTTTGCCGGCGACCGGGTCTCCCGAATGACCGAAATCGCCTCCCTGGTCCTCACGGCCCTCGCCACGTTGTCCGTCCTGGCGGTCACTGCGGAGTTGCCGGCTGCCGTCCTGACGGCGCTGATTGCCGGAATGTCGTTGCTGCTCCCGGCCGAATGGGCAGGCAACGTGCGCAAGGAACGCAAACTGTCCGCGGCGGAGGCCACCCGTGCCCTGGCTGCGGAGGAGGCGGTCAAGCAACAAGCCACTCTCGAAGCAGCCCGCCACGAATTGGCGATGGCCTCCGAGCGCCAACGCATGGCCCACGAACTCCACGATGTCCTGTCGGCCCGTTTCTCGGCGATCGCCTTGCAGACCGGTGCCGCGCTGAGCACCGGGACCCGTGAACTCGCCGCCGAGGTCCTGTCCCATGTGCGGCAGGAAAGCATCGCCGGGCTGAACGAGCTGACCTCGATGATCCGGATCCTGTCCTCCGGTGTCGCCGAGGAAGCTGCGGGGTTCCTCGAGGACCTTGATGCGCTGGTCGCCGCCCATGCTGCTTCGGGGACCCGGATCACCCTGTCCAGCACGGTGTCGGAAACCGCGTCGATCCCCTCGGCACCACAGACTGCCGTCTACCGGGTCGTGGCCGAATCGCTGGTCAACGCGCTGAGGCATGCCCCCGGTGCCGGTATCGCCGTCGTACTGCAGGGCGGTCCCGCCGCCGGGCTGCTCCACGTCCGTGTCACCAACGGCCCACCACCGGCCGGGCCTGGGTCCGCGCCGGATGCCGGGGAACCCGGGACCGGAACCGGGCTGCGGAGTCTTCGCCTGCGGGTGGAGCAGCTCGGCGGGGAACTGACGGCAGCAGGGCACGACGGCGGCTGGCAGGTCTCGGTCCGACTGCCGGTTCCCGCCTCGGAGGAAGACCGGGAACCCTCCGGCACCGGGTTCTCCGGCCGGGCCTCGGCTCCGGCGGTTGGGGGCCCGGCATGAGCGATATCACGGTGTTGTTGGCCGATGACCATGCGGCCATCCGTCTGGGCATGCGCATGGTCCTGGAAACGCAGCCCGGCCTCACGGTCGTGGGCGAGGCGGCCGACGGCGCCCGGGCGGTCCGGATGGCGCGGGCACTGCGTCCCGACGTCGTCCTGATGGATCTGCGCATGCCGGTCGTCGACGGGATCCAGGCGACCCGGGAAATCACCGCCGAAGCCCTGTCCAAGGTCCTGGTGCTGACGACCTTCGACCAGGATGCCTATCTCTTCGGGGCGTTGGCGGCCGGGGCCGACGGGTTCCTGCTCAAATCGGCCGAACCTGCGGATATCACCGCCGCGTTGCAGCGGGTCCACGCCGGGGATTCGGTGATTTCCCCCGAGGTCACGGCACGAATCGTCGACGCAGCGGTGGCCGCCCGTCCTGCGCCACCCCTCGCTGACGCCGCTTCACTGGATGCCGCTGCCGCGGTGGAGACGCTGACCGCCCGCGAGCGCGAGGTGCTGGGTTGCCTGGGCGAGGGGTTGTCCAATCAGCTGATCGGACGTCGGTTGGGTATTTCGGAGACGACCGTGAAGACCCACGTTTCACGGGTCCTGGCCAAGCTCGGTCTGCAGTCCCGCGTGCAGGCCGCCTTGTTTTCACGTCGGAGCTGATCGGTCCCCGGGCCGGGAGGTCAGCTTCCGGCGGCCGCCTTCGCATCGGGCGAGCCCTGGAACAGGTCGATGGCCCGGCGCATCATCTCGCGGGCCCGACGGCGGTCCCCCGACGCATCGTAGGCCAGCGCCAACCGGTGCATGCTGCGCCAGCTGTCCGGGTGCTGTTCTGCTTCCTCCTGGTACTGCACGAAGTCCTCATCGGCCGACTCCTTGATGATCCGTCCCGCGGGGGTGCGCGGCAGGTTGTCCTCGGGCAACAGGCCCTCGGATTCGAGGATGCCGGCCATGCGCTGGCTGCGGGCACCGAAGAGGACCTCGCGGATGAGGATCCACACCCCCAGCAGCGGGATCAGCAGTGCCGCGATGCCGATGCCCTTGGCCAACGGTTCGGGTGACTGGATGAGGGTCACCGCGCTGGAGAAGGCAGCGAAGAGGTAGAGGACGAACAGCAGGAGGATCCCACCGACCCAGAGTCTGGTCTTCACTTAGGCGTTGCCTCCGAGATCGAGGTAGGAATCCAGGCCATAGGCCAGTCCGGGGCGCGAGCCGACGGTCCGCAGTCCCAATAGCACGCCGGGCATGAACGACGCCCGGTCGAAGGAGTCGTGGCGCAGGGTCAGTTGTTCGCCTTCGGAGCCGAGCAGGACCTCCTGGTGGGCGACGAGCCCGCGTAGTCGTACCGAATGCACGTGCACCCCGTCGACGTCGGCGCCGCGGGCCCCGTCGAGCAGGGTCTCGGTGGCATCTGGGCTGGCCGGGATCCCTGCCGCACGACGGTTCCTGGAGATCAGTTCAGCGGTGCGTACTGCCGTTCCGGAGGGGGCGTCGACCTTATTCGGGTGGTGCAGTTCGATGATTTCGACGGATTCGAAGTATTTGGCGGCTTGGGCGGCGAAGGCGGAGGCCAGCACCGAGCCCAACGCGAAGTTCGGGGCGATCAGCACCCCGGTCGCTGGATGCCCGGCCAGCAGTTCGGTGAGTTTGGCACGACGCTCGTCGGTCCATCCGGTGGTTCCCACGACGGCGTGCAGACCGTGTTCGACGGCGAAGCGCACATTGGTTTCGGTGCTGCCCGGTACCGTGAGGTCCACGATGTGCGTGGCCCCGGAGTCGAGCACCTTCTGCAGTGGATCGTGCCGGCCCAGGGCCGCCACCAGTTCCATGTCGGCGGCGTTCTCCACGGCTTGGACGGCCTCGGACCCCATGCGTCCGGAGGCGCCGAGGATGGCAACACAAATCTGAGCACTCATACAGCCAAGGATATCGCCTCAGGCCATGCCGACCCATTCGGTGTCACCGTCGGTGAAGTGTTGTTCCTTCCAGACCGGGACCCCGGCCTTCACTGCTTCGACCAGGTCCCGGCACGCCTCGAAGGCCTCACCCCGGTGGGCGGCGGCAGCTGCTGCCACCAATGCCGGATCCCCGATGGCCAGGGCCCCGACCCGGTGGGCGGCCCAGAGCCGGGTTCCGGGGTGACGGGCGGCGACCTCGGCGGCCAGGGCACGCATGCTCGCCTCGGCGCTGGGGTGGGCGCTGTAGTCCAGTTTTTCCACCGAGCG
>JBBSRM010000228.1:0-4057 GCA_038243055.1 Actinomycetales bacterium
AATCCGAAGCCGTCGGCACCCAGGGTCGCGAACTCGTTGGGGACGAACTGCCGGATCTGGTCCGGCACGGCCTTCATGAAGTCAGTGACTGCGACGATGGGACCGGTGGCCCCCCCCAGCTTCTGCGTCACGTAGGGCACCCGCGGTTCAGTGCCCGGGTTCATGAACGCTTCCTCCTCGGCGTCCAGCCCGTCGCGGCGCAGCTCGTTCCAGCTGGTCACCGACCAGACATCGGAGGAGACACCCCACTCCTCGGCGAGGATCCGCTGGGCATCCAGGGCCCACGGTACCGAGACACCGGAGGCCAGCAACTGGGCCCGCGGTCCATCGACCGTGGCCGGGGAGAGCAGGTAGATGCCCTTGAGCAGTCCCTCCACGTCCAGGCCCTCGGGCTCGGCCGGCTGCAGCATCGGCTCGTTGTACAAGGTGATGTAGTACATGACGTTGGGGTCTTCGTGCTCGCCCCCGTACATGCGCTTGAGACCATCCTTGATGATGTGCCCGATCTCGTAGCCGTAGGCCGGATCGTAGGACACCACTGCCGGGTTGGTTGCGGCCAGGACGGGGGAGTGCCCGTCCGCGTGCTGCAGCCCCTCGCCGGTCAACGTGGTCCGTCCTGCGGTGGCGCCCAGGACGAAGCCGCGCGTCATCTGATCCCCGGCAGCCCAGAAGAAGTCACCGGAACGCTGGAAGCCGAACATCGAGTAGAAGATGTAGATCGGGATCAGCGGTTCGCCGTGGGTGGCGTAGGCGGTTCCCGCGGCGGTCAGGGCCGCGACGGAACCCGACTCGTTGATGCCGGTATGCAGGATCTGGCCCTGCGGGGATTCCTTATAGGCCAGGATCAGGTCGCGGTCCACCGACAGGTAGTTCTGTCCCTTGGGGTTGTAGATCTTCTTCGTGGGGAAGAGTGAGTCCATGCCGAAGGTGCGTGCCTCGTCGGGAATGATCGGGACCACGCGCTCCCCGAAGTCCTTATCCCGCATGAGGTCCTTGAGTAGACGCACGAAGGCCATCGTGGTGGCCGCCTGCTGCTTGCCCGAGCCCTTTTTGGCGACCTCGTAGGCCTTGTCATCGGGCAGGTGCAGTGGCGTGTGCTTGGTCCGGCGTTCGGGAACCGAACCGCCCAGGGCCGCCCGGCGCTCCATCATGTACTTGATTTCCGGAGCGTCGGCACCGGGGTGGTAGTACGGCGGGGAGGCCGGGTCGGATTCGAGCTGCTCATCGGTGATCGGAATCCGCAGGTGATCGCGGAATCCCTTGAGATCATCCAGCGTCAGCTTCTTCATCTGGTGGGTCGCGTTGCGAGCTTCGAAGCTGGTACCCAGCCCGTAACCCTTGACCGTCTTGGTCAGGATGACCGTGGGCTTGCCCTTGAACTCGGTGGCTGCCTTATAGGCGGCATACATCTTGTTGTAGTCGTGTCCGCCACGCTTGAGGTTCCAGATCTGCGCATCGGTCAGATCCGCGACCATTTCCTTGGTCTGTGGGGACTTGCCGAAGAAGTGTTCGCGGATGAAACCGCCGGATTCAGCCTTATAGGTCTGGTAGTCGCCGTCGGGGGTCTGGTTCATGATGTCGACCAGCGAGCCGTCGTCATCCTTGTCCAGCAGGTCGTCCCACTCGCGACCCCAGACGACCTTGATGACGTTCCAGCCGGCACCGCGGAAGAACGCTTCGAGTTCCTGCATGATCTTGCCGTTGCCCCGCACGGGGCCGTCGAGGCGCTGCAGGTTGCAGTTGATCACGAAGTTGAGGTTGTCGAGGTTCTCGTTGGCTGCCAGCTGCAGGAAGCCCCGGGACTCCGGCTCGTCCATCTCGCCGTCGCCCAAAAAGGCCCAGACGTTCTGGTCGGAGGTGTCCTTGATGCCACGGTTGTGGATGTAGCGGTTCAGCTGTGCCTGGTAGATGGCGTTCGCCGGACCGATGCCCATGGAGACCGTGGGGAATTCCCAGAAGTCGGGCATGGAGTGGGGGTGCGGGTAGGAAGGCAGCGCATGGCCTTCCTTGGACTTCTCCTGGCGGAACCCGTCGAGGTCCTCTTCGGTCAGCCGGCCTTCCATGAAGGCACGGGCGTACATGCCCGGGGAGGCGTGGCCCTGGAAGAAGATCTGGTCGCCACCGCCGGGGTGGTCCTTGCCGCGGAAGAAGTGGTTGAAGCCCACTTCGTAGAGCGTGGCCGCGCCGGCGTAGGTGGAGATGTGTCCACCGACCCCGATATCGGGGTGCTGGCCGCGGTGGACCATGATGGCGGCATTCCAGCGCATCCAGGCGCGGTAGCGGCGTTCGGTCTCTTCGTGTCCGGGGAACTCCGGTTCCTGGTCCACGGGGATGGTATTGACATAGTCGGTGGTGGTCACCATGGGGACACCGACGCTCTTGGCACCCGCGCGTTGCAGGAGGGAGCGGACGATGAACTGGGCACGTTCGGTGCCCTGGGCCTCGACCAGACCGTCGAAGGATTCAATCCATTCGGCGGTTTCCTCCGGATCGCGGTCCGGTAGCTGGCTGGTCAAGCCACTGCGAATGTGGGAAATGTGTTCCTCTTCAGCCACGTCCAACTTCTCCTCGGTACGGGTTACAGCGTGGGGAATGCGACGTTCCCGTTGTTGGAGCGGGGCGCGTCGCGGCGGCAAGGCCGCTTGACGATGGATGCACGCCTGGTGGGTGTGAGTCCATCCCGTCCACTGTAGTTGCCTTTGTCTGGTGATGCGTAGCCGGGGGAGGTGGCCGTGACCTTGGTTACTGGCACCCACGACGCCCACGAGCCGTCCACGACCGGCTGTTCGGGGCCCTCATATGGGCCGTGGAGGCATGATTTCCGTCCGTGGAGCGTGTTTGCGGGCTCTGCGCTTGATGGGAACCGTTTAAAGGTGTTGGCTTGGGAGGTGTATATGCATCTAGTGGGAGGAGAAACGTGAGCGACGCCGGAGCGGCTAAGACCGCAGCCGTGGAGAAAATGGGCTTCAAGGATGGAGACCTGATCCAAGAGCTGGGTTATGACGACGACGTTGACGACGGTCTCCGTGACTCGTTGGAAGAAGTAACCGGCCACGCACTGCTGGCCGAGGACGAGCATGAAGTCGTCGATGGCGTCCTCCTCTGGTGGCGCGATGGCGAGGGTGACCTCGTGGACGAGTTGGTCGACTCGTTGACCACCTTGGACGAAGGCGGCGTCATCTGGTTGATGACCCCCAAATCGGGTCGGGATGGTTTTGTCGGCGTGCCCGAAATCCAGGACGCCGCCCCTACTGCCGGGTTGCACGTCACCAGCAGTGAAGGCGTTTCAGAGGACTGGACGGCGACCAGGCTCGTGGGCCGTCGCAAGAACTAATGACGGCTGTCCCCGGCGCCCACCCTTTGGTGGGTTCGCCGATACCTGCCTTCAGTCTGCCGAACCAGTTCGGTGAGCCGGTGTCCCTGGAGGGCATCGGCGCAGGGCGGGCCTTTGTGGTGTTCTACCCGTTTGCCTTCTCCCGGGTCTGCACGGGCGAACTGGGTGCCCTGGAACGGATGCGTCCGGAACTGGAGACCTCAGGGGTTTCGCTGCACGGTATCTCGGTGGACCATAAGCACGCCTTGCGGGCCTTTGCCACGGAACAGGGCATCGGGTTCGACCTGCTGGCCGATTTCTGGCCTCATGGCGAGGCCGCCCGGGCATTCGGCTGCTTCGACGAGGACCACGGCCGGGCCCTGCGCTCGACATTCCTGCTCGCCGGTGGGCGCGTGGTGGAACACTTCAGCAGCGATATCGGCGAGCCGCGACGCGAACAGGATTACCTCGACGCGGTAGCGCGGCTGCGCCCTTGAAGCGGGCGCCGGGGTCCCGAGTTGGTGGTGGGACCGATTGCCGGTAAGCTCAATCCCCGCAAGGGCCTTTAGCTCAGCTGGTAGAGCGTCACGTTTACACCGTGAATGTCATCGGTTCGATCCCGGTAGGGCCCACGCTTCATATCCCCGTTTTCCTGCAGGCGCCGCCGCTAGGAATACGGGGATTTTCGACCTCTACTGCGGTCTCTCGTTGCTAGGAGACCGCAGTTTTGTCATTGTCCTTCGA
>JBBSRM010000229.1:0-4035 GCA_038243055.1 Actinomycetales bacterium
CCGCAGGTCGGGCCGTGCTGGTGGGGATGGGGGCCGACGAGGTCTCCGTCAGTGTCCCGCTCATCCAGGGCCGGGAACTAACCATCAGCGGGGTCTTCAGGTACGCGAACACCTACCCGACGGCCTTGCGCCTCATCGCCTCCGGCGCCGTTGACGTGGAGACCGTGATCACCCACCGTTTCGCCCTGGAGGAGACGGAATCGGCGCTGACCCTGGCGGCTCGGGAACCCGAATCCCTCAAGGCAGTGGTGCTGCACCAGCCATGACCGACAAATAGGGTGCAGACTACCCGGTGGTAAGGTCGTTGTATACATGGTGCGGATTCCACGCACCCACCGTCCGTAAGGACCGCCGCGGAACAGAGCGCGGCTGGCGGGACGAAAGACGACTGGGGCCGTGCGTCGAGATGAATTACCGGTTGGTCCGGTGACTCCGCGCGGCCGCGCTGATGCACGGGCCTGAAGGCCGGAAAGATGGATTCTATGGGACAACGAGTGGCAATCATTGGGGCCGGACCCAGCGGCATGGCACAACTGCGCGCCTTCGAGGCTGCACGGCAAGCCGGCAAGGACGTCCCGGAGATCGTCTGCTACGAAAAGCAGGACGACTGGGGCGGGCAATGGAACTACAACTGGCGCACCGGGATCGACAAGTTCGGCGAGCCCGTGCACTCGAGCATGTACCGCAACCTCTGGTCCAACGGACCCAAGGAAGCGCTGGAATTCAGCGACTACAGCTTCGACGAACATTTCGGCCGCCCGATTTCCTCCTACCCGCCGCGTCCGGTGCTGTGGGACTACATCGACGGGCGGATGGCCCAGTCGGGACTCAAGGAGCAGGTGCACTTCTGCCATGCGGTGCGGTGGGTCCAGTACAACGAAGAGTCGCAGACGTTCACGGTGGTCGTGGATGACCTCGCCGAAGGCACCAGCCAGACCGAGGAATTCGACCACGTCGTCGTCGGATCCGGACACTTCAGCTTCCCCAACGTCCCCGATTTCGCCGGCATCGAGACGTTCCACGGGACGCTGCACCACGCCCATGACTTCCGCGGTGCCGAGAAGCTGGCCGACCAGGACGTCCTGCTGATCGGCGCCAGCTATTCCGCCGAGGACATCGGCGTCCAGGCCTTCAAGATGGGCGCCCGGTCGGTGACGCTGAGCTACCGCAGCGGCCCCATGGGCTACGACTGGCCCACCGGGATGGAGGAGGTGCCGCTCATCGACCGGTTCGACGGCCAGACCGTCCACTTCGTCGACGGCACCTCGCGCCACGTCGACGCGGTGATCCTGTGCACCGGCTACCTGCATAAGTACCCGTTCCTTCCCGCGGAAGTGGCGCTGAATTCGCCGAACAACGTCTACCCGGACGGCCTGTACCGCGGCGTCGTCTCCGACGTCAACGAAAACCTCTTCTACCTCGGTGCCCAGGACCAGTGGTTCACCTTCAACATGTTCGACGCGCAGGCCTGGTACGTGCGTGATGTGATCCTCGGGGAAACGGAGCTGCCCTCGAAGCAGGAGCGCACCGAACACATGCGCCTCTGGCGTGAACGCTTCCTGGCGATTGCCGGCGATGCGGATGAAGTACGGTTCCAGGCCGACTACATCCGTGACCTGCTCGAGGCCACCGACTACCCGCCCTTCGACGTCGATGAGGTCGTGGAGATCTTCCTGGCCTGGAAGGAGGATAAGCAGAAGAACATCCTCACCTACCGGGATAAGACCTACCGATCGGTGAAGACCGGAACGATGGCGGCCACGCACCACACCCCGTGGCTCCACGAGTTGGATGACAGCTTGGAGCGCTACCTCTCGACCCCGGAGACCGACCCCCTGGCCGGGATGGTGGACGGCGACGTTTTGGGGGCGGGTCGCTAGTCCTTCCCGTACGGGCTCGGAAATGCTGCGCTGGTGTCCAAAACCGGGACCCGGAAAGACAAGACACCTGAGCTCTTCCACGGCAGAGTGGGAGGTCAGCGACCACCACGCGCCGTTGGAACGAGCGGCGCACGCAGCGAAGGAGCAGCCCATGAGCACGCAGCCGGCCACCCAGGGATTGACCTACCAGGAACTGTTGGGGCAGGTCTCCGCATCGGGGGAGGGGCACACCATCACCGATCCGGCAACCGGGCAGGAGATCGGGCAGGCCCCCGTGCAGACCGTCGCCGACCTGGATGCCGCCGTCGCAGCCGCACGCGCGGCCCAACCGGCGTGGGGCGCCCACTCCCACGCCGAGCGCAGCGACTACCTCAACCAGGCCGCCGACGCCATCGAGGCCTCTGCCGAGGCGCTCGCCGAACTGCTCTCCCGTGAACAGGGCAAGCCGCTGAACGGGCCCAACGCCCGCTTCGAGGTCGGTGCCTGCTCGGCGTGGCTGCGGGCCGCTGCCGCTTTCGAACTCGAACCCGAAGTCGTGGTGGACGACGGCGAAACCCATGCCGTAGTGCACTACCGTCCGCTGGGGGTCGTGGGCGCCATCGGCCCGTGGAACTGGCCGATGATGATCTCCGTCTGGCAGATCGCCCCGTCACTGCGGATGGGCAACACCGTGGTCCTCAAGCCCAGCGAATACACCCCGCTGTCGGTACTGGCCCTGGCCGCGGTGATGAACCAGGTCCTGCCCGAGGGGCTGCTCCACGTGGTCCCCGGGGGCCGCGACGTCGGTGAAGCACTCTCCGCCCACGGGGACGTCGACAAGATCATGTTCACCGGCTCCACCGCCACGGGCAAGGCGATCATCCGTTCCTCCGCCGACACCGTGAAACGCCTGACCCTCGAACTTGGCGGCAACGACGCGGCGATCGTGCTCGACGACGTGGATCCCCAGGCCATTGCCGAGGACCTGTTCTGGGGGGCCTTCATCAACACCGGGCAAACCTGCGCGGCCATGAAGCGCCTCTACGTTCCGGACGCCATCTACGATCAGGTCTGCGATGCCCTGGTCGACGTGGCGGCCAAGATGCCCATGGGGGTCGGGTTGGACGAGAACAACGTCTTGGGACCCCTGCAGAACCAGGCCCAATACGACATCGTCGCCCGGCTCGTCGACGCGGCGAAGGCATCGGGGGCCCGTGTGCTCATCGGTGGGGAACCGGAAGCCGACCAGCCCGGCTATTTCTACCCGACCACACTGGTCGCCGATATCGACAACGCGAACCCGTTGGTGGCTGAGGAACAGTTCGGCCCGGCACTGCCGATCATCCGCTACTCGAATATCGACGAAGCCGTCGAGATGGCCAATGGCCTGGACGTGGGGCTGGGTGCCTCCGTCTGGTCGGCGGACCCGGCACGAGCCCGTGAGGTCGCCGCCCGGATCGAAGCCGGCACCGTGTGGATCAACAAGCACGGGGCCGTGGACCCGCGGGTCCCCTTCGGTGGGGTGAAGCAGTCCGGCTACGGGCTGGAATTCGGCGTTGCCGGACTCAAGGCACTGGGCGTCCCGCAGGTCATTGCCGGCTGATTCGCCGGCAGGGGATGCCTCCCCGCTTCAGCTTCGCCGTCGGCGTGAGGTCCAGGCCAGGTACCCGCCCAGGGCGCCCACGCCTCCCACACCGGCGGTGAAGAGGGCCTGCGGCCAACGATGCCAGCGCGTCGGCTGGCTGCCTACGAGTCCGCCGACCGCGGTGATGAGCGCTGCGGTGACCAGCCCGGCCACGATGCGGTTGCCGGTATGGTCCAGCCGGTCCATGAGCTGGTCCAGCTCCTCGGCGCGGATGCGCAGGTCCACGCCTCCGCTTTCGAGGATTTCGGTGGCACGGCGAATTAGCTCGGGCGCTTCCGATCCGAGATGCAGGGCCTCCGAGCCGATCAGCTTGAGTTGTTCGGCGATGGCGCCGGGGGAGAGCGAAGCCAGCATGAGCCGCTGCGCATAGGGGGAGACCTCGGAAAGTAGGTCGAAGGACGGGTCGATCTCCTGGCCGAGTCCTTCGGCCATGGCCAGCATCTTGATCAGCAGGGCGGTATCCGGGGGAAGGCGTAGTTGGTGGCGGCGCAGCATGGCCACCACGTCATTGACGATCTTTGTCAGCGGGAC
>JBBSRM010000230.1:0-4034 GCA_038243055.1 Actinomycetales bacterium
AGAAGGTCTATCAAATAGTTGATAATTAGATTATCGTACAAATTGAGACGAATGGAGTCCCACAACAGTCCCGGCTCATTCAGAGCAGGTTCCCCCGAAAGTTCGTCCCCTGATGAAGAGGAAGTGTTGAGATGTCACAGGAAGCCAGCACCCCACAAGAATCCGAAACAAACCAGGTCAGCGACTGGTCGGATCTGGGTCAGCAATTGTGGTCCTACCTCACTGGACGCGGCGCAGCGGTGAATTACACGCTCGTTGACATGACCGTCGAAGTGCCCCGCGATATCGGAGCCGACGCTCCGCGCGCAACCTGGAAGTTCGACGGCACGCTGCGAGTCACCACCAGCGATGACCAGGCCGCCGGTTCGGACCCCCACCGGGATCGGTGATGATCCGATGCGACTGGACATAGACCTCGTCTTCTCGGTCACTGTCCCGGCCACCGATTCGGAGCCGGAATCCACGGTGAACGGAACCATGAAGGCCAACGGCACCGAGGTGGTGATCAGCACCGACACCACTGATCTGTACCGGGTCGGCCCGCGTGCCGATCTGCGCTCGGTCAGAGGATTTGCCAAGGAGCTCAGCGAGTGGGGCCTGAGTGTTTCGCTGGCTTCGCCCGAGGGGACGGTCGTCTCGCTGGGTGCCGTCAAAGCCAATGCCGCACAGCGGGTGTTAACCAGATCCGCGCACATCCGACCCGGAAAGGTCGGCACCTGGTCCGCACTGCTGCGCGGTTCGTCCGGCGATCTCACACACAGTCTGGTTCCCCCGGGAACGCCCTTCCCGCTCTCGCCCACGTTCCAGCGCAACTACCGGATGCGCCCGACGACGACGCACTACACCTACGGTGGTGGCCGTCCACGGCTGATCTTCGTGAAGGACGGCGAGGCCTGGGACGGGCGTCCGGCGCAGGTCTTCGATCTGACGGCAGAGACCACGGTGATCGGCGGCAACGTCGAGGCCGGACTCCAGCTCCCCGAGATCATCGACGGCCATGCCACCATCACGCACTCACCGGATGACGAGTACATCCTGACGGCCACTGGGCCGGTGACCGGGAGTACGCAGTTGCCGGAGGGCGGCTCCTATACGTTGCGGACCGGCGCTCGCATCGGCATCGGCCCCTGGCGGCTGGTCTTCGTCCGCGAGGAGTATGCCGACCATGGACGCCCCCATGGCGGTCGACAGGGAGGCGAGCTGGCCTACCAGAAACCGCAATACGACCACCGGTACGGAGCGATCGAGCACGACGCGATCTACGGATTGGGTGACCCACGCGAGGACTAGCCCCGAGCATCACCGTGCCCGGCACGGTGATGCTCGGGGCGGTCCCGCCGGTGCCGGGCCGGTGCCGCCCGGAATCGATTGAACGGTACCCTCGAGCATGTGAAGTTTCTCAACGACGTGAACCCGTCCTATGACCTGACCTATAACGACACCTTCATGGTGCCCTCGCGTTCCGCCATCGCCTCACGCACGAGCGTCGACCTGACCACGCCCGATGGCATCGGAACCTCGATCCCGCTGGTCGTGTCCAATATGACCGCCGTGGCCGGCCGGCGCATGGCAGAAACCGTGGCGCGTCGCGGAGGCATCGCCATCCTGCCGCAGGACATCAGCCGGGAGGCCGTCGACGACATGGTCGGCCAGGTCAAGCGTGCACATACCGTTTTCGAAACCCCGATCACCGTCCAGACCTCCGATTCCGTGTCGACCGCCCTGTCCCTGCTGGGCAAGCGGTCCCACGGGGCCGCCGTCGTCCTCAACGGCCATGAACCGGTGGGCATCGTCACCCTCGGTGACTGCCAGGAAGTCGACCGTTTTGCCCGCATCTCCGAGGTCATGAGCGAGAACATCGTCACCGCTTCGGTCGGTGAGGATCCCCGCTCGGTCTTCGACACCCTCGCCGAACGCCATCTGAGCATGGTGCCCATGCTCGACGACGGCCGGCTGGCCGGAGTGCTGACGCGCAAGGGCATCCTGCGCTCGACCATCTACTCCCCCGCCGTGGACCCGCAGGGCCGGCTCATGGTCGGTGGCGCGGTCGGCATCAACGGAGACGTACGGGCCAAGACCACCAGCCTGCTCGAGTCGGGCGTCGATGTCCTCGTCGTGGACACCGCCCACGGCCATCAGGAGAAGATGATCGAGGCGCTGCCGCAGGTCACCGCCGCCCGTGACGAATTCGCCGAACGCACCGGCCGGAGACTGAAGGTCGTGGCCGGGAACGTCGTGGCCGCCGATGGTGTGACCGATCTGGTCTCCGCCGGGGCGGACATCCTGAAGGTCGGCGTCGGTCCGGGGGCCATGTGCACCACGCGCATGATGACCGGGGTGGGTCGCCCGCAGTTCTCGGCCGTCCTCGAATGCGCAAATGCAGCGCACGAGTCGGGCGCCGAAGTCTGGGCCGACGGCGGTGTGAAGTATCCGCGCGACGTCGCCCTGGCCCTGGCCGCAGGCGCCGCCAGCGTGATGATCGGTTCCTGGTTCGCCGGAACCCACGAATCCGCGGGCGACCTTGTGCTGGACCCCAACGGCCGCTCCTATAAGGAAAGCTTCGGCATGGCCTCGGCCCGCGCCGTGCAGAACCGCACCAAGAAGCAGTCGGCCTTCGATCGGGCGCGCTCGGGGCTGTTCGAGGAAGGCATCTCGCACTCGCGGATGTACCTTGATCCGGCACGCCCCGGCGTCGAGGACCTGCTCGATTCGATCATTTCCGGTGTCCGCTCTTCCTTCACCTATGCAGGGGCCGAGTCGATTGCCCGGTTCCGCGAACGTGCCGTCGTCGGCGTGCAGTCCAGTGCCGGCTATGAAGAAGGCCGTCCTCGCGAAACGTCCTGGTAGGCAGCCCCTCCTGGTAGCAGGGCCGGGAGCCGGGTCGCGGGGTTGACCCGCGGCCGCGGCGGGCATCTCATGAGTCCTATGAGCACTCAAGCACCAGCCATCGAGGCCGACGACCTGGTGGTCCGTCGCGGCCGGAGCACGGTACTGGACGGATTGGGGTTCACGGTCAGGTCCGGGAACGTGGTGGGGCTGCTCGGTCCCAGCGGCTGTGGCAAGTCGACATTGCTGCGCAGCATCGTCGGAACGCAACTGGTGCACGGCGGGAGCGTACGGGTCCTCGGCGAACCTGCCGGTTCCCGGCAGCCCCGCCGCCGGGTCAGCTACATGACCCAATCCTTGAGCATCTACGACGACCTCACGGTGCGGCAGAACCTCGAGTACATCCGCAAGGTCCTCGGAGCGCCCGCCCAGAACACCGACCGAGTCCTGTAGATGACGGATCTAGCCGGTTCCGCCCGGGAACTGGCCGAGAACCTCTCAGGCGGTCAGCGCAGCAGGGTTTCGTTGGCAGTGGCCCTGCTCAGTGAACCTGAGGTCATGGTCCTGGATGAACCCACCGTCGGGCTGGACCCGGTGCTCCGTGCGGACCTCTGGGCCATCTTCCGGCGTCTGGCCGCAGATGGGGCCACCCTGCTGATCTCCAGCCATGTGATGGATGAGGCCACCCGGTGCGACCGGCTGCTGCTCATGCGCGATGGCAGGTTCATCGCCGACGATTCCCCGGAGGGACTGCTGCGAGCCACGGGAACCGAGACGGCCGAGGACGCCTTTCTGGCCCTGATCGCATCCGACGGAGCCCCGTCCCCGGCACTCCCGCAGGCCGGTGGGCGACACCGCCGGGCCCCGGCCGATCCGGCTCACGGAGACAAACCATGACCCCCTCCGCCACCTGGGCGACCGCCGGACGCGTCCTGGCGCAGATCCTCCATGATCCACGCACGATAGCGCTCCTGCTGGTCGTCCCCAGCCTCCTGATCGGTCTGGTGGCCTGGATCTTCACGAAGACGGACGTCTTCAACACCATCGGACCGGCCATCATCGCGATGTTCCCGTTCATCATCATGTTCCTGGTGGCGAGCATCAGCACGCTGCGCGAGCGCCGCTCCGGGACCCTCGAGCGACTGCTGACCATGCCCCTGGGCAAGGGATCCTTCATCCTCGGCTACGCGCTGGCCTTCGGGGTCCTC
>JBBSRM010000231.1:0-3997 GCA_038243055.1 Actinomycetales bacterium
GCTTCCTTCCCCTCGATCCGATGAGGGGAAGGAAGCGCCGCTGTTCTCTTGGGGCATAGAGTCCCCACGCATGGTTTAGTGGTAAGGATCCTCGAACTTCTGGGCAACCAAAGTGCGCAAGTAGTCTCCGTAGCCGCTCTTGCCCAGTTTCGCCGCGCAGGCCTCCATGGCTTCGTCATCGATCAGGCCCCGGCGCCAGGCGACTTCCTCGGGAACGCCGATCTTCAGGCCCTGGCGAGCTTCGATGGTCCGGATGAAGTTCGAGGCGTCGTTGAGTGAATCGAAGGTTCCGGTATCCAGCCACGCCGTGCCTCGGGCCAGCACGTTCACCCGCAATGACCCCTCTTCGAGGTATTGGCGGTTGATGTCAGTGATCTCCAGTTCGCCACGCGCCGAAGGCTGTAGGTCCCTAGCCCGTTCGATCACGGAGTTGTCATAGAAGTACAACCCGGGCACCGCGTAGTTGCTGCGTGGTTTCGCCGGCTTTTCCTCCAGAGACACCGCCTTGCCCTCTCCATCGAACTCCACGACACCGTAGGCGCCCGGATCCTTGACCCAGTATCCAAAGATCGAAGCGCCTCCGTCAGCGTGGAAGTCGGCAAGCTGCGAACCAAAGCCGGGCCCGTAGAAAATATTATCGCCCAGCACCAAGGCCACCGGACCGTCCCCAATATGTTCCCGGCCAATGATGAATGCCTGGGCCAGTCCGTCCGGCGATGGTTGGATGGCGTAGTCAATGCTGATTCCGAACTGCGTTCCGTCACCCAGCAACCCGCGGAACTGGTGCGCGTCCGCCGGAGTGGTGATGATCAGCACCTCGGTGATGCCCGCCAGCATCAGCGTGCTGAGCGGGTAATAGATCATGGGTTTGTCGTAAACAGGTACGAGCTGTTTTGAAATCCCACGTGTGATTGGATGCAAACGCGATCCTGTGCCCCCGGCAAGTATGATCCCCTTCATGGCACCATCCTAGACATACCTAGTCAGGCTTGGGGAGGGGGCGATAGCCTTATGACCATGGAAAGAATCCTGGTAACCGGGGGTGCGGGATTCATTGGGGCAAACTTTGTGCACTACCTGATCCGGCACTCCGACACGAAAATTACTGTTCTCGACTCGCTGACTTATGCGGGAAACCTTGAGTCATTGAGGGACGTCCCGGAATCGCGGCTGAAGGTGGTCATCGGGGACGTCGTTGATGCGCCCCTGGTTGACGAGCTGGTGGGCACTACTGATGCCGTCGTGCATTTCGCCGCAGAATCACACAACGATAATTCATTGCACGATCCGAAACCGTTCCTGGACACCAACGTGGTCGGAACCTACACGCTGCTCGAAGCCGTGCGCCGACATGATGTCCGCTTCCACCACATTTCCACCGACGAGGTCTATGGGGACCTTGAACTCGATGACCCAAACAGGTTCACCGACACCACGCCCTACAATCCTTCCAGCCCGTACTCGGCAACCAAGGCAGCCTCGGACCTTCTGGTCCGTGCCTGGGTGCGTTCGTTCGGGGTCCGTGCCACCATCAGCAACTGCTCGAACAACTACGGTCCCTACCAACACGTGGAGAAGTTCATTCCACGACAGATCACCAACATCTTGCAGGGGACGCGGCCGAAGCTTTACGGGACCGGACACAACGTGCGCGACTGGATCCACGTCGATGACCATTCCTCGGCGGTATGGGAAATCATGCGCAGGGGCACCGTGGGAAAGACCTACCTGATTGGTGCGGATGGTGAGAAGAACAATCGTGAGGTCCTTGAAATGATCCTGGGCCTCATGGGCCAAGCCACGGACGCCTTCGACACCGTCACCGACCGCGCGGGCCATGACCTGCGCTATGCCATCGACGCCAGCGTCCTGCGCGAGGAACTTGGCTGGCGTCCCGAGCACCGGGACATGGAGGCCGGACTGACCGAGACTATTTCCTGGTACCGCGAGAACGCCTGGTGGTGGGAAGACTCCAAATCCGGAACAGAGGGACGCTACCTGATGCAGGAAGTCGCGCAAACCTCCCGAACAGCCGTGCCGGCAAACGGCGGGGCGGGGAAGTGAGTGCACTGAGCGTGCAGGAAACCGGAATACCAGGGTTGCTGCTGGTGCAACTTCCCGTGCACGAGGATTCCCGCGGCTGGTTCAAGGAAAACTGGCAGCGTACCAAGATGGTGGCTGCGGGGCTTCCCGATTTCCGTCCCGTGCAAAACAACGTTTCGTTCAACAGCACCCCCGGTACAACGCGAGGCATCCACGCCGAGCCCTGGGATAAATATGTTGCCGTCATCGGCGGTGCGGTCTTCGGTGCCTGGGTGGATCTGCGCGCGGGGGAGAGCTTCGGGAAAAGTTTCAGCACCAAGTTGGGTCCCGGGCAAGCCGTTTTCGTGCCGCGAGGAGTCGGAAATGGCTTCCAGACCCTGGAACCCGACACCGGTTACAGCTACCTGGTCACGGAGCACTGGTCAGAGAAAGCCAAATCAGGGTACACCTTCCTGAATCTTGCTGATTCGTCTGTGAAAATCCCGTGGCCTATCGCGCTGGAGCTCGCGACGGTCTCCGAAGCGGACAAAACCCACCCGCAACTCGAGGAAGTCACACCTGTCCAACCTCGCAAGACCCTGGTGCTCGGCGCCAACGGCCAACTGGGTCGGGCGCTGGTAGCCGCGGCACCGTCCGATGGAACCTTCGAATTCGTGAGTCGGTCGCAACTGGACATCACTGATCAGTCGCAACTGGGCGCCGTGGATTTTTCCGGGTACAAGACAGTCATCAACGCCGCTGCATACACTTCTGTGGACGAGGCGGAAACCGCTGTGGGGCGACGCGAAGCATGGGCAACCAACGTTACCGCACTGGGGCACCTGGCCGCGGTCTGCACCGCCCATGACCTAACACTCGTCCATCTCTCAAGCGACTATGTCTTCGATGGTGAACAGGAGGTCTATACAGAGGAGGATTCCTTGTGTCCGCTGGGGGTCTACGGACAGTCCAAGGCCGCCGGCGATGCAGTGGTGTCGCAGGTTACCAAACACTATGTTGTGCGAACCAGCTGGGTGGTGGGGGACGGAAAGAACTTCGTAGCCACCATGGCCCAGCTGGCCCGCGATGGGGTGGACCCAGCGGTCATCAACGACCAGCACGGGCGCCTGAGTTTCGCCTCGGATTTGGCGCGTGGAATCCTGCACCTGCTTGATTCACCGGCACCATATGGCACCTATAACCTGAGTAACAACGGTGAACCTGTTTCCTGGGAACTTGTTGCCAGGAAAGTGTTCGCGTTGCTGGGCCATGACGCGAACCGGGTGACACCGACAAGCTCCGTTGAATACCAAAAAGGCAGTATCGGAATGGCTCCTCGCCCCGCCAACAGCACGTTGGACCTCGAGAAGATCCAGGGTGCGGGATTCACCCCGCGGGACCAATTCGAGGCCTTGGCCGAGTACTTGGCGAAGGAGTCCACGGGAGTCTAATCGCTGGAGACATAGCCGACCGCCTTCAACGGACGCGGGGCAAAGAGCGAACGTGGCCATAGTGCGCGCCCCAAACGCTCCCCAAGACCGAATCCTTCGGTGAAGCGGTTCTTGACCTCATCCAAGGCAGCTGCCAAGGACTCGGGGTCGGCGTGTGGCCGGCCGGGGGAATAACGCATCCGTTCATAGGCCCCTGCTAGTACCAGCAACGGCTCGCGGGCCAGGGGCCGGGTCCTGGACACACGGCGTGCGTAGTCGCCGGCTGATTCGTTGTGGCGCATGGGGCAAGAGTTATCGATGCCCAGAGCGATGAGTTCGGCCCACGCCGCGGCGGCACCGGATTCCGGGCCGGCCGATTGGCGCATGCGTGTGAGCCTGTTGGTGCGTTGGATGCGGCGGAAGGTCCAGGGCAAGGCACCGGCCACCAGCAGAACCAGCAGGATGCGTAGCAGGCCGGGCGCCGGGGAGTTTGCATCGGGCCCTGAACCGGGCGCAGCGGCTGCGGTGCTGGAAGAAGTATCGGA
>JBBSRM010000232.1:0-3923 GCA_038243055.1 Actinomycetales bacterium
GCGCCACCGCCGTCGGCTTGCACTACCAGGGCCCGAACGTCCCCGCCGACGTCGATTGGGGACTCTACCCGGCCGGGGAACCGGTGCTGGTGCGCGGGCTCGGGCTGAACTTCTTCGACGTGATGACCGCGATGACCGTCGGTCGCGGGGGTTCCTTCGCCTCCACCGGGAAAGGCCCGGGCCATGCCCTCGAATACCGGGGCAGCGGCCGTGAACCGCTCCTGCACGCTGCCTCGCGACGGGGGGCTCCCTACCGTGCCAAGGCGTGCATCGACTCCTACCTGCCGGCATCGGTCTCCCTGCGCCACCTCACCTTCGACGCCGTCCATGCCCTCGCCGCCGACGGGGCGCCGGGCGAACCCCGCGGCAAGGTCGGGTTCAATGCCCATATCTGGCCGCTGCTGCACCGCGACGTCCTGCACACCTACTACGCGACGCTGGCCCGCGTCTCACCCGGACTATTCGAGGATCCCGGGGGTTTCCTGGCGGAGCTGGATGACATCCTCGACGCCCCGCACGTCCATGGCCAGGAAGTCTGGCGCACCGTGGCCCGTGAACTCGTCGAACGCGCGGCCCCCGAGGTCCGCTGGCTCGATGTCGCCGGACTGGGACACCCCTTCGCCGACCGCGGATTCGTCGGCCATTCCGCCTACCAGGGAGCCGTGCTGCAGTATCTGGAATACGATGCGGAATCCTCGGCCCGCGGGGAGGACGATCCGTTGAAGATGGCGATCGGTGCCCTGAATGCCGGCCGTGGGATCGTCAAACGACTCGTCGCCGAGGGGATGCTCGATGATGCCAGCCGGCTCGATGAGCTCGGCCGGTGGTTCGAACCCCTGGTCGAAGGACTGGCCAGCGGGCCGCCCCTGCAGCGGATCGAGGAACTGGCGGCACTGGCGCGCGCCGGCATCGTGCAGTTCATCGGCCCCGATCCGGTGTTCTCACTGGACGAGGAGGCAGCATGCTTTGCCGCCTCCTCACCCTGGGTCCAGGACGAGCCGGTCGCCGCCCACTACATGATCGAGGCGATGATGCCCGCCAACCGGGTCGCCCAGTCCGCCTCGCCGCTACTGGAACAGTTATGGGCCGACGGGCTGGCACGGCCTCGCCTGATGCTCAACCCCGAAGGCGAGAGGGTGTACGGATCGGGATTCGACGTCGTCGGAGAGCCCTACCGACTCGTGGACGACGCCGGAATCGCCCACCGCGGGATCTTCGTGCTGGGCCTGCAACTATCCAGCGTGCAGTGGGGGACGGCGATCGCCGCGGAAGCCGGGGCCGGCTTCAACGACGGGGCCCGCACCCTGGGGGATGCGGATGCCGTGGCCTCGGAAGTACTCAGGATGGCCGCCCGGACCTGATGCTTTCGCGTTAACGACAACAGGGAAGCGGGCCCCTGATGGACCCGCTTCCCTGCATCGACGCGGAAGGTAAGGGATTTGAACCCTTGGTGCGGGGTTACCGCACACTGGTTTTCAAGACCAGCTCCATAGGCCGCTCGGACAACCTTCCAGACACGAGAACTATACGCGAGCGGCCCCGGGCAGGAAAACCGCGGACGATAGGCTCGGTGGTGGACACCATTTTCCATGTTGAAGGGACCCTGACATTGAGCCCGAACACCGCAGTCGATCTGCCCACCACCATGCGCGCCGTGGAGTATTCCGGCCCCGGAGGTAGCGAGGTCATCCGCATCGCCGAACGCCCGGTTCCGGAACCCGCGCCCGGCGAGGTGCTGATCCGTGTGGCCGCAGCCGGCCTGAACCGCGCCGATGTGGCCCAACGCCAGGGGAACTACCCTCCGCCCGAAGGGGTCTCCGACGTCCCAGGCCTCGAGGTCTCGGGAACCATCGCCGCCAGCGGTCCCGGAGTGGACGGGTACGACGACGGTGCCCCCGTCTGTGCGCTGCTGGCCGGAGGCGGGTATGCCGAATACGTCGCGGCCCCGGCCGTCCAGGTCCTGCCGGTCCCGCAGGGCGTCGGGCTGGTGGAAGCCGCCGCACTGCCGGAAGTGGCCAGCACCGTGTGGTCCAACCTCTTCATGGAGGCCGGCCTTTCCGCAGGGGAATGGGCCCTGGTCCACGGCGGAGCCGGAGGCATCGGGACCATGGCCACCCAACTCGCCACCGCCTACGACGCCCGGGTGGTGGTCACTGCCGGTAGCGCCGAGAAGATCGAGTACTGCCGTGGGTTCGGTGCCGTGGCGGGGATCAACTACCGCGAGGAGGACTTCGTCGAACGGATGCAGGCGATCAGCGATGGCCACGGTGCCGACGTCGTCCTGGACATCATGGGAGCGAAGTACCTCAAACAGAACCTGGACGTGCTGGCCCCCGATGGCCGGCTGGTGATCATCGCCCTGCAGGGCGGGGCCAAGGCCGAAATCAACCTGGCTCGGCTGATGACCCGACGCCTGCGCGTCATCGGGACCACCCTGCGTGCCCGCAGCCGCGAGGCAAAGGGCCGGGTCGTGGAAGGGGTACGCGCCGGGGTCTGGCCGCACGTCGAGGCAGGGACGGTACGTCCGGTCGTGGAGAAGACCTTCCCGTTGGCCGAAGCCGCTGCCGCGCACGACTACTTCGACTCCGGTGAACACCGCGGCAAGATCCTGCTGACCATCTAGGAGAGCGCGACGGGGCCGGGACGGTCCTGCCATGCGTCATGGCAAGATGGAAGCATGAGCGAACACGAGAAGCCGCAGTCTCCTGCCGCCCCGGTCGACGGGGCCGGGACGGATGCTGCCCCGTCTTCCTTCAGGATCCAGGGGTTGGTCGAGGAACCAGCGAAGGTCATGCGCATCGGTTCGATGATCAAACAACTGCTCGAAGAGGTCAGGACCGCCCCGCTCGACGACGGAGCCAGGGCCACCCTGGCGGATATCCATGAACGCTCGGTCGCCGAACTCGAATCCGGGCTCTCCCCGGAACTGGTCGGGGAACTGCACAGGATCCGGCTGCCCTTCACCGAGGACCAAACTCCCTCCGAAGCCGAATTGCGCATCGCCCAGGCCCAACTGGTCGGCTGGCTCGAAGGCATCTTCCACGGCATTCAGACCGCCCTGGCCGCCCAGCAGGTGGCCAGTGAACAGTTGGCCCGACGCATCCAGCTGCGAGAACTGCCTCCGGGAACCCCGGTGGCCCCCGGCATCGTGATCAACGAGCGCGGGGAGCCCGAACGGATGGCCCCGGGCCGGCTCGCAACCGGCTTGGCGCAGGACGAGGACACCGACGGCGGACCGGGACAGTACCTCTGAACATGGGATGGGTTTCACGGATGCGCGGTGCCCGCCGCGATGACAAGGATCTGGGCGATGGCGTCTGGCGTCGGGCCAACGACCGCTTCGGACGTGGGCTGGACCGTTTCCATCAGGTTCTCGAGGGCATCGAAGCCGATGATCTGCATAACGCATTGGTGATGATCGCCAACCACCTGGCGGATCTACAGCCACGGGTCCGCGCCGTATGCGCGGCAGCGCAAGCCCAACGGCCCAGCACCGGTCAGGACATCCCGGGAACCCACGCAGCGGTCCACCGGGCCCTGTCCAAAGCGGCCAACGACCTGGCAGCAGCTGCTCAATCGGCTGCCATGTCGCGCCTTGATGGGGAACGCTGGGGGTACAACTCGGCGGGGCTGGAGAACGTGGCCTTCCGCGCCGATCTTGTGGTCGACGGGGTCCGCCTCGCCGAACAGGCGCTCGCCGAAGCCGGCTGAGGGCCGGGGGGCGTTCGCCGAACGCGGAGAGTCGCCGCCACCGGCCCCACTGCGGAGGCTGCGGTGGCAGTATGGGCTGATGACCACCTATGAATCACCAAAACTCACGTTCAACGATGGCAGGACCATCCCCCAGCTCGGCTATGGGGTCTGGAAGGTGAAGGACGACGTCGCCGAGAAGGTCGTTTCCCTGGCCTTCGAAGCCGGATACC
>JBBSRM010000233.1:0-3895 GCA_038243055.1 Actinomycetales bacterium
CCCCGGAGGCGGTTGCAGAGGTGTTGTCCTGGCCGCTGGCTCGGGCCTGGCCGCCGGGGTCGACCTGTTCGTCCTGCTCGTTCATGATGTTCTCCTTTTTTCTGGCTGCGGGCCCCGCCACGGGACCTGTCTCCACTGTCGGCGCTCGTGAGGCGGGAGGGGGGCCGGGAGAACAAGCTCTGGACAACCTCTTCGCTGTCCCGTCCTGTGAGGGGGCCGTCGGTCGGCAGAGGACCGCGGGACCGTCGGTACGGCTAGCCCAGCGCGGGGAGCAGGGCCATCACCACGGGAACGATGCCCAGGCAAATGAAGGCCGGTAGTGCGCAGACGCCCAGCGGAATGACCATCTTCACGCCCAGTTCGGCAGCCTCCTTCTCGGTTCTTCTGGCCTCGGTCCTGCGGGCCTGGTCCGCAGCGGAGCGGAGCAGGCCCGCCGTTGCGGCTCCGGTGAGGTGGGCGAAGGCCAGCGCCTCACCGATTCCCCGTAGTTCGGCCGGGGCCGCCTGCCAGGCCCGCTGCCAGCTGATGCCCAAGTCCAGACACCTGACCACCGGCTGCAGGCCCCGGCAGGGGGCCACGTCGCGCGCCAGGGTGGCCAGGACCCCGTCGACCGGGAGCCCGGCGTCGAGCAAGGTGGCAGCCAGTTCCAGCAACAGCGGAACATCCGCCGTCGTCGGACGCTGGTCCGCGGTTCCGGGGGCCGACCGGAGGGGCCCCGTCCCCGGTCCGGCGGCGGGGTCCCGTTCGGAGAAGGGGCCGCGACGGACGGCCAACGACCACCAGGCTGTGACACCGGCCAGGAGCGCAGCGACCAGGACCGTCATGGCCTCCGTACCGTCCCACGGGTGCGCCGCCGACGGGTCCGCGGCCGGGCCGCCGCCAGAAGATGCCGGCTCCACAGCGCGTTGGCCCACCAGAGTCCGCCACCGGCCACCAGACACATCCGCCCGAGATCCGTTCCGGTAAGGACCCCGAGGGGATCCGCACCCATGAGTTGGGCCAATCCCAATCCCAGGGCCGGCAACCAGGCCAGCAGCTTCTGCGTCATGCGTGGTCCGGCCAAGGCGGCTTCGAGGGCGCGGCGGCGGTCTTGTTCGGCTTCGAGCTGGTCGGCGAGCCGTTGCAACAGATCCCCCAACGGGGCGCCGGTGGACTCCGAGAGGCGTATGCACCACAGAAGCCGCTGCCAGGCGTGCCGGAATTCCGGTTGGTCACGGAGGTGACGCTCGATACCAGCTGACGGACCCGAACCGGTTTCGTGGGAGATCCGGGCCGCGCGGCAACCCGTCACGATGTCCCGGGCAGCAGCGCTGGTCGTGGTCCGTGGGCTCCGCCGTCCGCGTGTCCGATCCCGGGCTGGTTTCCCGGGCCCCACGGCCTCCGGGATCCTCATGCCCCAACTGGTTTCCAGGAGCATCCAGGCTTCACCGGGATGGCGGCCCGAACGCAGCAGGGCGGCCAGTTGGCGCATCACTTCGACGTGGTCGTCCAGGCCTGTCCCGGCAGCCGCGCCCCGTGGATGGAACCATCGGTGTCCTGTGCTGCGGCGTCCGGCGGGTTCCCGCTCCGCGGCCCCCGAAACGCCGGTACCCGACCCGGGTTGTGTCGCAGCGGATCCGGGGACGGGAGGCAGCTTCGTGAAGACCGGCAGGAACCAACAAGTGAGCCCGGCCAGGATGGTGCCGGCGATGATCACCAGGGACATGGAATGGACCTTTCGTCCAGCAGCCCGGCCAACCATCCGGCCGAGTGCCCCGGCTGAAGAGACCGGTCAGCACCCAACTGCAGGACCGGGGAGACCGTGAGGAACCCGCGTCCGTCCGGGACCAGCCGCCCCAGTTCGAGCGGGGTGCGCCGTCCGCCCATCCGGCCCATGTGGATGACCAGGTCCAGGGCACTGGCCGCCTGGACGGCGAGCGCGGTGCCGGTCATTCCCGACAGTGCGGCCAAGGCCGCCAGCCGGGCGGGGACCGCGGCGGCGGAACTGGCGTGTACCGTGCCGCCAGCGCCGTCGTGTCCGGTGTTCATGGCGGTGAGGAAGTCACTGACCTCGGCGCCACGGCATTCCCCCACGACCAACCGGTCGGGGCGCATGCGCAGTGCCTGCCGGACCAGATCGGTCATCCCCACGGCGCCGGCCCCCTCGATGTTTCCGGTCCGGCATTGCAGGCTGACCACATGGGGATGGTCTGGCTCCAGTTCCCGGGCGTCCTCGACGATCAGGAGCCTCTCGGTGGGCGCAGATTCCCCCAGTAGCGCGCCGAGCAGCGTGGTCTTGCCGCTGCCGGTCCCCCCGCTGACCAGGAAGTTCAGCCGGGCCCGGACCACGGCGATCAGAACCGGATGCCAGGGGTTGGAGGTGCCGCCGGGCAGGATGGCTTCCAGGCCCGCGGATTTACCGGCCCTGACCCTCACCGAGATCAGCGGTCCGCCCGCGGAGATGGGCGGAAGGACCGCATGGATGCGGTAACGGCCCACGACGACATCGGCAAAGGGTTGGGCCCCGTCCAACCTCCGCCCGCCCGAGGCCGCCAGCCTCACGGCCAGGGCCCTGATCCGTTCGGGTTCGGTGAACTGCAACGAGGTGCGACGCAGCCCCTCTTCGCCGTCCCGCCAGACCAGTCCGTCGGCGTCGACGAGGACGTCGGTGGTTCCCGGTTCATCCGCGATGGCCTGCAGCGGGCCCAGGCCCTGCAGGTCCTCCTGGAGCAGGCGAATGACCTGGGCCGCGCTACCGCTGCCGACCACCAGCCCCGAGGCCCGCACCGCATCGGCCAGATCCGCTCCGGTCAACGGCCCCTGACCGGCCAGGGCCCGTCGCCGTACCTCCTCCAGCAGGCGTTCGTCGAGGCCTGGCCCGGTGGGCTGGGCGGATGCCCGTGGATCCCAGCGACGACGCCCGCTGGGTTGGTCCGGCGCACCGGCGGTGGAAGGCCCGTTGATTCTCACGAGGCCCCCTGCCCCGCGCCTCCAGGGCCCTCATCGGGTGGCAGGCTCCACCCCACGATCCTTTCGAGCCGGCGGCGCAGGCTGCGGCGTGTGAGCACCGCACCCAGCCGTCCCTCCCCGGCCGCTGCGGCGAACGCAGCACTGGCCGGGACATATCCCAGTAGTTCCAGACCCGCGGCGGAGGCCAGCCGGCCGGCATCGACGCCGGTTGGCAGCCGTCCGGTGACCACCAGACGGCTGGGGCTTCGGTGGGCATACCCGTCATCGGGGCGAGGAGGGCCGGCGCCGGTCATGGTGCCCGGTGCCACGACGATGACCGAGTCCGCCATGGAGGCCAGGGTCTGGTCCACCCCAGCGGTCCTGCCGGCATCGACCACGACCGTGTCGAAGGTCCTGCGGGAAGCGGCGATGACCTCGTTCACCATCGCCGGCGGGACCGTTTCGGGGATGCCCCCGGTCCACGTCAGCACGGCGGTGCCATCGGCGGCGGGCAGGACCTCGGCGAGATGCCCGGGGGCGATGCGCCCCCGGGACCGCATGAAGTCCTCCCAGCCCACCCCTGAAACCGTCGGGCGCCCCAGGAGCGGCCACAGCCCACGGCTATGCGGATCCGCATCCACGAGCAGGCTCCGCACACCCCGGCGACCGGCCCCCAACGCCGAGAGCACGGCCAACGTGGTGGTTCCTGCACCGCCGGTGGCCCCGGAGAAGAGCGTGACCCGCCCCCGCCCGGAATGCAGGGCCCGTTCCCCGAGGTACTCGCCCAGCCAGGCGGCTGCCTCGGGCAGCACCGCCACCCGGGCTCCGGGATCCCGGGCCGCAGCGCGCCAGAGGTCCTCACCGTCGCGGCCGAAACCGATCAGGACCACCGGCACCCGGAACCTGCCGGCGGGGCACTCCAGCGCTGCATCGGGGCCCAGCAAGGCCATGGAACACCCCTCCGGCA
>JBBSRM010000234.1:0-3890 GCA_038243055.1 Actinomycetales bacterium
TGCCGGACCACCCTTGAGCGGCCAACGGGTCGATGCCGTCGGCGACGCGCTCGAGCACCTCCTGGTAGCCGAGCTGCCGCAGCCGCGGATCTTCGATCTCTTCCCACGTACGCGGGGCAGCCACCAGAGGTCGGGCACGCCCCCGCAGCGAATAGGGACAGATGGTGGTCTTGGCTCCGTTGTTCTGGCTCCAGTCCACCAGCACCTTGCCGGTCCGTAGCGATTTCTTCATGTCCGAGACCACCAGCTTCGGGTGGTCGGACTCCAGCGCCCGGGCTAGTTCGTGGGCCACCTCGGAGACCTGCGCGGACGTGTAGCTGCCGTCCAGCGGCGCATAGATGTGGATACCCTTCGAACCCGACGTGACCGGCACGCTCTCCAGATCCATGCCGGCCAGCAGCTCACGGCAGAACAGTGCGGTCTCTGCGCATTCAGCCAGGCCGGCCCCCTCGCCGGGGTCGAGGTCAAGCACCAGGCGGTCGGGGTTGGCCTGCTGGCCCTGCGGAGTGAACCTCCATTGCGGAACGTGCAGTTCCAAGGCCGCCAGCTGCCCGAACCAGGCCAGCACCGCCGGCTCGTTGGCCAGCGGATAGGTGTTGGAATGGTCCTGGTGTTTGACCTGCCTGCGCGGCACCCAATCCGGAGCGGAATCCTCGAGGTCCTTGCGGAAGAACACCTGCCCGGGCTCCTTTGCGGTGCCCACCCCGTTGACCCAGCGCTTGCGGGTCACGGGGCGCCACATGGCCTGAGGAATCAGGACCGGCGCCACCTGGGCCAGATAGCGCAGGACGTCGGCCTTGGTGGTTCCGGTCTCGGGATAGAGAACCTTCTCGAGATTGCTGACTTTCAGCCGCCGCCCTGCGATCTCGACCATCTGCTCGTTCGCGCGTGCTGACATGGCCACCGTTCCTTTCACCGGGCACCACTCTGCCGCGAATGACTGTACTTGGCCAGACGTCGCAGCAGGACGAGTCAAGCTCTCCACAAGGCCCTGATCAGCTTCGTGCACGAAATGCTGGCGCCGCGCCAGTCCCGGTGCTTGACTGGACCCATGAGGGCAATATGGACAGGTGCCGTCGCCTTTGGCTTGGTCAATGTGCCGGTCAAGGCCTACGGCGCCGTCGAGGACCACGACGTCGACCTGCACCAAGTGCACGACGCCGACGGCGGGCGGATCCGCTACCAGCGCCGCTGCGAGGTATGCGGAAAGAAAGTCGGCTTCGAACACATCGACAAGGCATACGACGACGGCGAGCGCACAGTAGTGCTCACGGAGGAGGACCGGGAAGCCCTGCCCTCCGAGAAGAGCCGCGAGATCGAGGTCGTTCAGTTTGTCCCCAACGACCAGATCGACCCGATGATGCTCGAACGCAGCTACTACCTCGAGCCGGATTCCAAGTCCCCGAAGGCTTATGAGCTTTTGCGCCAAACGTTGCAGGACACAGAGCGGACCGCCGTCGTAAAGTTCGCCCTGCGTCAAAAGACCCGGCTCGGCCTGTTGCGCGTGCGCGGCAAGGTCCTCGTGCTTCAGGCCATGCTCTGGGCGGACGAGGTGCGCGAGGTTGATTTCCCGGCGACCAAAACAGCGAAGAAAATCAGCGAGAAGGAACTGAAAATGTCCTTCGCGTTGGTGGAGCAGTTCAGCGCGGACTTCACGCCGGAGGACTTCGAAGACGAATACCAGGTGGAGCTGCGCACGCTCATCGACGCGAAGCTCAAAGAGGGGGACTCGGTGGACACCGATGCCACCTTCGGCGATCAGGAAGCCGCCCGGGACGAATCCGGTTCCGACACCGGTGACGTGATCGACCTGATGGAGGCACTGAAGAAGAGCATTGAAACCAAACGTTCCGGCGACTCTGCGGGCGGCGCGTCGGAGAAGACCAAAGCCGGTTCCGCCGCGGGCCAGACCACCGCGAAGAAGCAGTCGGCCGCCGGCAAAAAAACCGCCGGAAAAACCACGGGAACCCAAAAATCGACTGGCGCCAAATCAACCAAGGACTCTGCCAAGCGGAAGCAGGATGCGGCGAGATCAGGTCCGCAGAAGACCGATCAGAAGACCCGTGCCCGAAAGGGCGCCTAGGAGGGCCGGCACCGACTAACGGCTGGACCGTGATGCCGACGGACACCGGGGCTTGACTTGAACCTCATGAGCGGCGAGCTTTATTAACAACTCCGGACCCTCCCGCCGCGGGTGAGCCTGCCAGGAGGCCCATCATCGCTCCCCCGCGTTAGCGCCGCGTCCCCCCACCACACGAAGGCCATCAGTGAACGGTCACAGCCCAGGCATCAACCACACCATGTACTCCAGCTATCTCAATGAGCACCTGCTCGGCTCGGAGGGTGGTATCCATGCGTTCAAGGCCGCCGCCCGAACCTGGGAGGGCACCGCCGCGGAACGGCAACTCAATTCCCTCTCCCGACAGGTCTCCGAAGACCACGCAGACCTCTGCAAGATCATGCGGACCCTGGACTACAGATCCCACCCGGTCAAGCATCTCCTCACGCAGGGCGTGCGCCTGGTGGGCAGGGTCAACCCCGTGAACATCCTGCGCCAACAGAAGGCAGGGATGACCCAGATTGAACTGGATATCCTCATGGGCATGGTGCGCGCCAAGAAGGCCATGTGGGAGACCCTCCTGATGGTTGCCACACGCGATAAGCGCTTGGACGTCCCCCTGCTGCAGGACCTGTCGAATCGAGCCGACTGCCAGATCGACCAGGTTCGTGGGATCATCAGCCACAGCTGGGAGGAACGCTTCTACCATGCAGACTAAGGTCGAGCAACACCACGGACGTCAACCGGACCCGACAGCAAAGGGAGCCACCCCATGAGCCGCACAGCCATCGTGGTTGGTTCCGGCCCCAACGGGCTGGCCGCCGCCGGACTGCTGGCCAACCAGGGTGTGGACGTCACGGTCTATGAACAGGCGGATCGGCCCGGCGGCGGTGCGCGATCCGGGGAACTACTCGGAACGGGCATCATTTCCGACCTCGGGGCTGCGGCACATCCCTTTGGTGTGGGCAGTCCCGCTTTCCGAACGCTCAAACTTGAGGACCACGGGCTCGAATGGGTCCACCCTCGCTACCCCATGGCGCATCCGCTCCCCGGACAGGATTCCGCCATACTGCACCGCGATGCCCGCGAAACCGCAGGACAGTTCGGCCGCGACGCTGCAACCTGGCTGCGCATCCACCAACCGGTGACCAGCCATCCGCTGGAGATGCTGGAGAACATCACAGGTCCCTTGCTGCGCTTCCCACCCCACGTGCTGCCCATGGTTCCCTTCGGACTGCGTGCTGCCTGGCCAGCTGCTCTGCTGGCTCGCAGGATCTTTACCACCCCGGAGGCCCGTGCCCTGTTCGGCGGCTCCGCGGCCCATTCCACGCTTCCACTCACCCACCCCCTCTCGGCGGCATTCGGCGTCATCTTCGGCGGGTTGGGCCACACCCTGGGTTGGCCAGTCGCCCGCGGCGGCACCGGGAGAATCACCGAAGCACTCCTGTCGGTGCTGCGCTCACAGGGCGTGGAAGTGAAAACAAATTCACCCGTCACGGATCTTCGCGAATTACCGGCGGCGAACGCCGTCCTGTTGGATCTGACTCCGCGTCAGGTCCTTAATCTGGCGGGAACACAGCTGGGTCCGCGCTACCGGGGTTGGCTGCGCCGGTGGAAGTACGGCACGGGAGTCCATAAGGTCGATTATCTTCTGGACGGGCCTGTCCCCTGGTTGGACGAACGAACAGCACATGCAGGAACGGTGCATGTCGTGGGCAGTTTCGAGGAACTCGTCCACGCCGAACACCTCACCGGGATCGGGCAGATTCCGGAGCGCCCGTTCGTCATGGTTTCCCAGCAATCGATGGCGGACCCCTCCCGGGTCCCCGAA
>JBBSRM010000235.1:0-3837 GCA_038243055.1 Actinomycetales bacterium
CGGGCCACTCCATCTCGTGCCCATTGGAGATCATCGTGAACGCGTCCTTGACGTAGTACGTCTCGTCGAAGGTGAGGGCGTGGGGTTGATCCAGGTCCACCAGACGCATGAGAGCCGCGATGATCGTGATGACCAGCGGGATCATCCACGTCAGCCGGGCCACCGGCGCCACCGCGCCCTGCAACCTCGCCGAGAGGGCCTGGTAGGTGAAGGCGGACCGCGGGGTCTGGATCCAGACGGGGCGGGACGTTTTCAGGGCGCTCACGCGACAACTCTACCGGCGCCACCGACGGTAGGCTGGCGGGGTGAATGATGATCCTGCCGACCCCGTGTCCGACACCCCGGAACCCGCACCCTCGGCCCAGCCCAGGGCAGAGGGGACGAACGGGCAGATCGTGCTGGCTGCCACCCCGATCGGGAACCTGGGGGATGCCTCCCCGCGGTTGATCGAGTTGATGACCGGCGCCGATGTCATTGCCGCGGAGGACACCCGCAGGTTCCACCATCTGGCCCAGGCATTGGGGTTGCGGATCCCGGGTCGGGTGATCAGCTACCACGAGCACAACGAGGCGGTGAAGACCGCCGAACTGCTGGAGCTGGTCCGCCAGGGGCTGACCGTGTTGATGGTCTCCGACGCCGGCATGCCCGCCGTCTCCGACCCCGGGTTCCGCCTCGTGGAGGCAGCCGGCGCCCAGGGCCTGCTGGTCACCGCCGTGCCCGGGCCCTCCGCAGTGTTGACCGCGCTGGCCCTCTCCGGTCTGCCGACCGATCGGTTCACCTTCGAAGGGTTCCTTCCGCGTAAGCCGGGGGAGCGGGCCGGACGCCTGGCCGAATTGGAGAAGGAACGGCGCACCATGGTCTTCTTCGAAGCCCCCCATCGGCTGGCCCCCATGCTGCGGGCGCTCGCCGACGCCTTCGGCCAGGACCGCCGGGCAGCCGTCGCCCGGGAACTGACCAAGATGCATGAGGAAGTAAAGCGCGGTTCCCTGCTGGAGTTGCTCGAATGGGCCGAGGGACGGGTCCGTGGGGAGATCGCCGTCGTCGTCGAGGGGGCCGCCGCCGATACCCCGTCCCGCGCTATCGACCACGTCACAGCCGTCCAGGAACTCGAACGCGGTGGCCTGCGGCTCAAGGACGCGGTGGCCGCCATTGCCGAACGGGAGCGGATCTCCAAGCGCGAACTCTACGCAGCGGTCCTCGAGGCCCGCCGCTAGCCCCGGGCGGATGCACAACAAGGCCCGGTGGTCATGATGCATCCCTGCATTTACAGCCGGGAGGACCTCTGGCTAACGTGGGGCCTGATAGAACCCCATCCATCCTGACGCGGGAGAGACCAACGATGACCATCACCCCAGAGCGCGAAGCCGAACTGCTCGCCTCCGTTCCCACCGGCCTGCTGATCAACGGGGAATGGCGCGATGCCTCCGACGGCGGAACCTTCGACGTCCACGACCCGGCCACCGGCAAGGTGCTGGCCACCCTGGCCTCGGCGACCAGCGAGGATGCGATGGCCGCACTCGACGCCGCCGACGCGGCACAGGCGGCATGGGCCCGCACTCCGGCCCGCGAACGCGCCGAGATCCTGCGCCGTGCCTTCGACCTGGTGACCGCTCGTGCCGAGGACTTCGCCCTGCTGATGACCCTGGAAATGGGCAAGCCGCTGGCTGAATCCCGGGGCGAGGTCACCTACGGTTCGGAGTTCCTGCGCTGGTTCTCCGAGGAGGCCGTGCGCGACTACGGCCGCTACGTGACCACCCCGGAGGGCAAGAACAAGATCCTCGTGCAGCGCAAACCGGTGGGCCCGTGCCTGCTGATCACCCCCTGGAACTTCCCGCTGGCCATGGCCACCCGCAAGGTCGGCCCGGCGGTCGCCGCCGGCTGCACGATGGTGCTCAAGCCCGCGAAGCTCACGCCGCTGACCAGTCAGCTCTTCGCCGCCACCATGCTGGAAGCCGGGCTGCCGGCGGGGGTGTTGAACGTGACCTGCTCCAAGTCGGCTTCGGGCATCTCGGGCCCGCTGATGCAGGATCCGCGGCTGCGCAAGGTCTCCTTCACCGGTTCGACGCCGGTGGGCAAGCAGCTGCTCAAGGACGCCGCCGACAACGTGCTGCGCACCTCCATGGAACTGGGTGGAAACGCCCCGTTCATCGTCTTCGCCGACGCCGATCTGGATCAGGCCGTCGAGGGGGCCATGGGCGCGAAGATGCGCAACATGGGCGAGGCCTGCACCTCGGCCAACCGCTTCCTGGTGGAGGCCTCCGTGGCCGGGGAATTCACCCGCAAATTCGCCGAGGCCATGGGCGCACTGACCCTGGGCCGGGGCACCGAGGATGCTTCGAAGGTCGGTCCGCTCATCGACGCGGGTGCCCGTGATGACGTGCACTCGCTGGTCACCGCCGCGATCGAGGCCGGCGCCGAGGCCGTCACCGGTGGCAAGGCACGCGAGGGAGAGGGCTACTTCTACGAGCCGACCGTGCTGGCCAACGTCCCGAACGGCGCAGAGATCCTGAACACCGAGATCTTCGGCCCCGTCGCCCCGGTGACCACGTTCGAGACCGAGGAGGAGGCCATCAAACTGGCCAATTCCACCGAATACGGGCTGGCCTCCTACGTCTACTCCGGGGACTTCAACCGCATGTTCCGTGTGTCCGAGCAGATCGAGTTCGGTCTGGTGGGCTTCAACGCCGGCGTCATCTCCAATGCCGCCGCCCCGTTCGGCGGGGTCAAGCAGTCGGGCATGGGGCGTGAAGGCGGCTCCGAAGGCCTCAACGAGTACACCAGCGCCCAGTACATCGGCATCGCCGACCCGTACGCCGTCTAGGACCTGGCCAGCGAGGCGGGCCAGGCGCGGGCCAGGAATTGGCGTCCGGGGCTGGCAGCATCAGAGAACGCCTGCTCGATGTCGGTCAGAGCACCGCTCAGCGCCTGGTCCAGGGCCAGCTCCCGGCTGGCATTCGGCCGGTGGATGCCAGTCGCCGGCCCGCGTGGGACCAGCTGGCGGTGCGGCTGCGCGTCGAGGGAGAAAGTCGCCCGTTCGAAGGCTTCACGGAGCCGTTGCACCTCCGGGGCGGCATCGGGCAGGTGCTCCTGCAGCCGGGCGGCATAGTCGGCGTCGGTTTCCTGGGGGCGTTGGGCCAGCCCATAGTCCCGGCCCAGGGCCAGTAGTTCTTCCCAGGCGCCGGCCACGGCATCGCGCCAGTCGGTGGCCCGGTGGATGCGGCGGATCCGGCGGGCCCGTTGCCAACGGCGGATCCCGAAAGGGCCGAAGAGCCCCAGCAGCACCGCCAGAGCCAGCAGTGCCGGCATCGCGGCGGAAGTCCCGTCGTCGTTCCCGGATCCCTGGGCCCCGGCGGCTGGTGGGGTCGAGGCGTCGGCGCTTGGATTCGCGTCGGGGATGGTTCTGCCACGCGTTGGATCGGTATCCGGTGCCTGTGAGGGGGCGGGCCCGCCATCCGGGCTGTCGCTCGCGTAGGACGGGGTGGTCCCGCGACCGGGGGTGGGTTCGAAGGGGACCCAGCCGAGGTCGGGGAAGAAGAGTTCGGGCCACGCGTGGGCGCTGCGGGGGCTCAGATCGTAGCCGGTCCACTGCTTTCCATCCGAGCCAAGGGCTTGTGCCCCGCTGTTTCGGCCGGGCGCGTAGCCGACCACGACCCGGCTGGGAACGCCCAACGAGCGGGCCATCAGCGCCATGGCCGAGGAGTAATGGGTGCAGTATCCGCTCTTCTTGTCCAGGAACGCTGCCACGACGCCGACCCCGTTGCCGTCGTAGCCCTGTTCCAGCGGTGTCTGCTCCGAATAGGTGTAGTCAACGCTGCGCAATTCCTCCTGCAGTGCCAC
>JBBSRM010000236.1:0-3779 GCA_038243055.1 Actinomycetales bacterium
AGCTTTGACTCCCCGCTCAAACGGGCCGGTTTCGTCGAAATTACCGGGACCGAGGCGACGATCGCCATCCCGGATCCCAACACGTTCGACGGCGACATCATCCTGACCCGCCGCGGTCAGGACGAGCCGGAGACTATCCCCTCCGTGGGCGCCACCAGCACCCGTGGCTCCGGCGTACTCGAAATGGCGCGCGCCCTCCGGGCAGGCCGCCCGCACCGGGCGCAGGGAGCCGTTGCGTATCACGTGCTCGATGCCATGGTCTCCATTGCCGAGTCCATCGACACCGGTCAATTCGTTGCCCTGCAGAGCAGCGCGGATGCCGCGGAGCCGCTGCCGGAGGACTGGGATCCCACCGCCGCTACGCTGAAAGAAACGCTGTGAGCATCCCCCAGCCGGATCCGCCCGCAGCGCCTGCGGACACCCTGCCGGCGGGTTCGCCCGGACCAGGCCGCCCACTGGGCGTGGCCGTGATCGGTTATGCCTTCATGGGCAAGGCGCATTCGAACGCCTGGCGCAATGTGGGTGCTTTCTTCGACGTGCCCGCTTTTACGCAAAAGGTGCTGGTCGGCCGGGATGCGGATGCCGTTGCAGCGGCGGCGGCACGTTACGGCTGGGCCGAGTCGGCCACCGACTGGCGGGAAGTCATCGCCCGCGAGGACATCGACATCGTGGATATCTGCGCGCCGGGGGCCCTGCATGCCGAAATTGCAGTCGCAGCGCTGGCCGCGGGTAAGCACGTGCTGGTCGAGAAACCGCTGGCCAATTCGCTCAGCGAGGCCGAGTCCATGGTAGCCGCGGCGCAGCAGGCCCGTGGCCGCGGCATCCGGTCAATGGTCGGGTTCACCTACCGCCGCGTTCCCGCGCTGGCACTGGCCCACAGCCTGATTGCCGCCGGAAAACTGGGCGTGATCCGCCAGGTCCGCGCGGCCTACCTGCAGGACTGGCTCGCCGATGATGAATCGCCAATGACCTGGCGGCTGCGCAGGGAATCGGCCGGTTCAGGGGCGCTGGGTGACATCGCCAGCCACGCCATCGATCAGGTGCAGTTCCTGCTCGACGACACCGTCACCGAGGTCTCCGGTCGGCTGCACACCTTTGTCACCGAACGGCCCGGTCCGCACGGCCCGGAACCGGTAACGGTCGACGACGCCGCCTGGGCCACGCTGTCCCTCGCCGGCGGCGCGGTGGCCAGCGTTGAGGTCTCGCGGATGGCCCTGGGCCGCAAAAATTCCCTGCAGATCGAGGTCTTCGGCAGCAAAGGCAGCCTCCGGTTTGATCTGGAGAACCCCAACGAGCTGCACTTCCTGGACGGTACGGATCCCATCCGGGAACAGGGGTTCCGCCGCATCCTCGTCACGGAACCCGAGCACCCTTACCTTGGTGCCTGGTGGCCGCAGGGGCACGTGCTCGGCTGGGAGAACAGCTTCACGCACGAGATCAGGGACTTCCTACTGGCCGTCGGCTCCGGCACGGACCCGTCGCCGTCGTTCGAAGACGGACTGGCCGTCCAGCGTGTGCTGGCCGCCGTCGAGGAATCGGCAGCAGCCAAAAACTCCCTCATCCAACTACCCCGCCGCTGACCGGCAGCCGATTCCTCAGCAGCCAATTCCAAGGAGCCAGCAATGACCCGCCCCTATACACTCTTTACCGGCCAATGGGCCGACCTGCCCTTCGAGGAAGTGGCCGAGCTGGCATCCGGCTGGGGCTATGACGGGCTGGAAATCGCCGTATCCGGGGACCATCTGGACGCCTCCCGATGGGACGACGACGACTACGTGGCCGGAAAACTGGCCGTGCTGGACAACTACAACCTCAAGGTCTGGGCCATCTCCAACCATCTCAAGGGCCAGGCGGTCTGTGACAACCCCATCGACTTCCGGCATCAGGCGATCGTGGGCAGCACCGTGTGGGGCGACGGCGACCCGGAGGGCGTCCGGCAGCGTGCCGCGGAGGACATGAAGAACACCGCACGGTTGGCCAGGAAACTCGGTGTTAAGACCGTCGTCGGCTTCACCGGTTCGTCCATCTGGCAGTACGTTGCCATGTTCCCGCCGGTTCCCGAATCCGTGATCGACGCCGGCTACCAGGACTTCGCCGACCGCTGGAACCCGATCCTGGACGTCTTTGATGAGTGCGGCGTCCGCTTCGCCCACGAGGTCCACCCCTCCGAAATCGCCTATGACTACTGGACCACCGTCCGCGCATTGGAGGCCATCGGCCACCGGGAAGCCTTCGGCATCAATTGGGACCCCAGCCACTTCATGTGGCAGGGCACCGATCCGGTCTCCTTCATCTGGGACTTCAAGGACCGGATTTACCACGTCGACTGCAAGGACACGAAAATGCGCCTGACCGGACGGAACACCGTCCTCGGCTCGCACCTGCCCTGGGGGGATCCGCGCCGAGGCTGGGACTTCGTCTCCGCCGGACGAGGCGACGTGCCGTGGGAATCGAGCTTCCGGGCACTGACCGCCATCGGCTACGACGGACCCATCTCCATTGAATGGGAAGACGCGGCGATGGACCGGCTCGAGGGCGCTCCCGAGGCCCTGGCGGCCCTGAAAAAGTTCAGCTTCTCCCCCTCCGGCCGGTCCTTCGACTCCGCCTTCAGCCATCAGGACTAGGTACGCGTGGACCAAGTCGGCGTGGGCTAAATGTACTGTGGCTAAATACACTGGGACCGGGGTCGCACAGACCTCAGTGGCGTACTTTTACTGACAGTTCGCGGTAAAGTGTCTATATGCCTCGGATAGCCGCCCCGACGAACGTGGAACAGCGCGAGCAGACCCAGCGCAAAATTCTAGCCGCCTTCGGTACACTCCTCTTTACTCACGGTCTGCCCGGTCTGACCATGACCGACGTGGCCCGGCAGGCAGGCGTGGGCAGAACCGCCGTCTACAACTACTTTGCGGATCTGGAGCAGCTCCTGGTCGCCTACGCTCTGGATGAAACCGGACGGTTCGTTGGTGATCTGAAATCCGAACTGGCCCGGCTGGACGGTCCCGTGGACCGGCTGGCACTGTACATCCGCGTCCAGATGGAGGATCTGGCACGCCGGCATCTCCCGCCCGGCCCGGCCATGCGGTCCGTTCTTTCACCCGGATCCTTCGCGAAACTCGGTGTTCACGTCGGCGAGCTCAACGCCGTGCTGCAGGACATTCTGCGCGATGGCATGGAGCAGGGGTACATTCCACCCAACGATGTGACAAGCCTGGCACCCCTAATCCACGGCTCCCTTGCCGCCAGCGCCTCCCGGGGGAACGAGCAGGACGCGGTGGAACACGCTGCCCATATCGCCGGCGCCGTCCGATTTATCCAGGCCGGCGTCGGCGTTGTCTTTGACGCCGACGGACACCCGGTTAGAGGCCTCCCGGCTGCGGGCTAGCCTACCGCTGGCTGGTCACGCCCGTCGTCGCGCGCGGGCTCATCTGCGGGCAGGAAAGCAGGCCGGGCGTCTGATCAACCTTCGCGGCGGCGACCAGGTCGCTGAACCCGCTGGCCAGGTAAACGTCCACGCTGGCGTCGGTGCGATCGTCCTGAACGTAGTCCGTGCCGGCGAGATTCCGCTGCAGATTGAAAGCTGCGGATTGGCCCGCCGCACCGGAAACTATCACGGCCGGGCCCGCATAGTTGGTCGTTTTGTTGGCGATCACACCGACCTGGAAGCCGCGGTCCTTAAGCTCCGCCGCCACCGAAGCGGCGAGTCCTTCCCGCAGCGTGCTGTTGTACACATTCACCCGGACGTCCTTATTGGCAGGATAGTCGAACGTCGCCGCCGG
>JBBSRM010000237.1:0-3779 GCA_038243055.1 Actinomycetales bacterium
GGGGCCGGGCGGCATATGGCTGGTGATCTCTTCCACCTCGAAGTCGTGGGGTGGGCACGATCGGCCCAGGACGTTTCGGCTCACCGTAGTTTTGCTTACGTCTTGGCGTCCAATAGCCTCCATGCGCGGAAACATGCGGACGCTGCATGCCTGCGCGCTGGGTTAGCGTGGGGGCATGAACCACGGCCAGTTGGAAGCGATGCTCGCCGTAGTCGACCACGGCTCCTACGCGGCCGCAGCCGATCTCCTGCAGATCAGCCAGCCCTCTCTCTCGAAGCGCATCAAGCACCTGGAACAGTCATTGGGAGTTCCAGTCTTCGCCAAGGTGGGACGGAAGATGATGATCACCGACTTCGGGCGCGACATCCTGGCCCCGGCCCGGCGGATGGTGCGCGAGGTGGCCGAAGTCCGGGCCGTCACGCAATCGACGCGCGGCCTGACCGCCGGGACCCTGAAGATCGCCGGCCTGCCGTCCCTGGTGTCCACCCATGTTCCGGGGCTGATGGGCAGGTTCCATCAGCGCCATCCGGACGTCCGCGTCGAGGTCACCGGCGTGGATGACCCCCAGGAACTCGTGGATGCCGTACGGCTGGCCCGCTTCGACGTCGCCGTCGGGGACATCTCCCATGTGGGCGATGACCTCTCCGTCGTGCAGCTCGAAGGCCAGGAGTTCGTGGCCGTCCTGGCCGGAGCCGACGAATCCGCCGACCTGCACGCTGGGACGTCGGTGGACGTGGATGCCGCGATGCTGGCCGAACGGACCCTGGTGACCCTGCCGCGCGGCACCTCCACCCGTTCGGTCACCGACGCGGTCTATGCGCAATTGGGTGTCCAGCCGCCCCGGGTCATCATGACCACCCAACGCGATGCGCTGATCCACCTGGCGGTCGCCGCCGGGGGACTGACCGTGGTCCCGCGGATCCTGGCCGAAGCCACCCACGCCAGCGGTGCCCGGATGGGCAGTTTCAACCACCGGGTCAGCCGTCCCATCGGGTTGGTCTACCGCGGCGACGCCTTTCCCTCCCCGGTCTTGAGTCGGTTCCTCGAGCTCAATACCGGGTCCTGACCGGATGTTTTCCGCGATTACTGTCGTCGAGACAGTATTGATGATAACCTGTCGTCAGGACATCAAGTAAGGCCACTGCAAAAGGCAGCGACCGGGAAGTAGGGATGAACATGCTTTTCGAAAACAACGTGGCACTGGTGACGGCCGCCGGTGCGGGAATCGGCAAGGCCATCGCCGCACGACTGGCCGCCGAAGGCGCTGCAGTCGTCGTCTCGGACATCAACGACGAAGCCGGTGAAGCGGTGGTCGCCGAGATCAAGAAAGCCGGGGGACGGGCCGCCTACCAGCGGGCCAACGTCGCCGATCCGGAGGAAGTCGCCGGCCTGATCGACTTCGCCGTGAAGACCTTCGGCGGGCTCCACCTCGCCGTGAACAATGCAGGCATCGGGGTCATGCCACGCCGGATCGAAGACACCGAGAACTCCGACTTCGACCGCGTCATGTCGGTCACCCTCCGCGGGACCTTCCTGGCGCTGAAATCGCAAATGGGTCACTTCCGCTCCCAGGGAAGCGGCTCCATCGTCAACGTCGCCTCGATCGCCGGAGTGCAGTCCACGCCGATGCTCACTCCCTACGGGGCCTCCAAGCACGGTGTGGTCAGTCTGACCCGCAGCGTCGCCATGGAAGCAGCCGAAGCGGGCATCCGGGTGAATGCCGTGGCCCCCGGTGCCATCGAGACGGCCTCGCTGGCCTCCTTACCTGAGGATGCCAAGGCGGAGCACAGTTCCAAGATCCCGATGAAGCGGCTGGGCCAGCCCGAGGAGATCGCCAACGCAGTGGCCTGGCTGCTTAGCGACGAAGCCAGTTTCGTGACCGGCGTCGTGCTGCCCGTCGATGGTGGGACCGTCCATGACGACTAACGAAGCCGAGTACGGCTCGGAGCTGATCTCGGCACTGAACCGGATCCTGGCCGAATGGACGGCACCGGGGTTCCTCACCGGTGTTGCAGCCCGCGAGGGGGTCCGACTGGATTCCTCGGCCATCATTGTTGTCACCCTCCTGGCCAAGCGGGGCCCCCAGCGCCCCTCGGCGTTGGCGACCCATCTCGTCACCGGTGCCTCCAACATCAGCAAGATCATCCGACGGCTCTCCGAGACCGGACTGGTTGTTCGCGCTCCGGACCCCGACGATGCCAGGGCCCACCGCGTGCAGTTGACCCCCGCCGGTGACCGGACCGCCGCGGCCTTCGTGAAAGCCGGGGACGGGATGGTCGACGAACTACTCGAGGGCTGGAGCGAGGCGGACCGCCGCAGCTTCGTGATCCTGCTGGAGCGCTTTGCCACGGCCTCCACCTCCTTTGCCGCAACGCTCGGAACCACCGAGCCAATCACCACCGAACCAACCACCACGGGAGAAACACCATGAGCCGCACCTATGTCATCACCGGAGCAGGATCGGGCATCGGAGCCGCCACCGCGCAATTGCTGCGCGAACGCGGTGAAACCGTGATCGGCGTGGACCTGAAGGGGGCCGAGATCGATGCCGATCTGAGCACCCCCGAAGGCCGCACCTCCGGCGTCGAACGCGCCATCGACCTCGCCGAAGGCCGCATCGACGCCGTCATCGCCTGCGCCGGGATCTCCATGCCCAAACCGCTGACCGTGAAGGTCAACTACTTCGGTGTCACCGAGTTCCTCGATCAGCTGGCACCGACCCTGGCCAAAAGCGAAACCCCGCGCGCCGTCGTCGTCAGCTCCATGGCCTCGCTCCAGCCCAACTCTCCCGAGCTGGTCGAAGCACTGCTCGCCGGGGACGAGGACCGTGCCGTGGAAATCGGCACCGCACTCGCCGAAGCCGGACCCGGCGAAGCCTATCTGAACTACCCCTCCAGCAAGCGGGCCCTCTCTCGCTGGGTGCGTCGCGAATGCATCACCGAGCGGTACGCCGGCGCAGGCATACCGCTTAATGCGATTGCACCGGGCACGGTCGTCTCCCCGATGACCGAAGAGCTGCTCTCGACCCCCCAGGGCCGCGAAATGGTGGATCAGCACGTACCGATGCCGTTGAACTACCACTCGGAGTCGATCGTGCTGGCCCGGCTGCTGGCCTGGCTGACCAGCGAAGAGAATACCCACGTCACCGGTCAGACGATCTACGCCGACGGCGGCGCCGACGCCGCGCTGCGCGGAGACGATATCTGGAGCTAGTCTCCTCCAGCTCGCGACAATGCCTCCGGCGGCCCCCTGCACCCAGGGGGTCGCCGAAGGCATTTTCGTCGTCTGACGAGAGGCGTGGCAGAAGACCGATTAGCTTCAACAAAGGAAAAAATGCTATCTTATATGTTCGCCATTTTCCGGGAGCATTCCCGGAAAACTCCTTCCTGACCCGGGTGCCCGGACTGTGTCGCAGTCCGCATGCAGAACGCGCACCATGGCGCGGGTCTCCAAGAACATTATTCGGTAGTCGCTTCGCACCCGGCTGCGTTCAATCAGCTAAGTGAGACACACATGCCTGAGCCCACCAATCTGTCCACCCCCGAGGCCGATGCGCCTCCCTCCGCCTTGGCGGAGGGCCTGGACCGCAAGGTCGCCGGCATCACCATCGGCATCGTCGTCCTCTTCGTGGCGGCGAGCCTTGGCTTCCCCGACTGGACCGCCAACGTCATCAATTCGGGTTTCAGCGGCGCCGCCAAATGGTTCGGCGCCTACTGGCAGTACCTGCTGCTGATCACCTTCTTCGTGGCGATCGTGCTGGCCTTCACGCCCTACGCGAA
>JBBSRM010000238.1:0-3757 GCA_038243055.1 Actinomycetales bacterium
ATGCCCTTATTGCTTTTACCGTCGGCGGCAAGCCGTGCGATATCCATCTGGCGGGCAGTGAGGGCGCAAGGCAGAGACGCGGCAACAGACTCGATCAGCCGCCGTGGGGCGTCCGGGGCTGCAGATCGAGCGGGACCCACGTGGTCACCCGCGCCCAGCTTTACCTTGCGTGTTCTCGGGCTCCTTGATGGTCCTTTTTTGTCGGTCGCTGCCCCGATACCAGGATGTCCCAGCAGTTCGAAGGCCCGAACCGCGGCATGCATCGCCGATTGATCCCGGTTTCGGTGTGCCTTTGCGTATTGGCTACAGGCAGCCGCGAACCGTCCGGTTGAGGCTTCCGCGCGCGCTTCGAGTAATACGAATGCCGGCTCGTGGCCAAGCCGCGCGGCAGCGGACAGGGCCAGCAATTCCCACGAAGTCCGACCAGCGGCCCGATCTTCCTGCGCGGCGGACATGAGAGCGTCGATTCCTTCCTCGACGCTCCCTTGCTCCACGACGGTCAAGGCCCGAAGGTGCGCGATAGACCGCATCACCAGCATCTCGGGTCGTCGGGGTGCGGCCTCGGCCTCATCCAGCGCATACAGAAACCGCTCGGCGCCCTCGACGTCCCCGAGGTGGGCACTGGCATATGCAGCCGCTGCCAATCCGAGTCCGTAAACGCGCTCTGCGTCGAAGACCCGGCGTTGGACCAGGTCGTTTTTCAAGTGGGCCAGTGCCTCGTGGGAATGACCTTGGAGGGCCAGTACGACCCCCGAGAAGAAACTATTGGCATCATCGGCGCGACTGGATTCGTACCCGCCAACCCAGAATCCTTCGACGACGCCGGCCGCAGCCGCCCATTCCCCCGCCACCATGTACAGTCCGAACAGGTTGACGCGGGTAGCCTGCCGCTGGGTCCCGGGCCAGGCCATGTGGTGGACAAGTAGGGTCAGTTCACGTCCGCGCTGGATGCCGATATTCACCTCACCGGCTGACACTGCGGCGGAGTTCAACAGCAACTGCCACCGCCACAGTCGGTGCCCGTCTAAGCCGGAGGGCGCATACTGGAATGCGGCACACCAGGACGGTTGGCCGCGCCGGATAGCCAACTCCAACAGGCGGAGGCTGGCTGTCGCGGCACGTTCTTTCAGCACCTGCGGCTCGGCTTCCTGAGCTTGCAGGGCCTCACCGATCCGCGCGATGATCCCCAAGAGGACCTCGTGCAACACCTCGTCGGCCTCGTTGCGGGCCTCGGCAGTCATCTGCATGGAGGTCAGGGCGACTTCAAATTCGTACCGGGAAGCCAAGAAACCAGCCAAGTGGTCGATATCGGAGCCGCTGCTGTCAAAGGCCCAGTTTGCCAAGGCGTGCTGCTCCAATACTTCATTGGCGCGCTCCCTGTATCCGGCACCTTGCAGGGTACGTAAATAGGTATCGAGGTATTTGGCGTCGGGGGCTATGTCCGTGGCGTCGTTCAGGAAACCGAGGGCGCCGGGCACGTCCCCCATACTCAGACAGTGTTCCGCCGCTTCAACGGCCAATTCGTCCGTGGGGGTGATTCCCGCTGCAACCTGCCAAGAATAGAGGACGATGGCCTCTACGGGCCGAGGGACGGTGGCCTTGGTCCGAAGCCGCTCGAGCAAGATAGCCGCGCGTCCGGGCGGAACCTCTTCGGCTACTGCTGGAGCAGAACAGGTTCCGCGCAACGTGACTCGTCGCAAATGGCCCCCGCCGAATTCAAGAAAACCAAGCCCGTGGACGATGTCTATGTCCCGAGCGGACACCACGACCAGCAGTTCGCGCAAAGGGATCCTGTGGGCCAGGGCAACCAATTCAACGACCTCTCGCTGTTCGTGGGTCAGGTCCGCGAGCAGATCCTGCCAGACCCTGCGGGTCCGCTTGCCGACGGACCAGTGATTTCCCGCCACCACCCACACCCCGTGGGAGAAGGAAAGGAAACCCGAATCGTGCCAGTCTCTGGCCAATGCTTCCAGTAGCCTGCGGTGCCCTGCGGCCCCCGACCACAAGGCGAAGGCGGCTGCCCGGCTGTGTTCCCCACCCAGCACACGGCGTAACATCATCTGGGTTTCATCGAGTGAGAGCGATTGAAGGTGGATCCGTTCCAAGCGCACGGACTGCACGAGCTTAGGGACATTCGCGTCTCCGCCATTCCGTGCTATCAACAGGATCGAAAACGCGCCGGACAGGGCCAGGCCCGCCAGCACCCTAGTCATGTCGTCGCACAATACTGCGTCGTCGGGAATGAAGAGCACCGCCGGGTGCCCGTCCGAGGAGGTCGCGATCTGCTCGCGGACGGCTTCCATGATCGTGCGCCTGCCCGCCGGGTCCACAGCCGAAAGCCCGGACAGCAGAGCCCCCACGCCCTCGCCCTCGAGTCCCAGCGCGTGCCGATCCAGTTGGATCACGTGGACGCTGGGGCCTATGCGTCCCAGCACGGTGGTAGCCAGCGCGGCCTTGCCCGCTCCTGGCCCACCTTCCAGGACGGCACCACGGCCATGCATCAGGGCATGGAGTGCCTGATCGACAACATCGTCACTGAAGTAATGACCCCAGCTCGCAACGGGCTCGTTTGATACCGGTGCGGACCCCCCGGCCCACACGGTTTCGGCCGCCCCCAGGCCAATTTCCACGTGTTCGTCCTCCTCGCATCACACAGCTATAAGTGATTCTAACCACGAATTGGGGAAACCCGGCATATCCCCCGGCGTATGAGAAGCACCGAAGGAAATGGGAGCGGACTAGTCACCGGTTGTTTCCGCGGCCTCGAGCCAAGCCAGCTCCAGAACTTCCTTCTGCCCCTCAGCATCTTGCAAAGTCGCGTTGAACTTGGCGACGGCGTCGATTTCCATCTTTTCGGATGCCTCGGCGATCTGGATATGTAGCTTGGCAATCTTGGTTTCCAGCTTGCCCACCTGGCGCTCAACGCGGTTCAGCTCTTTCTTGGCCTCTCGCTTTTCCGCCGCGCTGGGGCCGTCGGGCTGAGAAGCTGCGCTGGGGCCGGACTTGTCCGTGGGTGCACCAGTGTTCCCGCTGGGGTCCACCCCGGAACGCAGTTCCAGGTACTGGTCCACGCCGCCGGGAAGTCCACGGATCTTGCCGTCACCCAGCAAGGCGATCTGGTGGTCGGTGACGCGTTCGAGCAGGTAACGGTCGTGGGATACGACCACGAGGGTGCCTGGCCATCCATCGAGCATGTCTTCGATGGCGGCGAGGGTATCGGTATCAAGGTCGTTGGTCGGCTCATCGAGCATCAACACGTTGGGTTCGCCAATGAGCAGGCGCAGCAGCTGCAGCCGGCGGCGCTCACCACCGGAGAGTTCTTTCACCGGAGTCCACTGTTTGTCGGTGCCGAATCCAAGCTGCTCCGCCAGCTGCCCGGCGGAGACTTCCTTGCCGCCGACGTCGAAGGACATGCGCTCGGACTTGATGACCTCCAGCAGTCTCATCTCGGAGACTTCCTCGAGCTCGGTAACTTCCTGGGTGAGGATCGCGGTCTTCACCGTCTTGCCCCGCTTGATCACGCCGCTAGAGGGCTCTATATCGCCGTTGAGAAGGCGCAGCAGGGTGGATTTGCCCGAGCCGTTGACACCCACGATGCCCACGCGTTCTCCCGGGGCCAGCCGCAGGGTGATGTTGTTGAACAGTGGCTTGTCCGTGCCGAAGTCCAGGGATACATGCTCCAGGTCAAGGACGTCCTTGCCCTGGCGGGCGGTCGCCATCTTGTTCAGTTCCACGGTGTCGCGGGCTACAGGTACAT
>JBBSRM010000239.1:0-3754 GCA_038243055.1 Actinomycetales bacterium
CACCGCAGTGCATGCCATGGCCAACTCCACCCCCGTGGCCGATACCGCAGGAGTGGTCGAACAAGTCCACAACCTGGGTCAGCGCAGCGGCTGGGTCGATGTGCGCCCCGTCGGCGCAGTGACCGTGGGCCTGGCCGGGGACCGACTCTCCGAGATCGGGGCCATGGCCGATTCCCGCGCCCGGGTCAGGGTCTTCTCCGACGACGGGATCTGCGTCTGGGACCCGGTGCTGATGCGTCGGGCGCTGGAATACGTGAAGGCCTTCGACGGGGTCATCGCCCAGCACGCGCAGGAACCAAGGCTGACCGAGGGCGCCCAGATGAACGAGGGCGAGGTCTCAGCCGTCCTGGGCCTGGCAGGATGGCCGGCGGTGGCCGAGGAATCGATCATTGCCCGTGACGTCCTGCTGGCCCAGCACGTCGGCTCCCGCCTGCATGTCTGCCACGTCTCCACCGCCGGCTCGGTGGAGATCATCCGGTGGGCCAAATCCCTGGGCATCAACGTCACCGCCGAAGCCACCCCGCACCACCTGCTGCTCACCGACGAACTGGTGCGCAGCTACGACCCCGTCTACAAGGTCAACCCGCCGCTGCGCCGTGAAGCCGATGTGATGGCCCTGCGTGCCGGCCTGGCCGACGGGACCATCGACATCATCGGCACCGACCATGCCCCGCACCCCTCCGAGGCCAAGGACTGCGAATGGGCACAGGCAGCCATGGGCATGACCGGGCTGGAAACGGCGCTATCGGTCGTCCAGCAGACCCTGGTGGAAACCGGGCTCATCGGCTGGGACGACGTCGCCCGCATCACCTCCACGACTCCGGCGCTCATCGGCCGGCTCAGTGACCAGGGCCGTCCGTTGGTGGTGGGGGAACCGGCCAACCTGATCCTGGTGGACCCGGCAGCACGCTGGACGGTGGACCCGGCGACCATGTCCACCAAGGGCCGGAACTCACCGTTCGCCGGCATGGAACTGCCCGGGAGCGTGCGCGCCACGTTCTTCCACGGCCACCCCACGGTCCTCGACGGCGCCCTGGCCACCCCCCGCCCCTACACCGGAGCCTCCGCATGAACGAATACGCCCCGTACCTCATCGGCATCGTGGTGATCGCCGCCGTGGCGATCATCCTGATGCGCATCGGCTGGCGCCACCGCCAGGGCCGCCAGGCAGATGTCGCCGCTCCCGCGGAAACCCCCTCCGAACTGGGCGCACCGCTGGTCGAAGCCGTTGGCCAATACGTGTGCACCACGACGGCGGGGGACTGGTTGGACCGCATCAGCGTCCATTCCCTGGGCATGAAATCCAACGCCGATCTGTCCCTGCACACCGACGGCGCACTGTTCTCCCGCACCGGGGCCCCCGATGTGTTCATCCCCGCCACCGACCTGGAATCGGTCCGCAGGGACTCGGGGATGGCCGGCAAGTTCGTCGAATCCGGAGGCCTGCTGGTCCTGGGCTGGCGACTGGGCGAACACCACGTCGATACAGGTTTCAGACCCCGACGGGCCGAGGACATGGCCACATTGGTGGCCACCGCAGAAACACTGATCCCCGATCCAGGCGCCACCGCGCCCACCGATGACCGCACAGCACCGAAGAAGGACAAGCCATGAGCGTCAACACCACCCCCGAGCCGGCAGTACTGGTCCTGGAGGACGGCCGGATCTTCCGCGGCCGTGCTTATGGAGCCGGTGGCACCACCTTGGGCGAGGCGGTCTTCACCACCGGCATGACCGGATACCAGGAGACCCTCACCGACCCCTCCTACGCCCGTCAGCTGATCGTCCAGACGGCGCCGCATATCGGCAATACGGGGATCAACGCCGAAGACAACGAATCCGATCGCATCTGGGCCGCGGGCTACGTCGTCCGCGACGCGGCCCGCCGCCCCTCCAACTGGCGCTCGGAAGGCACGCTGGACGACGAACTGGTCCGTCAGGGCATCGTGGGCATACAGGGCGTCGATACCCGTGCCATCACCCGCCACCTCCGTGAACGCGGTGCCATGAAGGCCGGCATCTTCTCCGGGGACGACGCCGTGGCAACCGATGCCGATCTCGTCGCCCGGGTCGCCGAGCAGGAGTCCATGGAGGGCTCCCGGCTGGCCGAGGAGGTCAGCGTGAAGACCGCCTACACCGTGGAACCGGCCGACTACGGATGGCAGGGTGAACCGCGGTTCAGCATTGCCGCCATCGACCTGGGCATCAAATCCACCACCCCGGAACGACTGGCCGAGCGCGGACTGCGCGTGCACGTGGTGCCGGCGACCACCAGCTTCGAGGACATCACCGCACTGAATCCCGACGGCGTGTTCATTTCCAACGGACCAGGTGACCCGGCCACGGCCACCGATCAGGTCGCCACGCTGCGCCGGGTGCTCGACGCGCGGATCCCGTACTTCGGCATCTGCTTCGGCAACCAGATCCTGGGCCGGGCCCTGGGCTTCGGCACCTATAAGTTGCGCTACGGGCACCGCGGCATCAACCAACCGGTCATGGACCTGTCCACCGGGAAGGTGGAGATCACCAGCCAGAACCACGGCTTCGCCGTCGACGCACCCCGCGGGGGTGCCTTCCAAGCACCGGAAAAGAAGTACGGGCGCGTCGAGGTCTCCCACGTCTCGTTGAACGACGACGTCGTGGAAGGTCTGCATTGCCTGGACCTTCCGGCCTTCTCCGTCCAATACCACCCCGAGGCAGCTGCCGGACCCCACGACTCCGCCTACCTCTTTGACCGCTTTTTCGACATGATGGCCGCCAACGGCGCCCAGTCCACGAACTCCAAGGAAGAGAACTAATGCCCAAGCGCGAAGACCTCAAGTCAGTCCTGGTCATCGGGTCGGGCCCGATCGTCATCGGACAGGCCGCCGAGTTCGACTATTCGGGAACGCAGGCGCTGCGCGTGCTGCGCGAGGAAGGCCTGCGGGTCATCCTGGTCAACTCGAACCCGGCCACCATCATGACCGATCCGGAGTTCGCCGACGCGACCTACATCGAACCCATCACCCCCGAGGTGGTGGAGAAGATCATCGCCAAGGAACGCCCCGACGCCATCCTGCCGACCCTGGGCGGTCAGACGGCCTTGAACACGGCCATCGCCCTGGACAAGTCGGGTGCCCTGCAGCGCTACAACGTGGAGCTGATCGGCGCGAACATCGAGGCCATCGAGCTCGGCGAGGACCGCGAGAAGTTCAAGGGCGTCGTCGAACGCTGCGGCGCCGAGTCCGCGAAGTCGATCATCGTGCACTCCATGGACCAGGCCTTCGCCGCCGTCGAGGAACTGAACTATCCCGTCGTCGTCCGCCCCTCCTTCACCATGGGCGGGCTGGGCTCCGGCATGGCCTACAACGCGCAGGACCTACGCCGCATCGCCGGCGCCGGCATCCAGTACTCACCGACGTCGGAGGTGCTCCTGGAGGAGTCCATCCTGGGCTGGAAGGAATATGAGCTGGAAATGATGCGCGACGCCAACGACAACGTCGTGGTCGTCTGCTCCATCGAGAACTTCGACCCCGTGGGCGTCCACACCGGCGACTCCATCACCGTGGCCCCGGCCATGACCCTGACCGATCGCGAATACCAGAATCTGCGAACCATCTCGATCGCGGTCATCCGTGAGGTCGGGGTGGACACCGGCGGCTGCAACATCCAGTTCGCGATCGAACCCGATACCGGCCGCGTCGTCGTCATCGAAATGAACCCGCGGGTTTCGCGTTCCTCCGCGCTGGCCTCGAAGGCCACCGGTTTCGCGATC
>JBBSRM010000240.1:0-3750 GCA_038243055.1 Actinomycetales bacterium
CGTTGTGCTTGGAGTTCCTCGGGCCGGACACGATCGGCCCACGGGACCCATTCGGGGGCCACGATGGCTCCGTCGCCCGGCAGCAGCCCGGTCTCGCAGACCGTGGCCACCTTCCCGCGCGGAACCCGGGCCAGTGTCACGTACCAATTCCAGCCGGCATACCCGGGGAGCTTGGCTTCGAACCGGTGGGTCAGCACGCGGTCGTCATCGGCGGCGACCCCGAGGTGATCCCCGACCCACCGCGGTTCCACGGTCGCCAACAGCGTCGTGCAGGCGAGGTCGGTTTCGGCGCTCAGAACGGCGTCGACTTTTGCTGCTCTTGCCATGATCAAGCGTCCAAATCGTCGGCAACGCGGCGTAGGACGGCAGCAACCTTGGTGGCCTGGCCCTTCTCGGGGTACCGCCCCTTGCGCAGTCCATTGGAGACGCTGTCCAGGACCTTGATGAGATCTTCGATCAGGATGGCGGTGTCCTCGGCGGGCTTCCGTTTGCCGCGGACCACCGAGGGGGCGGCCTCCACGACGCGTGCCGTCAGCGCCTGTGCCCCTTTGCGTCCCTGGGCGATCCCGAACTCCATGCGGGTTCCCGCGCGGACCTCGGTGATCCCCTCGGGCAACGCCGAGGCGTGCAGGTACACCTCCTGGCCGTCATCGGCGACCAGGAACCCGAAACCCTTGGAGGCTTCAAACCACTTCACTTTGCCAAAAGGCACTTCGTTTACCTCGTTCTCACGTACCGGCGACGCCTGGCCCGGTGGCCGCGCCGCGTCTGGATTCCCGGCCGAACCTGCATCGACTGCGTCTACGCGCGGATGCGATCATGGTCGGGGAAGTCTATTCGTCTAGACTACGGCATGCCCGCGGCCGACAGGACTTTGTACGCCGCCTCGACGCTGATATTTTGACCGGGTGAATACCCTTGATTCCCCCGCCACCGCGCAGCGCATCGTCACCGTGTTGGCCGCGGCAATCGCCTTGGTCTCCGTTCTGTGTTTGGCCTTCGTCCTCATCCAGCACGCCGCGGGGGCCACCCCCTTCACCCCGGTCATGGCCGTGGGACTGTATGGGCTGCCGGTCGCCTTCCTTTTGCTGGTCACCCTCCTTCTGCTGCGCATCAGCGCCAGACGGCGTCGATGAGATCGGAGGCATCCGCCGACGTCGTGGCATCACGCCACACACCTGGCGCACAGAAAACTCCCAGACTTTGCACGCACAATTGGTGTTATGACTGACAAATCTGCGGAAGCCAAGCTTCTCGTCGTCGATGACGAACCCAATATCCGTGAGCTGCTGTCCACATCGCTGCGCTTCGCCGGCTTCGACGTCACCGCTGCGGCCAACGGCCGCGAGGCACTGGCCGCCGTCGAAAAGGAATTGCCCGACCTTGCTGTCCTGGACGTCATGCTCCCGGATATGGACGGGTTCACCATCACCCGCAAGCTACGCGCTGCCGGCCGTCACTTCCCCGTCCTGTTCCTGACGGCGCGCGACGGAACCGAGGACAAGGTCCAGGGACTGACCGTCGGCGGGGACGACTATGTGACCAAGCCGTTCAGCCTTGATGAGGTCGTGGCCCGGATTCGTGCCGTATTGCGTCGGACCCAGCCAATGGATGAGGACGATGCGGTCATCCGCGTGGACGATCTGGAACTCGACGACGATGCCCACGAAGTCCGCCGCGCCGGCGAAGTTGTGGACTTGTCCCCCACTGAGTTCAAGTTGCTGCGTTATCTGATGATGAATCCCAACCGGGTGCTCTCCAAGGCCCAGATCCTCGACCACGTCTGGGAATACGACTTCAACGGCGACGCCTCCATCGTCGAGTCCTATATTTCCTATCTGCGTCGGAAGATCGATGCGCGGGAGGACTGGCCGGCCATGATCCAGACCAAGCGCGGCGTCGGCTACCTGCTGCGCTCGGCCGACCGGCGCTAGGTCCGGCCTCTGGTGCGTTCGCTCCCCCGCCTCCTGCGGCAGGTATCCCTGCGGTCCAAGCTCGTGGCCCTCATGGCCACGTTGATGATGTGCGGGGTGCTGGTCACGGCTCTGGCCGCGTCGGCGTCGCTTCGGCTGACCCTGCAGGACCAGATGGATACCGACCTCAAGGACAATTCCATCGCATTGGCCAACATCATGTGGTCGTCCTGGAAGAACCAGGAGGTGCCCAGCGAGGGAGCAACGCTGGAGTTCAACCGCTTCCGGGGAACCTTGCGGGATAACGACGGCAACGTGCGCTACGAACTACCGCACCCCAAACACACCGATGGCCCAGAGATCCCGCCGATGACCGTCGACGAGGTTCGGGAGCTGAAGTCCTCCAACATGGACACCCCCGGCACGGAGGAATCCTCCCGTGGTTGGCGTACCGGCATCTACACGTTGCGCAACGACAACGGATACATCGTCGTCTCGCTACCCCTGCAGTCAACGATGGGCACCGTGGACAAGGCCACGAAACTCGTGGTGACCAGTGGCTCACTGGTCACCCTGGTCATGTCGATGATCGCCTACGGCATCACCGGGCGGGCGTTGAGACCCTTGGTCAGGGTGGAACGCACTGCCGCGGCGATTGCTGCCGGGGACCTGTCTCGACGGGTGGAGGAATATCCACCTGAAACCGAGGTCGGGCGGTTGTCGCGTTCGCTCAACGCCATGCTCGCCCATATCGAGCAGGCCTTCCGCGGGCGGGCTGCCTCGGAACGCAAGATGCGCCGCTTCATCCAGGATGCCTCCCATGAACTGCGGACTCCGTTGGTCACCATCCAGGGATACTCCGAGCTCTATCGGCACGGAGGGGTGAGCGGGGAGGAACAGATCGGCATCGCCATGGGCCGGATCGAAGGTGAAGCCAAACGCATGGCCCAGCTCGTGGAGGATCTGCTGACCCTGGCCCGGCTCGACGAGCAACGCCCGTTGGAACGCCAACCGGTGGATCTGGTGCAGCTGGGCTCCGACGCGGTCGAGGACGCCCGGGTCAATGCCCCTGCCCGCGAGGTCCGTCTGGTGGGCCTCGACGGACCGCAGGCCGGTAGCGCCCCGAGCAGTGGGGACGAACTCAGGCTGCGTCAGGTCGTGGGGAACCTGATGACCAATGCCCTGCGGTATACCCCCGAAGGCTCGCCCCTTGAAGTGGCGGTCGGGGTCCTGCCGGTGATCGATGGACGCTCGGATGCCGTGCTGGCGATTCGAGACCACGGCAACGGGATCTCCGATGAGGACGCCGCTCGGGTGTTCGAGCGGTTCTATCGGGCCGATAGTTCCCGGCAGCGGGAGACCGGGGGAACCGGGCTCGGGTTGGCCATCGTCGCAGCCATCGTCGCCCAGCATGATGGTTCAGTCCGGCTCACCGAGACCCCCGGTGGTGGCGCCACCATGTCCATCCACCTGCCGCTGGTCCCCGCAGACTCGTCCTCCACGGACGACGACGGGTCCTGAACCTTCCACAGTTCGCTCCAGGTCGGCGCCGGAGCCCCTCCTACTCGCGCATCGTGTGGTTGGGGCACATCCGGGTGCCCCCGGCCACGGAGGTCGAGGAAACGAATAGGGAGTCACCATGAGTAGTTTTGCGGCCAACACGGCGGAAATGCGCGGACGGGCCCAGGCCGTCCAAGGAACCATCGAGCGCCTGCGTGCCGAGGTGAACACGATGCAGGCCGGCCTGCGCGATCTCGAGTCCTCCTGGCACGGGGCTGCTTCCTCGAACTTCCAGGCCGTCGTGGCCGATTGGCGGGCCACCCAGATGAAGGTCGAG
>JBBSRM010000241.1:0-3741 GCA_038243055.1 Actinomycetales bacterium
ACCGTCATGGCGGTGAACAACGAGATCGGAACCATCCAACCCATTGCAGGAATCTCGGCCGCCGCCCGCGCCGTGGGGGCGTTGATGCATAGCGACGTGGTCCAGGCCGCCGGCTGGCTGCCCATCGCCGAACTGGCCAAGCACTTGGATGCCCTCAGCCTCTCGGGACATAAGCTCGGCGGGATGAAGGGTGCCGGGCTGGCCATGATCCGTGGGAAACTGGCCCTGGAGCCCGGATTGCATGGCGGCGGGCAGGAACGTGGACGCCGTTCAGGTACCGAAAACGTTGCCGGCGCCGTCTCCATGGCCACCGCGCTGCGGTTGGCCACCTCCGGGGTGGAGGCCTTCGAGGACTCCCGACGCATGGCCAACTACCTGATCGACACCGTCCTGGACGGGCTCAACACCGGGACGGGCCCCGGGGAAGAGGCCGCCCTGCTCACCGGTGACCGTGCGCAGCGGGTGCCGGGCATCGTCTCCTTCGCCTTCCCCGGCGCCAACGGGGAAACGGTGCTGCTGGAACTCGAACGCCGCGGGGTCATCTGTTCATCGGGTTCGGCTTGTGCCGCCGGCTCCACCGACCCCTCACCTGTCCTGCTGGGGCTGGGGCTGGATCCCGACGTCGCCCGCACCGCTGTGCGGCTCAGCTTCACCGCCGGGACCACCGAGGTGCAATTGACCACCGCGGCCCGTGCCGTCGTCGCCGCGGTGCAAGCGGTGACCGACACGGGAGCCAAGCGCGTTGCCGCGCCCACGTCGGAGGGGTAGTTTGAAAGGACCGGCCACGTTCCGCAGAACCTGTGGGGTGCAGGCCGGAATGGCATGAAGAAGAGGCCGCCGGATCAGCCGGCCGTCTCTTCCGCCGGTGGAAGGGAGCCTGCCATGGCAACGAATAAGACGACAACGAAGCACCGCGACCATACGGGCGTCGGGTGGTTCACGCTGGGGCTTGTCATCGTCGTGGTGTTTGGACTCGGCGCCGTGTTCGGCTTTAACGAGCCCACAGCCGGGACGATCTCCTCGCTGTGGTTCGGTGTCCTCGTCGGCGGGATCATGGTTGTCTTCGGGTTCATCGGGATGACCAAGCGTCGCCACCCCGGGCACGAATAACCGTTGGTGAGGGACCCGCTGGGTGGATCAGCTGCTGAGCCAGGCCAATAGACCGAAGGCGGCGTAGACGTCACGGATTTCCTGGCGCCTAGTTAGCTTCGTCGTGGCCAACCGTTTGAGGTACTCACCATCCAGTGCGTCCGCGAACTGGTTGCTGTCGTTCTTTTCCAAGGCGGTACGCAGGGCCTTCTGCGCTGCGGTCCGGGTGGATACCTGCCAATAGTTCACGCCGAGACGATTCGCGATGGCAACGAATTCCTGGCGCTGCTCCGAGGAGACCGTTGGCTCGGAGACCTTGAGGCTTTCCAAGTGCGGGGGAAGGACATCCCCTTCCCCGAACGGTGCCTGGAACCGGGTGGGTTTCGGAAGGTCTGCTCCATCGCCCCAGGGCTTCCGCGACGGGACGCGGCGCATCGAAGCGTAGGCCGGGGAGAACCTGTTCCTGTCGAAGGGGTACGCCTTCAAGCCGGGCGAGAAGGTATCCATGAGGTCGAAGCCGATGACGTTGGCTTCCCGGGCCTCCAGGGGGATCGACCTGGCCAGCTGGTAGGCCTCCACGGAATAGAGCGGGTCCAGCCGTGATCCAATCCGACTCCAGAGAACCGAATTCTGTCCGATGTGGTACCGGTTCCGCACTTGGGAGTACATGGCGTCGCCGATGAAGTCGGTGGGCTCCCCACCGGTCGACAGTTTCGTCCACTCCTGGTGGAGGCGGGTGCCGATGCTCTCCTCAGCCGCGCTGGTATAGATCTTCTTCCGATCCGCAACGTGGGGGACCATGCTGTTCATCAAATCAAGACCCGTGAATCCACTGTCGTCCAGATTCCTGAATCGGGGTCCGTAGAAGGTTCTGAGTACCTCTCCGTAACCGCCGCCGGCAGCGACCACCGAGGAGGGCAGTTCGCGACCGGTAGGGCCGGTGGAGGTCATGCCACCGCTGTAGAACAACGGGGCCAGCAACCGCTCGTGGACGCCCGCGGTCGGGGCCGCTGTCAAGCCCCCGTTGAGCGTTCGCTGGAGGTTGAAGGCCCCGGCAAGCCCGTCCGCAATTTGCCGATCGGTCGTGCCCTCCGGACCCGAGCAGAAGAAGCTGAACCGGTCCGTGCATCCTGCCTCGACCATGGCCGCCAGGACGAGGCGTGAATCGAAGCCACCGGTGAGGTGGGCGACACGGAATTCGCTGGGCATCTTGGAAACGGCCACCACGGATTCAAGGACGCGGGTGCGGACGCGTTCGAGCCCCCGGACGTAGGACACCTCCAGGGAACGCATCTCCTCGGCCAGCGCATATTCGCGGTTCCGGGCGCGGGTGGGGTCGACTTCCCAATAGGCGAACAGGTCGAGCCGGTCGACACCGTCGTAGCTGGCGGGGGTCAGGCCCCCGTTGCCGAGGACGAGGCGTTCGAGCTGGTAGTCGACGCTCTTGGACGGAAAGCTACCGGCGGCGTTGGCCGCCCGTACAAGCGAAACGATGTCACTCGAGATGAATTCGGTTCCGCCCGCGGAATAGTGGAAGACCAGCGAACCGCCGAGGGGGTCCGGAAGGCATAAGGCCTCCCGTGTGTGCTCGTCGATCATGAACAAGCACGAAGGGTTGGCGATGTTGGTTGACCACCAGTTGGCCAGACTCGTCGCGTCGCCGGAGGCAACTGAACCGGGGATTGCTGCCGCGACATCGGAGCTGCTGATCAACACCTGTTCGCCACAGATTGCAGCGCCATCCAGGGCGAAGGTTCTAGAGCCGACCCGCGCCACGGGTTGTGGGCTGAGCAAGGCGAGCGAATCGCCGGCACGTGTCAGACCGGGCAGATCGGGAATGCGTCCCCGCAGGAGGACCGGTGCCCGGAACCCAGGACGATCCGGGTTCGTGCTGGTCGGGTCTTGTTCGGCGATGGGGCTCTGCAGTCCTGCGTCGGGAGAAATCACCTCTCCATGCTATCCGGTGGCCCATGGATTAGCGGGCGGCTTCGACGCCGACCCGCCCGTTCTCCACGGCCCACCGCTGGTCCAAACGCACGTTCTCCAGCAGCCGGCGGTCGTGGGTGACCAGGAGCAAAGCCCCGGTGTAGGAGTCCAGGGCCTCCTCGAGTTGTTCGATCGCGGCCAGATCCAGGTGGTTGGTTGGTTCGTCGAGCACCAGCAGGTTGACCCCGCGTGCCTGCAGCAATGCCAGTGACGCCCGGGTCCGTTCGCCGGGTGAGAGCTCGCCGACCAAGCTGGCCGTCTGGTCGGCCTTCAAACCGAATTTGGCCAACAGGGTCCTGATCTCACCGGCGGCCATCGCCGGCACGACATGCTCGAAGGCCGCGCCCAAGGGCAGGGATTCGTCCAGCTGCCCGCGGGCCTGGTCGATCTCCCCGACGGCCACCCTGGCACCCAAGGAAGCCGTCCCGGTCTGCGGGGCCGTACTGCCCAAGAGCAGACGCAGCAGCGTCGTCTTGCCGGCACCATTGGGCCCGGTGATGCCGATCCGGTCGCCGGCGTTGACCTGGAGCGAGGCCGGGCCGAAGGTGAAGGATCCCTGGGTCAACGCCACGTCATTGAGCGTGGCCACCACGGAGGAGGAACGCGGGGCCGAACCGATGGAGAACTGCAGCACCCATTCCTTGCGCGGCTCATCCACCTCGTCCA
>JBBSRM010000242.1:0-3720 GCA_038243055.1 Actinomycetales bacterium
ACACCGAGCCCTGGGCTTCCATGACCGCCTGGGCGGTGTGGTTCTCCGAGGCGATCATTTCCAGACCGTCCTGCTGGCGGGCCAGCTCGGCATCGATCCGCGAAGCAACCTCGGGATCAAGCTCAGCCAGCGGGGCCGTCAACGACTTCGCTGACACCTGGCCTGTTGTGGCGATCGTCATGGGTACTCCTCATTCGAACTGTGTCGACAACTGATATATCTCTTGTGTTCCATATCGTATGATGGGGATCACGGTCGGTCAAGGGAAAGTTTTTACCCGCTGGTAATGTAGCCACGGGCCTAGCAAGCAGGAGGAAGTCGATGGAAATGGTGACCAGAACGGCACCCGTTGCCGAATCATTGGCGGAACGTTCCTATCGGGTGTTGCGCGACCGCCTGATCATGTTGGACATCGCCCCCGGCGCCCCCATCAACGAGGGTCTGCTCTCGACCGAGCTGGATATGGGGCGGACGCCGATCCGCGAAGCCCTCAAGAAACTCGAGACCGACCGGCTGGTCCACTCCTTTCCGCGGCGCGGCACCTTTGCGACGATGGTGGACATCAAGGATCTCGCGGCCATTTCGGAGATCCGCCATCTCCTGGAGCCGCTGGCGGCCCAGAAGGCCGCGCTCAACCCGAACCCCGCGCTGCGGGCGCGGCTGGCCGATACGGCGGCGGCGATCGAGCAGCTGGATGAGAATCAGGATCGCCGGGCCCTGATGGAGTACGACCTGGAGGTGCATCGGCTGATCTACCGCTCGGCCGAGAACCAGTACCTCGAGGAAACGCTCGTGCGCCTCGATAATTTGGCTACGCGCATCTGGTGCATGGTCATGGACCGACTGCCCAGCATTGCCGGCCATATCCAAGAGCACGCCGCGCTGTTGCGTGCCATCGTCGCCGGGGACCCGGAGGAGTCGCGCTTGCTCGCCGAGGAGCATGTGCGCCACTTCGAGTCCACCATCCGCTCGATCCTCTAGCGCCCCCACTTCGACCAGGAAGGCATCACCCCGCTCGGCGGTGGTGGCGCCTTCCTTGGTGTTGCGTGCCGGGACCCGGGTCCAACAGGCAATCAGAAGAGTTGTGGCCAAAGCCTTGACAGTGACCCTCGCCACAAATAGCGTGTGTGCAACAGTGTTGCAGTGAGTGCAACTTCAAACTTCTTTGGTGGTCCCTCATGAATCACGAAAAAACACCCGAAGCGAACGGTGAGTCTTATCAGCCACCGTCAGTACTGACGCACCAGCACGACTCCGGCGCCAAGCCCCGGACCTCCTTCAGCGGCGGCCCGGGAGAGGACACTCCGGAGACCATCCGTAAGACGCGCAATAAGGTCGTCGCGGCGAGCTTCATCGGCAATTTCGTCGAGTGGTTCGACTACGCCGTGTACGGCTACCTAGCGGTGACCATCACCACCGTCTTCTTTCCGGAATCCGATAAGCAAACCGGCCTGCTGCTGACCTTCGGGCTCTTCGCCGTCTCCTTCTTCGTCCGCCCGCTGGGCGGTTTCATCTGGGGCCACCTGGGAGACAAGTTCGGCCGGCGGCTCGCGTTGTCCTGGTCGATTCTGATCATGTCCGCAGCAACGTTCTGCATCGCCCTGATCCCCGGCTACGACACCATCGGCCTGTGGGCGCCGATCATCCTGCTGATCATCCGTGTCATCCAGGGTTTCTCGGCTTCGGGTGAATATGCCGGCGCCGCCGCCTTCCTGGTGGAATATGCGCCGCCGAAGCGTCGTGGCCTCTTCGCAGCCGTCGTTCCCGCAAGTACCGCCACCGGCTTGTTGCTCGGTTCACTGTTGGCGGCCCTGCTGACCGGGTTGCTCTCGACCGATCAGATGCACGACTGGGGCTGGCGCCTGCCGTTCCTGCTGGCGGCTCCGATGGGGCTGATCGGCCGCTACATCCGGACCCGGCTGGAGGATTCCCCGGCCTTCCGTGCCCTCGAAGCCGAGGACAAGACGGACTCAACCCCGATCAAGGACCTCTTCCGCGACCACTGGCGCCAGCTGATCCAAGCCGTGGGCGCGGTGCTGCTGAACGCCGTCGGGTTCTACATCCTGCTCAGCTACATGCCGACCTACCTCTCGCAAGTCGTCGGCCTCGATGAAGCGAAGTCCTACCTGGCCACGACGGTGGCACTGCTGACGTACATCGGCTTCATCTTCGTGATGGGCATGCTCTCCGACAAACTGGGTCGGAAGAAGGTGCTGATGACCGCATCGATCCTCTTCGTGGTCTTCACCGTCCCGCTGTTCATGCTGCTGGACACCGGAAACTTCTTGGTGATCGTGCTGGTGCAGATCGCGCTCGGCGCGATGCTCACCCTCAATGACGGCACGCTGCCCAGCTACCTGGCCGAAATGTTCCCCACCCGGGTCCGTTACACCGGCTTCGCGGTCAGCTTCAACCTCTCCAACGCCTTCTTCGGCGGAACGGCACCCTTCGTGGCGACGTTCCTCATCGGCTTCACCGGCACCGATCTGGCCCCCGGCTGGTACCTCATGGGCGCCGCGGTCATTGCCCTGATCGCCGTCGCGTTCTCGGCGGAAACCAGCAAACAGCCGCTGAAATAGCGGCCCCGAAACCTCCTAGCGAACCACTCAAGAATCAAGATATAAGGAGTCCATTATGACCACCGAAGCATCCGCCACCTCCGTCTCCGGCCTCGAACGCCTGAAGGTCCTGCACAACGGCGAAAAGGTCGCCCTGACGTTCTCGGACGCCGAGTTCGAACGCCGTTTGGCCGGGCTGCGGAAGATCATGGCGGAGAAGGACCTCGATGCCGTCGTCCTGACCAGCTACCACTCGATCAAGTACTACTCGGACTTCCTGTTCACGTACTTCGGGCGTTCCTACGCCATGGTCGTCACCGCCGACGACACCTGCACCATCACCGCCAACATCGACGCCGGCATGCCGTGGCGCCGCAGCTACGGCGAGAACATCGTCTACACCGATTGGCGCCGTGACAACTTCATCCACGGCATCCAGGAATCGCTGCGCCAGCGCAACGTCACGGTCCGCCGTCTCGGTGTCGAAGACGACACCCTGCCGTTGGACAACCGCAATAAGATCCAGGCGGCCTTCGAAGGAGCAACCCTGGTCGACGTGGCACAGGCGGCCATGTTCCAGCGCATGATCAAATCGGCCGAAGAGATCGAGGTCATCAAGCACGGCGCACGCATCGGGGACATCGGCGGTGAAGCCATCAAGGCAGCCATCCGCGAGGGCATCTCCGAATACGAGGTCGCACTGATCGGCACCGAGGCGATGGTCCACGAGATCGCCCGGACGTTCCCGGACTCCGAGATCCGTGATACCTGGGTGTGGTTCCAGTCAGGCATCAACACCGACGGGGCCCACAACTGGGCGACCACCCGGAAGCTGCAGCGAGGCGACATCCTGTCGCTGAACTGCTTCCCGATGACCTCGGGCTACTACACCGCACTGGAGCGCACGTTGTTCCTGGGCGAGCCGGATGAGCGTTCGCTGGAACTGTGGAACGTCAACGTCGAGGTCCACCGCCGTGGCTTGGAACTGATCAAGCCCGGGGCCGTCTGCAAGGACATCGCCGCCGAGCTCAACGAAATCTTCGTCGATCGTGGGCTGCTGGCCAACCGCACCTTCGGCTACGGTCACTCCTTCGGGGTCCTGTCGCACTACTACGGACGCGAAGCCGGCCTGGAGCTGCGCGAGGACATCGACACGGTGCTC
>JBBSRM010000243.1:0-3701 GCA_038243055.1 Actinomycetales bacterium
CCCGAACAAAGGCCTACGCCGGGATCGCCGCCATCTCCTGGGACGGTGCCCAGCATCGAACCGACATCGCCTTGAAGGCCGCCAACGGCCAGATCAACGTCTCGGAAGGAATCCACTAAATGTCAGGTCTGAATACCGAGACCCTGGATCTGGAGGGCTGGACGCACTTCTACTCGGGCAAGGTCCGCGACCTCTACGTCCCGGCCGGTTCCACCTTCGAGGAAACGGACCGCGTACTGGTTGTGGCCAGCGACAGGATCAGCGCTTACGACTTCGTCCTTGAATCCGAGATCCCGGACAAGGGCAAGGTCCTGACGCAGCTGAGCGTGTGGTGGTTCGAGCAGCTCACCGAGATCCCCAACCACGTGATCTCCACCGATGTGCCAGAGGCCGTCGCCGGACGTGCCATGGTCTGCAAAAAGCTCGAGATGTTTCCGATCGAATGCATCGCCCGCGGTTACCTGACCGGCTCCGGCCTGCTGGAGTACCAGAAACGCCAGACAGTGTGTGCGCTTCCGCTGAAGGCGGGGATGGTCAACGGCTCCAAGCTTGAGCCGGCGATCTTCACACCCTCGGCCAAGGCCGACGTCGGGGAACACGATGAGAACATCACCTTCGAGGAAACCGCGGCGCGCATCGGCGGCCAGCAGGCAGCCGACCTGCGTGATGCAACCTTGGCCTTGTACACGCGCGCCGAGGACATCGCCCGCACCCGCGGCATCATCCTGGCCGACACCAAGGTCGAGTTCGGGATCGATCCCTCCAACGGAGAGATCACCTTGGGCGACGAGGTTCTCACCCCTGATTCCTCACGCTTCTGGGACGCCGAGACCTACGAGCCCGGAGCTGCCCAGCCTTCCTTCGACAAGCAGTTCGTACGTGACTGGCTTACTTCCGAGGACTCAGGCTGGGACAAGGACTCCGGCCAGGAACCCCCTGCGTTGCCCACGGAGATCATTGAGCGCACCCGCGAACGTTACATCGAGGCCTACGAGCGACTGACCGGCCTGTCCTTCAGCGCCTAGTCCACTCCGGGATCGAGGGCTGCGGTGAAACGCATCTTCGGATGGGTTTCACCGGGCCTTTTGCATGCCCGTCGGAGACCTTGCCTTTTAGCCGGATACCAGGATGCTGTTGTTCAGCCGGGTCCACCCGCCGGCTTCGCATTCCGAGGTGTCCGCACCGTCCCTGACACGGATGACTTCTTTGGTGGGGTGGGATCCCTAGCGGGAGTTTCCCGGCTATTTCGTTTTTGAGGGCCCCGACAAAAAATGATCCGCGGAATCCGGGGCGTGTCGGGGCCTCTGCTTTGCTCAAATATGTATGACCTAAAGTATGATTTATGGCATGGCGCTCTACAAGAAAACGATCAACGGAAACGTCTACTGGTACCTGCGCGAAATGGCCCGGGTCGATGGGAAGCCCAAGATGGTTTCCGAACGCTACCTCGGGTCCGCCAAGGACATCGAAAAGCTCCTCGACGCCAAGGAAGCGGCGATCTTACCGGAGAAGACTCGGCATCTGGGCTTCGGGGATTCCGCCGCGGTCTGGGGAATCCTGCAGCGCTTGGACATCGCCGGGATCATCGACGACGTTGCCGGCCCCAGGTGCAAGGACGCCGGAGCCTCGGTGGGCACATTTCTGGCCCTGGCGGCATTGAACCGGGTCGTGGCCCCCACCTCCAAGCTCGGGTTCTCCGACTGGTGGAAGAGCACTGCGGCGGACCGCTTCACCAAGATCCCCTCCTCGGTGCTGGATCACCGCAAGTTCTGGGAAGCCGCCCACCGCCTCACCCTGGAGCAGGTCGCGGTGATCGAGGAACGTATCGCGTTGGCGATGATCACCGAATTCAACCTCGATATTTCCGCACTGGCGCTGGACATGACCAATTTCGCCACCTACATCGACTCGGCCAACGAGAACGCCCCGATCGCCCAACGCGGCAAGGCCAAGCAGAAACGCAACGACCTGCGTTTGGTCGGCCTGGGATTGGTCATCACCCGCGACGGCGGAATCCCGCTGCTGGCCCACGCCTACCCAGGCAACAAACCCGACGTCACCCAATTCCCGCTCATGATCGACGCCCTGGGGGCCCGGCACCGCAAGCTAGCCAAAACCGCCGGGCTCCCCGGCGCCCCGGAGGTGACCGTGGTCTTTGACGCCGGGCAGAACTCAGCCTACAACTTCACACGCGTCACCGACACCAACCTGGAATTCGTCGGTTCCGTCCCGCCCTCCCAAATCACCGACGTGCTAAAACTTGCGGCCAAGGACCGTGCCATCGTGGACAAGAATAGGTTCGGCGGGCTCAGCGCGGTGGAAACCCGCAGGGAAGTTTACGGGACCGAGCGCCGGGTGATCCTCACCCACTCACCGACCCTCCACAAAAAACAGGTCGCCGGATTCGCCCAGACCCTGGCCAAGGCCCAGGCAAAGCTCGCTGAGGTTGCCGAGACCCTGGCCCGCGGCAAGACCCGCCGCACCACGGAGGAACTCACCGACCACATCGCCTCCATCACCCGCGATCCCTGGCTGCGGCGCGTCTTGGTCTGCGAGGTCACCGGCACCACTTCTGCGACCCACCGCCTCACTGTGAGCATCAACGAAGCAGCGAAGAACGAACTCGAAGACGAGGTCTTCGGCAAAAGGGTCCTGGTCACCACCCACGAGGATTGGCCCATCGGTGAGGTGGTGGAGGCCTACCGCTCCCAGTCCGATGCCGAGTTCGGCTTCCGGCAACTCAAGGACCCCCACGTCGTCTCGTTCTCGCCGATGAACCACTGGACCGAGCACAGCATCCGCATCCACATCTTCACCTGCGTTCTGGCCCTGCAGATCGCCCACCTGATGCGCCGAGAAGCCGAACAGGCCGGCGAACACCACTCGGTTAGGGAGCTGCTCGAACGGCTGGGCAGCATCGGCGAAACCGTGATGATCTACCCCTCCACCGGAGGCCGGCCCAAGGCCCGGCGCATGCTCACAGAGGAGATCGACACCCACGCCAGCCTCGCCGAGATCTTCAACCTCAAACGATGGGCGCCGAAGAAGAGTTAGGTCATACACTTCAGTCAGCAAAAAACATGCAATGACTAGTCAAGACACAGGTTTCTGACCTCCTAGCCGGGAAACTCGCGCTAGACCTGCACGACCTCTCCCGCAGCGCCCGGTGCGCCGCAGCCTGCGACCCAGCCGTAGGCATCTTCCGCACAATAGGCGATGACGCATCCCACGGATTTGTCCTCGCTATTGGTCGCAAGCAGGCGCACGCTTGGGGCATCAATGCTCTCGGTGAGCTCGACTTCGACGGGCAACGTGTCGTTCTCGGTGGTGTCGCGATCAAAGGCATTGATGCCGGCATGCCCGGAGCGCCCACCTAACCGCAGGCCAGAGCACAACACGCCAAGCGCCATCGGAATGCGAAATCGCCTCATGGTATGGCGTCCTGGCCTCCCGGTACCGGAGGACTACATTGAAAGGATGCCTTGGGGGCTTGCGCCATGGGGCCGAGTTCGACCTAGACCAGTGACTCGCGCCACGCCTTGTGCAGGGCGGCGAAGCGGCCCTGGGAACCGATGAGCTCTGCAGGGGAGCCGTCCTCGACGATCTTCCCGTCATGGACCACCAGCACCCTGTCAGCGATCTGCACGGTGGAAAGCCGGTGCGCAATGATCAACGCCGTGCGGTTGCCCAGCAGGGTCTGC
>JBBSRM010000244.1:0-3694 GCA_038243055.1 Actinomycetales bacterium
GCATGAACGACCTCGTCACCCCGTTCATCGCCTCGATCCTGGCGCTGGCCATCAACGAGGCCGCCTACATGGGCGAGGTCATTCGCTCGGGACTGCGCTCGGTGGACCAGGGGCAGCGCGAAGCCGCCACCGCCCTGGGGCTCGGTGCCTCCCACTCCATGCTCAAGGTCGTCCTGCCGCAGGCGATGCGGGTGATCCTTCCGCCGGCCGGCAGCCAGTTCGTCACCATGATCAAGATGACCTCGCTGGTCTCGGTGATCGCCGGCGGGGACCTGCTCACCGCGGCCCAGAACATTGCCGCAACCAACCTGCGCACCCTTGAATTGCTCGTGATCGCTTCCGCCTGGTACCTCTTGGTCACCGGCATCGCGACCATTGGCCAGTCCATTCTGGAACACCGCCTTGAGCGCGGCCAGAGGAAGGTATCGGTATAGCCATGACGCAACAGGCATTGCTGGAAATCTCAAACGTCCACAAGTACTACGGCAACCACCACGTCCTGAAGGGGGTCGGGCTCAGCGTCAACGAAGGATCGGTGGCCTGCCTGCTGGGACCATCGGGCTCGGGCAAGTCAACGCTGCTGCGCTGCATTAACCACCTGGAGTCGATTGACGCAGGACGCATCACCATGGAGGGGGAAACCCTCTCCTACGTGGAGCGCGAGGGGCAGATGCATGAACGCAAGCGCTCGGCGATCGACAAGTAGCGCCAGGACATCGGCATGGTGTTCCAGCACTTCAACCTCTTCCCGCACTACACGGTGCTGGAGAACATCACCCTGGCACCGACCCTGCTGCGCAGGGCCGGACGGTCCAAGGCCAAGGCACGCGCCATGGAACTGCTGGAGAAGGTGGGCCTGGCGGACAAACGCAAGGCCTACCCCTCATCGCTCTCCGGCGGGCAGCAGCAACGCGTGGCGATCGCCCGGGCGCTGGCCATGGAACCCAAGGTCATGCTCTTTGACGAACCGACCTCCGCCCTTGACCCCGAGCTGGTGGGAGAGGTCCTGAAGGTCATGAAGGACCTCGCAACCGGCGGCATGACGATGATCGTCGTCACCCACGAGATGGCCTTTGCCCGCGAGGTCGCTGACTCCGTGGTCGTCATGGATGCCGGGGTCATCATCGAATCCGGGTCACCGGCAACGATCTTTGATGACCCGCAGCAGGACCGCACCCGGGAGTTCCTGCGCCACGTGCGCTAGGAGCCAAAGTGAAAGGAACGGACATGAAAAGCAAGCTCGTCCTGCTGGGCACCGGAGGCGGTCCCACACCCAAGGCCGAACGCAGTGCGGCTGCCAATGCCATCGTTGTCGGGGACGCCACCTACATCATCGATGCGGGCAACGGGGTGGCGCGCCAGATGGCCTTCGCGGCACTTCCCTTCGATTCGATCAGGGCCGTGGGGATCACCCACCACCACTCTGACCACAACGCCGATGCCGGCACCCTGCTGCATCTTGCATGGTGCGCAAACCTGCAGGGCCCGGTGGCGACCTTTGGCCCGGCGCCCTGGTCGGGGATCTGGGAGTCGTTCCTGGCATACTCGAAAACCGATGTCGATATCCGCAAGGTCGATGAGGGACGTCCCGACTTTGTCGCCATGGTCACCGCCAAGGACGTGGTGGACCCCGGTGTTGTCTATGAGGATGAGAGGGTGCGGATCACCGCGGCGTGGGTGAACCACCCGCCGATTCCCGCACTCGCCTACCGAATCGATACCGAGGACCGCTCCTATGTGATCTCCGGGGACACCACGCCGTGCGATTCGCTCATCGAGCTGGCACGCGGCGCCGACGTGCTGGTGCACGAGGTCATGCACATCCCCAGCATCGATCCGTTGCTGCAGCGTTCCAACGGCCAGCGCCTGCGAGAGCACCTGATCAACTCGCACACCTCATCCACCGATGTCGGGGAAATCGCCACGCGCGCCGAGGTGGGCCAGCTGGTGCTTTCGCACTTTGTTCCAGGGAGCCCCGCGGTTGACGAGGAAATCTGGCTGGCCGATGCGCGGAAGGGATTTGCCGGTGACTTGGTTGCAGGACGGGACCTGATGGTCATCTGACCTGCGCCTATTGGACCCGGCGATCGCGGTTGGACGGTAATTTTCGAGAATCGGTCGCTACTTCTCAGGCAATTCCCAGACAAGGGTCCTATGTTGGAAATTGTTCTTGTTGTTATCTATCGAAGGAGGGCCTATGGGTCTCGGAGACAAAATCGGTAACAAAGCAGAAGAAGCTACCGGCAAGGTCAAAGAAAAGACCGGCGAAGCTACTGACAATCAGAAGCTGCAGGCCGAGGGCGCCGGTGACCAGGCGTCCGCCAAGGCCAAGCAGGCTGGGGAACACGTCAAGGACGCTGCCAAAGATGTAACTGGCAAGTAGTACCCAGCAGTGAGTTTTACCTAGGCTCCCCGCACAAAGATCCATCGCAACAAGGATCTTGTGCGGGGAGCTTTTTGTCTTCTCCGTGAACTCGACGTTTCGTCGCCCAATGCCGTTCGTTCCCCGGCTCCTTCCGGGAACCGAAGAACGAACCGTCACAGCCTAGGACTGGAGGTACAGGACTTCGCCCGTCGACTTTCCGGTGTGCAGGTCCCAGTAGGCCTCGGAGATCAGGTCCGGATCGAAGAAGGTGCCCGGCTGGACTGCACCTCCGATGGTCACGGTGCCGACCTTGAGGTTGTGTTCGGTGAGCTCATCGGAGAGGGTGAAGGCCAGGTTGCGCAGCCCGGCCTTGCTGATGGAGGCCGAGGCCCTGGATGCGACAGGGTTTACGCCCAGCAGTCCTCCGGTGAAAAGGATCGAACCCGAACCGCGGGCAATCATTTCGGGAGCGACCAGCTGGGCGCATTCCAGCGCGCCGACCACGTTGATGGTGAAATCCCGGGTCAGGTCCGCGGCGTCCAAGGCGGTCGGGTTGGCGATCGTGTTGGCTCCGGCGTTGTAGACCAGGGCGTCCAGCACACCGTGTTCGGTCCGGATCCGGGCGAACGCCGATTCCACGCTCTGCTTGTCGGCCACGTCGGCGACGATGGCGTGGGCGTCGATTCCGGCATCGTTGAGTTCCGCCACCCGGAGCTGGAGCGATTCGGGGTTCCGGGCCAACAGGATCACCGTGAATCCGTTGGCCCCGAACTTCCTGGCGACTCCGGCGCTGACGCCCGGGCCGGCGCCTACAATGGCCACGCACTTTTTGTTCATTTCAGCTGCTTTCGTTTGATGCGATTGCGACGATTGCTAGTCGGGTGGAAAGGCGCTGGAGACGTTCGAATCGTGGGCAGGCATTCCCTGGTGTTCGCGTGGAGGGCTGGCTTTTCGAATGTATCACGCAGGGAATCCGTGGATTCCGTGCCCTTGCCGCCCGGGCGGGAGCTGGTTTCCCGCAGATCCGGGTACCCGGACACATGCGCGGTCGGCTTCGTCCTGTGCGGTGCGGGAATCACCACCCGCCGAATGATTCCCGTGCGGTCGACCATTCAGATGGTCGAGGGTAGTTACCTGCCGGCCAAGGCGATCAAGTCACGGGCCGGGCCGGAATGGGACTTGCCTCCGGCTAGCCCGGCGTTTTCATGAGGCGGGGCGTCATTAAGTGTCTTTAATGACGAAAAGGTGAGCTGATCTGGGAAAATAGAGTTATCTACGCTTCATTCTCACCAGAACAGGAATCACCTTTTCGATGCTTAATGATACCCA
>JBBSRM010000245.1:0-3677 GCA_038243055.1 Actinomycetales bacterium
CAGCTTCACCTATGAGCGCACCTTCGAGATGAACCAGAAGACGATCGACGGAATCAAGGACGGCAAGGCTTCCGTCGTCGTGCACGGGCTCGACCCGGCAACGCTGGGCAAGGAAGCCCAGGCGGCCAAGTCCCCGCTGGTTCCGGAACTGCCGTTGGCAGCCACTGCGCCCGCACTGTGCGGGACGTTGACGGCCGGGCAGATGGATATGCCGGAAGGTAATCCTGAGACCGGTGGTGGCAGCACCGCCGGCATGGACACCTCCACGATGGCTCTCGGTGGCGGTCTGGTTCTGGCAGCTGCCGGCGCCGGTGTCTTCATGGTCCGCCGTCGTCAGGCAGACCAGAACTAGGAAAGGCACACCCGGAGAAGAAAGGGACTGGAACCGATGAAGCATGCACGGAAGAATCCACGCAACGGCCGCGGTCGTCGCACCACCGCGATTGCGGTGACGGCAACGGTCGGCCTCGTCGGAGCAGTCCTGATCGGAGTCGGCGCGCGAGGGGAAGCACCACCACCCTCGCCGCCGGCCTCCGAAGCCATCGCGGACACGCCCACCTCGAGCCCCACCTCCTCGACACCGCCGACGTCCATGCCGACGGCCACCCCGACCAAGACGAAGACCAAGACCGAGACGTCGTCCAAGGCGCCGAAGTCGAAGCCGAAACCCAAGCCGACCCAGGCCCCGGAACCGGAGGCACTGAAGCGCTCCCAGCCGGTCCGGCTGGATATCCCGGCCATCGACGTCGATACCGACCTGCTCAACGTCGGACTCAAGGCGGATGGAAGCATCGGGGTCCCCCCGCTGGACCCGGACGCACCCGCCGGTTGGTATAAGCGCGGCCCCTCACCGGGCGAAAAAGGACCCGCAGTGTTGCTGGGGCATGTGACCGCCACCAGAGACGAAGGCCCGGCGGTGTTCTTCAAGCTCGGAGACCTGCGTAAGAAGGACGAGATCTCGGTGACCCGCGCCGACGGCCAGGTCGCGGTCTTCAAGGTCACGCAGATCATCCAAACCAAGAAGGCCGCCTTCTCCAGCGCAGGTACCTACGCCAACACCGAAGACGCCGAGCTGCGGGTGATCACCTGTGGTGGCGCGTTCAACAAGTCCACCGGGCGGCACGCAGACAACATCGTCGTCCACGCCACACTCGTCTCCACGCATCCGGCCTAGGACCCGATAACCCCCGCCCCGTGCCCCTTGGGGGGTGGCACGGGGCGGGTCTACGGTGGGGGCATGAAAAGCCAGGAAATCCAGCTCACGGTCCTGCCGGACTCCACCATCACGGCGGCGAACTTCGGGGTCTTTGACGCCGAAACACCCGAACCCGGACCGGGCCAGGTGCTCGTCGCGGTCCGCCGCCTGGGTTTGAATGCCGGGCTGGCCTCGCGGATCGGCAGCGAAGGCACCGCCTACGGCCCCGGCATCGGGGTGGGGGACACCCCCGCCAGCGACGCAGTCGTCGAGGTCATCGAATCGGCCAGCGACTCATTCGCCGTCGGGGACCTGGCCGTCGGCAAGGTTTCCTGGCGCAGCATCGACGTCTGCGACGCCGAGGGCCTGCGCCGGATCGGCGCCGAAGCCGAGGACCTGGCCTTGGAGGACCATCTGACGATCCTGGGGCATGTGGGTTTCACCGCCTATATCGGGATGATCCATGTGGCCCGGGTCCAGGCAGGGGAGGACGTCTACATCACCGGCGCCGGCGGCGGGGTGGGGAGCTGCGCCGTGCAGTTCGCCAAGGCCCGCGGCGCCCGGGTAATCGGCTGCGCCGGCTCGGCCGAGAAGGTCGAACTGATCATCGGGACCCTGGGGGCCGACGCCGCCGTGAACCGGCATGACGGCCCGGCACTGGATTTGCTGCGCGAGGCAGCACCGGAGGGGATCGACCTCTACTACGACAACGTCGGCGGCGAACAGCTCGAAGCCGCGTTGGAGATGCTCCGTCACGAGGGACGCGTCGTGATCTGCGGGGCAGTGGCGAAGGGCACCGATTCGGGGGCCCCACGAAACTACACCCGGTTGATCTACGGCGAACTGACCATGCGTGGCTTCACCGTCACCGAACACGAGGACTTGCGTCCCCGGTTCGAGGCCGAGGTCGGCCAATGGGTGCGCGACGGCACGGTCCGCGGGATCCACACCGAATTCACCGGGATCGACAGCATTCCGCGGGCCTTCGAATCGCTGCTGGCCGGGACCAGCCAGGGCAGGGTCATCGTCTCGATGGATGAGGCGGGCTGAGCCACCCCGGCTGAGCCGACCCGGTCGGCTATTTCTCGTGGCCGAGGTGCAGGGAGCCCTTGACGCGCTCCACGCCTTCGGTGAACACCGCCTTGGCCGTATCGCGCATGACGTCGAGTCCTTCAGGGTCCCCTTGAGCAGGGCCATCCCGGTGTTCTTGGCGACCTCGTCGTCGTTCCTGACCTGGATCCCCTGGAAGCCCAGCAGTTCGGCGTAGCCGGCATAGTCCATGGACTCCACTTTCTGGGAGGCCGGCCACAGCGGGTTGCCATCCTCGGTGCGCATCTCTCAGGAGACTTGGTTGAGGTCGTCAAGATGCAGGACCAGGACGATCAGCTGAGGGTTCTCCCACCGGGCGAGATATTTCTTGATCGTGATGAGTTCGTTCATGCCCAGCATCTGGAAGGCACCATCACCGATCGTGCAGATGACGCTGCGGTCGGGGGAAGGCGCTTATTGAGCTCGTGATAGACCCGGCGCGGGTTCACGCCGTCCTGCCAGGAGAGGTCCGCGGTGGGCCCGTTGGCCCCGTGCCCGACGAGGAAGCTCACCTTGGAGTCGGCGTTGATGATCCCGGCCTCCTTGAGAATCTCGCTGTGGGGCGGGACGACGGCGGGGCCGAGCCTGAGGCGGGCATTGCGGAAGGCGGTGTCCACGACGGCCCGCGCCTGTTCGGGTGAGACGATCGTTTGCACGTAGACCGCGACATCGGCCAACGTCCATTCCAGGTTGCTGACCTGCTGGCCGAAGGTGCCCAAGGCGTTCAGACCCTGCTGGCCCACGAAGGCGACGACCGGCTGGTTGTCCATCTGGGCGTCGTAGAGTCCGTTGAGCAGGTGGAAGACCCCGGGGGAGGACGTCGCCACGCAGACCCCGACGTCGCCGGTGAACTTGGCGTGGGCGGTGGCCATGAGCGAGCAGACTTCCTCGTGGGTCGGGCGGATGTATTCCAGCCACTCGTCCTCGCGGTTTGCTTTTCCCAGGGCACCGTCGAAGGCGCCGATGCCGTCCCCGGGGAAGCCGAATACGCGGCTGACGCCCCATTCCCTGATGCGTTCGATCACGAAATCGCTGACCGTTCTTGCCATGGAAAGATACCTCCCGGAGATTATTGCTGTCGCCCGGGTAGGACCTTTCCAGCTTCCTCGGTACTTCCTGAAACAACAAGTCCGCGTCTACACCCCGGATCAGGCTGGCCGGTCGCCAAGCAATCGCCCGCAACAGTTCGTTCACTTGTCGGGGGTGGTCACATCGTCTCCGTAGTGGGCCTATCCAAGGGCCGACATCCCAGCAAACATGGGCGGCCAGAGTAGTCCAGCCATCAGCCCGACGCCCAGTATGAGCCCGGCGCCGACCAGAAGGGCGGCAGAAGCCCATGGCCGGGGTTTGAACGCCCCGGCTCCTGGCGTCTCAGGTGTTGCCGCTCGAAATG
>JBBSRM010000246.1:0-3677 GCA_038243055.1 Actinomycetales bacterium
CGATTGAGCAGCACATAGGCGGAACGCTCGAGGGCTGGACTGCTCTTGTAGTGAGGACGCAACTGATACCGGAAAAACAGCATGAGTTCGTACTGCATCTCCTGCAGGGCATCATCGTTTTCCGCCATTCTTCTCCCTCTGATTGTCTTTCCGCAGGAATCCACTATACAACAATATGCAGCATGCAAAAGGTGTGGGCAATGCACTTCTCATGTATGATGCACAAGCGTTGTTCGACGACCCTCCTCATCCAGTTAGCGAGCCCCATGACTTCCAGCCCTTCCCTGCCCGCGCACCAGAAGCCCTCTCCGCGGGCCGCGGTCACCATCCTGGCCTTCGTTGGCATCGTGGTCTCCTTGATGCAGACGCTCGTGGTCCCGCTGATCCCGCGGTTGCCCACCATGCTGGACACCTCGGCCTCCGACGCCGCCTGGGTCATCACCGCCACCCTGTTGGCCGGCGCAGTGGCCACGCCCATCGCCGGGCGGATGGGCGATATGTTCGGCAAGCGTCGCATGCTCATTATTTCGTTGGCCTTGATGGTGGCCGGGTCGGTGCTCTGCGCGTTGACCAACACCCTGGAAATCATGCTCGCAGGTCGGGTTCTGCAGGGGCTGGCCATGGGGGCCATCCCGCTGGGCATCAGCATCCTGCGCGATGAACTACCCCCGGCGAAGGTCGGGTCCGCCATTGCCACGATGAGCGCCACGATGGGCGTCGGCGGTGCCATCGGCCTGCCGTTCTCCGCCTTCATCGCCCAGGTCGCCGATTGGCACGCCTTGTTCTGGACGGCTGCCGGGCTCGGTGCACTGTGCTTGACCCTGGTGGCCACGGTCCTGCCCGAGTCCCAGGTACGGACCCCCGCCCGCTTTGACGGCGCGGGAGCGGTCGGACTAGCCGCCGGGCTGGTGTTCTTGCTGTTGCCGATCACCAAGGGCAGCGACTGGGGCTGGACCAGCCCGCTGACCCTGGGACTCTTTGCCGCAGCCGCGATCATCCTGGTCCTCTGGGGCGTCTACCAGCTCAGGGCCAAGGCACCGCTGGTGGATCTTCGGGTCGCGGCCCGTCCCCAGGTCCTGTTCACCAACCTCTCCTCGATGACCGTCGGGTTCGCCATGTACGCCATGAGCCTGACCTTCACGCAGTTGCTGATGGCTCCTGCCGGCACCGGCTACGGATTGGGCCACTCGATGGTCATGGCAGGGCTGGTGCTGACCCCTGGCGGATTTGTCATGATGCTCCTTTCCCCGGTCTCGGCCCGTCTTTCGGCACGCTACGGGCCCAAGACCACGCTGATCCTCGGCTCGCTGGTGATCGCCCTGGGGTACGTCATGGCGTTCTTCCTGATCTCCGAAACCTGGCAGATCCTCGTTGCCTCCATCATCGTCGGCGGCGGCATCGGACTGGCGTACGCCGCCATGCCGGCCCTGATCATGGGCGCGGTTCCACTGACCGAAACCGGTGCGGCCAATGGCATGAACGCCCTGATGCGTTCGGTGGGCTCCTCGGCGGCAGCAGCCGTCATGGGTGTGGTTCTGGCCAGCATGACCATGTCCCTGGGTGCGGCACAGGTGCCCACCCTCGAAGGCTTCCGCGTCACCTTCGCCTTCTCGATCGGCGCTGCCGTGTTGGCGGCACTGTTTGCCGCGCTGATCCCCCGGAAGGCGCGCGAGGTCCCCGCATCACCGGGTGTTGAACGCGAGAGCGTCAAGGTCTAGCCCGACTTCGCCGAGCCGTACCAGCAGGCCATCGATCCCGGGTCTTCCGCCGGGTCGATGGTCTTTCTGGTGGGTTGCGGCGTGGAACCAGACGGCACCGGAAGCCCCCACGCCCCGAAGAGCGCAGGCTAGCGGGTCACCTCGATGATGCCTCGAGCGCCACGTTCGGCATCGACCATGGAATGGGATACGAACGGGTAGCTCCCGGCCTCGGAGAACTCGAGTTCGGCGAAGCCACCCTGCGCCACCCCGATATCCAGGGTTTGGGATCCGGCATGGGGGTCCGACCCGTCCAGGAGGTAACGCCCCTCCTGATAGGTCGTGTCGAATTGGCCGCCGATCACATGGAATGCCGAGCCGCGGTTCGGGCCGGCCGCCACGACCCAGAATCTGGCCCGCTCCCCCACCTTCACCTGAAGGGGATCAAAGGCGTACTGGGACGCGTAGCCGTTGAAGACCACTGCATCAGGGGCTTCGGCATCGATCTTCGCCTGGTCCGCCGTCCCACCCGGCGCCCCCGGATACAGCTCGTTCTGGACCATGATGAATTCGTGGTCCACGGGAGCCAGATTCGGCGGGTCGATGATGACCGCACCGAACATGCCGTTGGCGATGTGCAACGACATGGGCATCGTGGAGCAGTGGTAGAGCCAGGCGCCGGCGCGGGTGGCGGTGAACGTGTAGGTCAGTTCCTCCCCGGGCTCGATCGTCCGCATGGGTCGGTCCGGCGCCAACGCGCCGGCATGGAAGTCGATCGAGTGGCCGGTGGTCCCCTCATTGCGCAACGTGATCCGGAACCTGTCCCCGACCTTGCCCCGCAGCGTCGGCCCCGGCGCCGTGCCGTTGTACGTCCAGAGCGTCTGCGGGTAGCCGGCGCCGACATCACGCTCGGTGTCCTTCGCGGTCAGCGTGTAGTTGTGCACCTGGGCCGCCGGTGAGGCCGGCAACCGGGCATCGCGGGCGACGAACCCCTTCCCGGGCGCGCGCATCGGGTCGAAACCTGCCGCTTCACCGGTCCCGGCGGTGCCCGATTCGCCGCCGTCGGAGCCCCCATGGCCGTCATGCCCCTTCGAATCCATCCCCTTCATGGCCTCCGGGCCCGCCTCGGCCGGGGCCTGCGCACCATCGGCGATGATGGTGAACACCATGCCCATCTGCCGGTGCCCGGCCAGTGAGCACCAGCCCTCGGTATCTGCGGTGACCACTCCGACGTCGACCTCGCGACTCGCCCCGGGAGCCACCCGGCCCGATTCGGCACCGTTGGCCGTCACGAGGTCGTGGACCCTGTCGTCGCTGTTCACCACGTCGATGACCAGCCGGTCCCCTGCCCGAACATGGACGGTATCCGGGGTGAAGCGCATATCCTTCATCGACATCCGAACGCGCGTGGTGTGCCCGGTGGCAGACTGTGCTTCCTGGGCCCCCCCGGCGTCCGACGCCCCCTCCGTTGAGGTGTTCGTGCCGATCCCGGCCGCTGCCGGATCGGCGACGATGCCCAGGGCAACTGCCAGTACGACGCCGGTCAATCCGGCCACCGCGCTCATCATCAGTCGTTTCCCGGGTTGCTCAGCGGCGCCTGTTGCTTGCTGGGCCCCGCCGGAGGCCCGGCCTGCCCGGAGCCCCTTGAAGACCAGGATCAGGAACCACACCAGGGCCACGAGCACCAGCGTGGAGGTGGTGACCTTGACCCAGCTCGGGACGGGCAGCAGTGCCAGTCCGAGACCGAGGTTCAGTAGGACGAGACGGGCCCCTGCCGCGGTGTTGAACACCGCTGCGCGGATCTTGAAGACCGCGGGTCCCCCGCCGAGGACCACCGGTAGCAAATAGCTCAGGGCACCGAGCAGCACCTGGGATGCGAAACCGGCGGCGAGGGCCGGGACCACTGATTGGACCTGCTGGTGCAGCACCTCCCAGGAGGGCCCCCGACCGGCCATCACGGCCAGGACCGCAACCGAGCCG
>JBBSRM010000247.1:0-3655 GCA_038243055.1 Actinomycetales bacterium
CTGTTCGCCCGGGCCACCAGCAACGGCGCGTCCGCGGTGGTGGACAAGGCGGTCAGCGCATCCCAGAGGACCGAGAAGTCGAGCCGGATGGCCGTCATCAGGGCATCGAGCGGGATATCGGCCCGGGCCCGGGACACCCCGACATCGGTGGCGATGCCCACTTTCACGTCCCGGAGTTCCTCGGGATCGGCAGGTGCCCCGGAGGGGGCGGTGGAGCGCAGGCTGCGGATCAGGGCCTCGAAGGATTGTTCGCCGGTGCGCCGTAGTTCCGCAGCCGGAAACGGGGCGTCGTCGTAATGAGGCAGTTCCAGCACGCGGGACAGGAAATCGGCGGTCAGCTCGGCCACGCACAGCCCATCGAGCAGGGTGTTCCAGCGGACGGCGCCGGATTCCGTCGTCGTACCGTGGTTCCCCATCATCCGTGACGGGCTTTCTGCGCTCATCCGTCCAGTTTATGTGCTTTTGCACAACCAATGGCATCGAAGCGGTGGTGATTCCCTCTTCGGGTGATTGCGCTCACACTGGGACACTGGGGTTGATCATCGGGCACGATGGCTTCTGCCGTCCTGCCCCGGGCACCAGTGCGGAGGCACCTCATGACACAGCCAGCGAACCTCGAAGCCGGCGCGACCCACCAGGTCACCGACAAGGAGGCCACCAAGGTCGCCATCGGCGCCCTCGTGGGCACGGCCCTGGAGTGGTACGACTTCTTCCTGTTCAGCGCCGCCGCAGCGCTGATCTTCAACGTCCACTACTTCACCAACGAAAATGCGACAGCTGCGGCCATGGCCTCCTTCGCTACCTTCGGCGTCGGACTGGTGGCCCGTCCCCTGGGCGGGATGTTCTTCGGCGCCATGGGGGACAAGATCGGGCGGCGCAGGACGCTGATGATCACCATCGTGGGTATCGGCGCGATCACTGGACTGATCGGCCTGCTGCCGGACTACGCGGCCATCGGCATCGCCGCGCCCATCCTGCTGGTGGTGCTGCGCATCTTCCAGGGCCTCTTCGTCGGCGGCGAGTGGTCGGGAGCCATGACGATCGTCGTGGAGAACGCCCCGCTGAAACGCCGGGCCCGCTACGCCGCACTGCCACAGATCGGCTCCCCGATCGGCACCATCCTCTCCTCCGGGGGCTTCTTCCTGGCGACCCTGTACTTCTCGCAGGACAACTTCACCTCCTACGGCTGGCGCATCCCCTTCCTCGCCGCCTTCCCGATGCTGCTGCTGGCCCTGTATATCCGCTCGCGGCTGGACGAATCCCCGGTCTTCACCGAGATGAAGGAAGCCGGGGCGACCGAGGCGGCCCCGATCCGAACCGTCGTGAAGCACAACTGGAAGCACATCATCGTCGGCATGGCGGCGGCACTGCTCGGCGTTGGCGGCTTCTACCTGGTCACCGCGTTCATGGTCTACTACGGCACGCAGATCCTGGGCTACAGCGCTTCGCTGATGCTGCTGGCCACGATCATCGCCGCAGCAGTGGAGATCCCTGTGCTGCTCGTCGGCGGTCGATTGGCCGAACGCTTCGGTGCCAGCAAGGTCATCACCTACGGCGGCATCCTCTCCGCCATCGTCGCCGTCCCCGCCTTCCTCATGGTCGGAACCGGAGACCCCGTCGTCGTGGTGCTGGGCGTGACCATCGCCGTCGCCACCCTGTCCTTCCCCTACGCGGCCTCAGGCACCGTGCTGACCGGGCTCTTCCCGGCCAGCACCCGATACACCGGGGTCGGCTTCTCCCAGAACGTCGCCGGCATGCTGTCCGGCTTCATCCCGCTGCTCGCCGTCAGCGTCACCGCTGCGGCAGGGGACCACTGGTGGCCAGCCGCCGCCATCCTGGTCTTCCTGTCCCTGTTCACCGCGGTGGCCGGCGTGCTCGCCCCGCGGATGAGCGTGGACCTGCCCGGCTTCAAGCACTAACCCGAAGGAAATGCGTATGAAAACCTCAGCCGGTCACCTGATCGTCCGCCAACTCGAGGCCCACGGCGTCCGCCGCGTCTTCTCCGTCCCGGGGGAAAGCTTCCTCGATGTCCTGGACGGACTGCATGATTCACCGATCACCACCGTTGTCGCCCGGCAGGAGGGCGGTGCCGGGTTCATGGCCCTGGCCGAATCCCGGCTCACCGGAACCCCGGGCATCACCCTGGTCACCCGCGGTCCCGGGGCCGCCAACGCCATGATTGCCGTGCATACCGCCTGGCAGGATGCCACCGCGCTGGTGCTGTTCGTCGGCCTGATCCCCGTCGCGGACCGCGGACGCAACTCCTTCCAGGAGTTCAGTCTCGACGGCTGGTTCGGAACGACGGCGAAACGAGTGATCGTGCTCGACGACGAACACCGCGCCGCCGAGGTCGTTGCCGAAGCCATGCACTCCGCAGCTTCGGGCCGTCCGGGCCCGGTGGTGGTGGGACTGCCCGAGGACGTCCTGGTGCGGATGACCGAAGCGCAGCCGGTGTCCCCGCGTCCCGTCCCCGCCCCCGTTCCCGATGCGGCCTCGAGCAATGAGCTGGGGGCCCGGCTTAGCGCCGCCCGACGCCCGCTGATCATCGCCGGCGGCGACGGATGGGCCCGACCGGCCCCCGGGGAGAGCGGAACGGCAGGCGCGGCCCTCGCGGCCTGGGCGGAGCAGGCCCACGTGCCGATCGCCGCGGATTGGCGGGCCTACGACGTCGTCCCCCACACATCGGCGGCGTGGGCCGGCTACCTGGGCTACTATCGCTCCGACGCGCTCGCCGAGGCACTGGATGAAGCTGATCTGCTGGTGTTCATCGGCTGCGCGCGCACCGATGTCCTCTCCGACGGCTATACCCGCGGACTCGCGGCGGAAACCGTCGTCGTCCTCCCCGAACCCGAGGCGACCGGCCACGCCGGGCGGATCGACCAGCAGCTGCTGGCCACCCCGGCCTCCTTCATCTCCGCCCTGCCCGAACCGGAAAGTGCCCAGGGGAACCGAGGCAGCGCGTGGATGGACCGGTTGGCCGTCGAACAACGCGGTTTCGCCACCCCGCAACCTGAAGACCCGGCCACCGGCGTGGACCTTTCGGTGGCCTTCGGGCTGCTGGAGGAGAAGCTGCCGGCGGAGCGGATCCTGACCTACGGTGCCGGAAACGCGACCCTGTGGGGTCACCGGTACCTCACGCATTCCGGGCCCGGCACGCTGGTCGCCCCACGCAACGGCGCCATGGGCGTTTCCATCCCGGCAGCCGTGGCCGCAACCCTGGCCCACCCCGCGCGGGTATCCGTGGCGATCTGCGGCGACGGGGACTTCATGATGAACGGACAGGAGTTGGCCGTGGCCATCGCCCACGGAACGGCGCCGCTGGTCGTGGTGGTCGACAACGGCGTCTTCGCCACGATCGTTCAGCACCAGGAACGCCATTACCCGGGACGTCCCTCCGGCACCGCGATGACCAACCCCGACTTCGCGGCGCTCATCGCCTCCTTCGGCGGCCACGGGGAGGACGTCAGGGACACCGCAGACGTCGGCGCCGCCATCGACCGGGTCCTCGAGGCAGTGACCATACGCAAGATCCCGGCGCTGCTGCACCTGCGCATCGACCCGGCGACCATGCCACCTTCAACGGCCGGCACCGCGTCCGGGGCGGGGCCCGGGGCATGAAACTCGACCTGATCCTGCGCGGCGCCGACATCATCAC
>JBBSRM010000248.1:0-3629 GCA_038243055.1 Actinomycetales bacterium
TCCGGCGGAGATCCGCTCTGCAGCCGTCGGGTCGGAGTCGTTGAGGAACGTTCCGATCCGGTCGACTTCCTCGGCCTCGCCGATCGCTGCTGCGGCCCGCTGAAGGGCATAGAGCGAGCGCAGGAAGCCGCGGTTGGGTTCATGCGAATACGGCACGGGGCCCTGGCCGCGCCAGCCGGCCTGACGCAGGGCATCAAGTCCACGGTGGTAGCCCACCCGCGCATAGGCATAGGACTCGACGGTGCGGCCGTCCTCGTAGGCATCGTCGGCGAGCATCGCCCACGGCAGTGATGACGCGGGGAATTTGGCCGCGAGGTCGACGGGTTCGTCGCCGGCTTCGAGGCGCGCGTCAACGTCCTCGTCCGGGGCCAGGAGTGTCTCCGGGATGGCCAGGAGGTTGCGTCCGAGTGCTTCGCTCATACTATTTCAGGCTCTTTCCGGCCGAGCCCAGGCGCTGGGCGGCCTCAACGATGCGTTCGGCCATGGAGGTCTCCGCGGCCGCGCCCCACACGCGTGGGTCGTACACTTTCTTGTTTCCGACTTCGCCGTCGATCTTCAGGACGCCGTCGTAGTTGGAGAGCATGTGCCCGGCCACCGGCCGGGTGAAGGCGTACTGGGTATCGGTGTCGATGTTCATCTTGATGACCCCGTAGGAGACCGCGTCGGATATCTCCTGCTCGGAGGAACCCGATCCACCGTGGAAGACCAGGTCGAAGGGCTTGTCCTTGCCGAGCTTGGCGCCGATCTGGGTCTGGATGTCCTTCAGGATCTCCGGGCGCAGCTTCACCCCGCCCGGCTTATAGACCCCGTGGACGTTGCCGAAGGTCAGGGCGGTGATGTAGCGGCCGTGTTCGCCGGTACCCAGCGCCTCGACGGTGGCCAACGCGTCCTCGACCGTGGTGTAGAGCTTCTCGTTGATGGCGTTCTCCACGCCGTCCTCTTCACCGCCGACGGTGCCGATCTCGACCTCGAGGATCTGCTTGGCAGCAGCAGAGCGCGGCAGCAGGTCCTTGGCGATGCGCAGGTTTTCCTCCAGCGTTTCCGCCGAGCCGTCCCACATATGCGAGTTGAAGATCGGGTCACGCCCGGCCTTCACCTCCGCCTCGGAAGCGGCCAGCAGCGGCAGCACGAAACCATCGAGCTTATCTGCCGGGCAGTGGTCCGTGTGCAGGGCGATGTTCACGCCGTAGCTTTTGGCCACTTCCTTGGCGAAGGCGGCGAAGCCCAGGGAGCCCACCACCATGTCCTTGATCGAGGATCCCGACCAGTAGGCGGCGCCACCGGTCGAGACCTGGATGATTCCATCGGACTCCGCTTCCGCGAAACCGCGGATTGCGGCATTCAGCGTCTGCGAAGACGTCACGTTGACGGCGGGGAAAGCGTAGGAACCGGCCTTCGCCGCGTCGATCATGGCGTTGTATTTGTCCGGGGTTGCAAGGGGCATGCTGACTCCTTCTGAGTTGGGCTGGGAGTAGACATCGTCGGCTAGGTCCATCCTACCGACATGCGATCAAAGCCACACCAGCCCGTGACGGGCTCAGATCCGCCAGCAGCTGGAGAGCTGGCGCTTGCCGTCGAATCGGCTCTTCAAAAAGTGCATGGTCCGCGGTACAGCGGCGATGTAACCGCCGATGTGCGTCGGGCCGGCCGTCGCGTCCCAGGAGACGTTGGCATCTTGGGCGCACCACCGTTTCGCCAAGTTCCGCCCACTTTTGTAGGGGACGACATCATCGAGCACGCTGTGGGACAACAGAACCGGCACCTCCGGTTTGCGATTTGCGCCGATCTTCTGCTCCTTCAGTGCCGCCACGAACTCCTGTCCTGCCACCACGTCCTTGAGCTTCTTCCCGCTCTTGGTCAAGGTCGCCGTGTCAACGAAAGCATGGTTGGCGACCGCCTCGATGGTGCATTCGCTCCGCACGGCCTCGATCTCCTTCATGCCCTTGGCGTTCAGGTAGGACTCGGGCGTCACGCCGTAGGTGCTGCCCACACCATCGATCGCCATCAAGAGGAAGGCCGTATAGAGGCCGGAGTCGAGACTGCCGGCAACGGGTGCCAGGTCGGCGGGAACAGCGCCGGCGTAGGCGCCCTTGACCTTCATCTCCGGTGCATAGTCGGGGGCCAGCTCAGCGGCCGCCGCGCTGGCGGCTCCGCCTTGCGAATAGCCCACGAGGGCAACCGGGTTGTCGGAGTCGAGGCCCTTCACGCCCAGGCTTTGGGCAGCACGGACTCCGTCCAGGAGCGCGTGGCCTTGCGAGCCCCGCACCAAGTAGGTGTGTGGGCCGGGTGTCCCCAGCCCTTCGTAGTCGGTGATGGCCAGCGCGTAGCCGGATTCGAGCAGGGCTGCCATCATGGGCCCCTCGTATTCTTGCCCCACACCCATCTGGCGGGAAGGTGCGCACTTATCGGCCACACCTTGGGTGCCCACGGCGTATCCGATCACCGGTCGTTCACCGGTTCCGGACCACTTCTTGTCCGGTACCAGCACGGTGCCGGTCACGGCCATCGGCTCCCCCTGATTGTCGGTGGACTTGTACATCATCCGGGTCGCCGTCGCGTCGGGGCGGATGAGCTTGACCGGATCGAGGAAAAAGTCAGCCGGTTCGCTGCGCACCAGCGTTCCATTGGCCGCAGGCAGTTTGGCCGGGGGGGTGTAGAAATCGGAGTCCACAGTGCGGGAGAGCTGCTCGAGCTTCTCCTGGCGCTGCACGTCGCCGGGATCGGCGGCATCGGTGTTTTCGATGGAGGCGGCATCAGAGGGTGCGGCCGTCGCGGCAGCTGCCGGGCCGAGCCCGGCGAACAGCAGGGACGAGGCGGCAACACAGGAGAGCAGCACGCGCAGTCGGCTTTGCGGCGACGCAGGGGGCTTGCGGTCAGGGGACATGTTCGCTCCTTTTCGGGGGGACCACGGGCCGACGCTCGAATTGACAACGTCTTGACATGATCTGGACATTACTGATGAGTAACTAGTGATCCACTTCACACAGTAAAAGATGGCTTGAATGAATGGAAGACCCTCGTACCTCTGGATTTCAATTCCACGCCACCGGGAGTTCATCTGGCGCTGACACGGTGAAGGCGATTCCCGCCCCCACCGCCGAAAGGCTCACGATGACCCCCGACAACCGGACCCTCCTGCCCATGCTCGGCCACACGCGCGGCAAGCGCAGCCCTGTCACCTGCGCCCTGAAGTGTGACAACGCGTGTTCGAAGGCCGTCTGCAACACCTCATCGAATGGGTACTTCCGCGATATCGTCTCCGCCGAGATGTCCCGTCGCTCGGCCCTGGGAATCGGCGCCGCAGGCGCCCTCAGTGCCGCCGTCGTCGCCTTCGGTGGCGTCGATACGGCCACGGCCGCCGGCGTTCCCACCGGCCGTCAGGACGGGGCCAGGAGACTGGATTTCGAACCGATCAAGCCAGTCGACGCCGCCGTCGACATTTTCGACGTCCCCGAGGGCTTCGAATGGGCGCCGATCATCCGATGGGGCGACCCCATGTTCCGTCATGCCCCGGACTTCGACTTCGACCGGCAGAGCCCCAAGGCCCAGGCCCAGCAGTTCGGCTACAACAACGACTACACCGACATCATTCGTTCGAAGAACGGCAAGAAGGCCGTCCTGGTGTGCAA
>JBBSRM010000249.1:0-3627 GCA_038243055.1 Actinomycetales bacterium
GCTGAAGTCAGGACCGATGTCGGTCAGCCGGCCGATCCCGGCCGATCCGTGCGCCAGCAGCGCCGCAGCACCGGCCAGAATGCCTGCCACCGCACCGATCACGGCGGCCAACGTGAGGGTGGAAACCGTTGCCGTGAACCAGCGGGTCTTGAGCTTAATGGAGAGCCATTCGTCAAAGTGGTTCTCCCCTTCGCGCAGGAACCACCAGCCCGCCAGCGCCCCGGCCAGGACCGGAATCACCATGGCTACGACGCCCCAGGACAGCTGTCCGGTCGGAAGCGCACCGAAAACCGGAATGGCGGGCACCGGCGCGACCGAGGTGCCCAGCGCAGAAACAGAAGAACCGACACCGATGGCAAAGCCTGAGCCGCTGGCCCAGGCGAGGGCCCAGACGGCCAGATTGGGCAGGAATCCGAGCTGGATGATGGTCAGCACTATGCCTCCCACCACGCCGGATTTGAGTCCCTCGTAGACCGTCACGATGTCCGACCAGTGCCAGACAATATTGACCACCAACAGCACGGTGGAGAGGACAAGTGCGCCCAGCAGAGCCACGAAACCTGCGCGGACCGCGGCCCAGACATAGGATCCGGCCCAGCGCGAGTGCTGGCTGGTAGCGGCAATCCAGTCAGCCGCGTCCACCCCGATCAACCGCCCCCAGGCCCCGGCCTCCCGCCGTGCCCCGATGATCAGTCCCAGGCCAACCGGAATCAGCGGGATCAGTGATCCCGGGACGAGATCGGCAGCCACCTCGGGCGTTCGGCAGATAAAAGTCGTGCCCAGGCCCGCGGCGCCATAGACGACAAGCGCGCCCAAGACCGCCTGCCAGAGCTGGTCGGTGTAGGACGCCCGAGCCAGCCGCCTGCCCGCCCGCCAGGAGAGCAAAAAAGGGATCGCCGTCAGGCCCAGGGGAATCAGCATCAGAGTGCCGGTCTGCAGGGAAGCGGAACTCGGCCCGTCATTGAAGGCCAGATTCAGTGGGACGGCGTGTACCACCAGCCAGATCTGCCCGCCGAGCCGCGCCAGCGCATCGGCTGATTTATCCCCAAAACCGCCGGCCCACCAGACGCCGCCCAGCGGCAGCAGGACCAGCAACGCGGAAAACACGATTACCTGTGCAGATTCAAACACGCCCTGCAGCCACAACGGCATCGGAATTCCCCGTTGGCCAGCCCGGCCCGTCGTCAGTCTCATCGCTTCCTATCGTCCCACGCGGCCGTACCTCCCAGCTACGGGCAACGCCGGGAGCAGCGACTTACGTGCCCGCAGGTGACTATGCTGTCCTCATTAGCCATTCCGGGCGAACATCGCTGGCAAAGGAGCCATCACATGAAATCAGCGAAAAATATCAGGGTGGGAGCCGCTGCCGTGGCCGGGCTGCTCCTTCTGGGGTTGGTGGCATGCAGCCCCGAGGCCCCGGGGACACCCGCTGCCAGCGGCTCGGGTGCCGGCTACGACGACGTTATCAGCGCCGGTGCTACGGCAAGCGATGCAACGGTGGCGGCCAACCAATGGGCGAGCCAAATCAAGAAGAACGGCGTCCTGCACGTCGGCGGCACCGAGACGTCCCAGTTGTTTAGCCTGCTCAATCCCACCACCGGGAAGGCTGTGGGTTTTGACGCCGGGCTCTCACAGCTGCTGGCCAAATACATCATCGGTGAACCTAAGACGAAGCTTGACCAGGTCACGGTTGATACGCGTGAGGACCTCTTGGTGAACAAGTCGGTGGACGCGATCATCGCCACCTATTCGATCACCGACAAGCGGGCCGCACGGGTGGACTTTGCCGGGCCCTATTACTCGTCCCAGGCCGGCATTTTGGTTAAATCGACAACCACCGACATCAAGTCGGTGGCGGATCTCGCCGGCAAAACGGTGGCCACCCAGGCTGCCTCAACGGGCGTGACACTGCTGGCCAATGAGGCCCCGGACGCGAAGGTGCTGGCACTGCCGGACAATGCGCAGTGCCTGGCCGCCGTGCAGCAGGGCCGGGCGGATGCGTACGTTATCGACCAATCCCTGCTCCTGAACGCCCTGGTCGGCAACAAAGATGTGAAAATCGTCGGGGACCCCTTCGGGCCCAAGGACAACTACGGCATTGGGGTGCCGAAGGGAACCGATGCCAAGGCATTTGTTAACGATTGGCTCAAGAAAATCATTGCGGACGGAACGTGGCTTAAGCTCTGGAAGGCAACCATCGGGGCGCAAACCGGGACCTCCACGACCCCCACCCCGCCGACCGTCGGATAGCGTTCGGCATGGACATTCTGCTCAGCAAATACCTGGGGACATTCGGCGCGGGGCTGTGGGTGACGGCCCAGTTCACCGTGGTAGGTTTCCTCGGCTCTATGATTCTGGGCGTCGTCCTCGCCACCTTCCGGATCAGCCCGGTGGCATACCTGCGTGCGGTCGGGATGATCTTCGTGGAAATATTCCGTAACGTTCCGCTGGTGTCCCTGCTGATCCTGGTCGTTTACGGGCTGCCGGAAATCGGCGTCACCATTGACTACCTGCCGTCGGTCATGATTGCCATGATTCTGGTCGGGGCCTCTTTCGCCTGCGAGGTCTTCCGTACCGGCATCAATGCCATTCCGGCCGGTCAGGTGGAGGCCGGGCGGGCCATTGGACTGGGCTTCTTCGGAGTCCTCCGGGAGATTGTTTTCCCACAGGCCACTCGCGCCATGGTGCAACCCATCGTGACTTTGTTCATCGGGATCCTGCTCTCATCCTCGCTGGCCGGGGTCGTCGGCGTGATGGATTTGACGGCGGAGGTCAGCTACATCAATAACAGGGAGGCACTGGGCCTGGTGACCTTCCTCGTCGCTGCCGTCATCTACGCGAGCATTGCGCTGGGCGCCGGCGCCGTTGGTGCCAGGCTGGAGACAAAGCTGCGGGTCCTGCGATGAACGCCGACCAGGTCCTTTTCGACGCGGTCGGGCCCAAGGCGCGGCGCCGGGTTACAGTCCTGACGATCGCCAGCATTCTCCTGACGCTGGGTCTGTTGGCTTTGGCGTATGCGCAGTTTTACCAAAGCGGCCAGCTCGCACCGTCCAAGTGGGCAGAATTTCGGCAGTCGAGCACGTGGTCGTATCTGTTAAAGGCCTTTGGTAACACGGCGCTGGCCGCACTGGGGGCCGGAGCCATTGCCCTGCCCATGGGGCTGGTTTTGGCGGTGGGGAGACTGTCCCAAACCAAACTGGTGCGCTGGCCCTGCACCGCGGTGATCGAACTGCTCCGCTCGGTCCCCCTGCTGCTGATCATTTACATCTTCGTCTCCGCGTTGCCGCCGTATGGAATCAACCCGGACGTTTTCTGGAAACTGGTGATTCCCATCGGCATCTGCTCGGGCGCAACCATCGCCGAGGTCTTTCGTGCCGGGATACTCGCGCTCCCCAAGGGCCAGACGGAGGCGGCCCTTGGCGTCGGACTTACCCCGGCCCAGGCCTTCCGCCTGGTGGTTTTTCCACAGGCTGTGCGGATTGTTCTCCCGGCCCTGATTGCGCAGGTCGTCATTCTGCTCAAGGACACTACCTTGGGCTACGTGGTCTCCTATGGAGAGCTGCAGCAATCCGGCAAGGTTCTGGTGGCCTCGACGGGTCACCTGGTTCAGACCTACCTGATCATCAC
>JBBSRM010000250.1:0-3618 GCA_038243055.1 Actinomycetales bacterium
CACCGGTTGGCCCGAATCGGCGGAGAATTCGATGCCGGTGGGCTCGACCCCGGCCATGACCAGTTGTGCGGCCAGCGCCGCGACCATCGCCCCGTTGTCGGTGCACAACCCGATCCGCGGGACCCGCAAGCTGATGCCGGCCGAGGTGCACCGGGCGGCGAGTAGTTCGCGCAGGCGCGAGTTCGCCGCGACGCCGCCACCGAGCAGCAGGTTGTCCAGCCCATGTTCGGTGCAGGCCATGATGGCCTTCTTGGTCACCACGTCGACCACGGCTTCCTGGAAGGAAGCGGCGATGTCCGCCACCGGGAGTTCCTCGCCGCGGGCCCGGTACTGCTCCACGCAACGGGCGACCGCCGTTTTGAGTCCTGAGAAGGAAAAGTCGTAGCGGTGCTTTCCCGGGGATTCGGGGGTGCCGGTGAACTTCGGCAGCGTCAGACCGCGGGGGAAGCGGATGGCCTTCGGGTCACCTTCCCGGGCGATCTTGTCGATGGCGGGTCCTCCCGGATAGCCCAGCCCCAGCAGCCGGGCCACCTTGTCGTAGGCCTCCCCGGCGGCATCATCGATGGTGGCGCCGAGAAGTTCCACGTCGGAGGCCAGCGAATTCACCCGCAGGATCTCGGTGTGTCCGCCGGAGACCAGCAGGGCACCGAGCCGGTCAGGCAGGGCTCCGCCGTCGAGCACCCCCACCCCCACATGGGCCACCAGGTGGTTGATCGCATATAGCGGTTTCCCCGAGGCCAGGGCCAGGGCCTTCGCAGCGGCAACACCGACCATCAGCGCGCCGGAGAGGCCGGGGCCTGAGGTGACGGCGAGCGCGTCGACGTCGGCCAGGGTCACGCCGGCAGTGGAGAGGGCTTCCTCGAGCGTGGGAACGAAGGCCTCCAGGTGCGCCCGGGAGGCGATTTCGGGGATGACTCCGCCGAAGCGGACGTGTTCGTCCATGGAGGAGGAGACCGTGTTGGCCAGCAGTTCGGTGCCCCGCACGATCCCGATACCGGTTTCGTCGCAGGAGGATTCAATGCCCAGAACCAGGGGCGCCACGGAAGTCATGGCTCCACTTTAGTGCGTTGAACCGGGCTCATGCCCCTTCTGCGGACTGACGGGGCCGGGCGGAACGGTAGCCGACGCCGCGGACCGTTTCGATCCAGCGAGGCGCTTTCGCGTTGTCCGCCAGCTTGCGCCGAAGGTTCCCGATATGGACTTCGACGCTGCGCTCATCGGCCTCGGAGACGAAGGTTCCGGCGTCGGCATCCTCGTCACGCAGCCGTCTGACCAGCGAGGTCTTGGTCCGGACCGTACGCCCACCGACCAAAATGGTCTCGAGCAAAGTGAACTCGGTGGGGGTCACGGCAATCTCGACGCCTTCGGCTTCGATGTAGTAGGAAGCCGGATCCAGCACCAACCCGTTGAGGCCCACGGACGTCGTCGACTCCTGCGGTGCCGTCGAGATCGACTGACCAGCCGGTGGTTCTTCGTCAGGTGGTGCGGCCGGCGCGCCCGGCGTTTCAGGGGTGTCAGCGGCTACTCTGTTTCGCACCCGGCGGCGCATGATGGCTTCGACTCTGGCCCGCAGTTCCCGGGGGCTGAAGGGTTTGGTCAGGAAGTCATCGGCTCCGGTTTCGAGCCCCAGGATCGTGTCGATCTCGTCCGTCCTGGCGGTGAGCATGACGATGTGGGCGTCGGAGCTGTGGCGGATCCTGCGAGCCACTTCGAAACCGTCGATATCGGGCAGGCCCAGATCAAGGGTGACCAGATCGGGTGCGTTCCGTTTGACGAGTTCGACGCCGTCGTTCCCCAGCGCCGTAGCATGGACAACGAAGCCGGACTGCGAGAGTACGGCCTCCAAAAGTCCCCGGATGTCCTCGTCATCCTCGACGACGACGGCCACGCGACGTTCCTGCACAACGAACTCCCCAGTATCGACGGCGATGTAAAGACCCAGTCTATAGCCGGAGTTTGCGCCCGGCGCCGAGTGTCGGGCTCCGGTAACCCGTAGGCTGATCGGGTGAACGAACGCGTTAACGCACCAGCACGTCGCCTCTCCCCTGCCGGACACCTCAGACGCATCCTGCGTATCGGCTTCCTGCGTGAACCACTTCCCGTGATGGGGGCCCGGGGGCTCGCCTCGGTGAACCAACTTCCCTCGGCCATTGCCGCGGTCATCGTCATCGTCCTCTTCCTGGTCGCCGATGCCCAGGCGGCGCTATCGGCCCCCGGGGTGTGGATCGGCTTCGTCGCCATAGCCGCGGCCACCGTCGCCGCATCCGTGCTGCCGTGGACGCGGTGGCCCGAGCCGGCCGTGCTGCTCATACCGCTGGTGGACATGCTGGCCTTCTTCGTCATGACGCTCGCCGGTTTCAAGACCCTGACCGGCATTTCGATCCTGATGGCGCTGCCGCTGTTCTGGTTGGCGTGGTCCCGCTACCGGACCGGCCTCGTCCTGGCCGCGTCCTTCGTCATGCCACTGGGCGTGGTCTGGGGCCAGGTGATCCTCTCGGGTACCGAACTTTCAACGAAGGCGCTCATCAAACCGCTCCTCGTTCCCGTTGTTCTCTTTGCCTTCACGATGACCATTGCCGTGATGTCCCTGGCCGTCGCCCGGACGCAAGCACGCACCCATCAAGCCCTGGAGAAGGCGGAAAAACATGCAGTGCTGCTCAACACCGTCCTCAATACCGCCAATGTCGGAGTGGTCGTCGTGGACGAGGAGGGGCGTGACCTGATGATGAACGACACCCAACGAACCATCCATGAATCCCTCATTCCGGAGGACAACAGCAACCCGAACGAGGCAGGTCTGCTGATCTTCGGTGCCGATCGGACGACGCCGCTACCGGCCGACCAGCGCCCGGTCCGTCGTGCCGTCCTCGGCGCGGAGTACTCCGGCCAGCTGGTCTGGGGAGGCCGTAAGGATGCGATGCGCGCCTTCAATGCCTCCGCCACCCAGATGATCGTCGACGGACAACCCAGCGGAGCGGTAGTCGCCTTCCACGATGTCACCGATCTTCTGGACGCGCTGGCCGCCAAGGACGACTTCCTGTCCACCGTCAACCACGAACTGCGGACCCCGCTGACCTCCATCGTCGGCTATCTGGAGATGGCCTCGGAGACGGCCGATCTTGATCCGGCAGTGAAGGTGTATCTGCGGGTGGCCGAGCGCAACGCCGAACGCCTGCTGGCCCTGGTGGGGGATTTGCTGGATGCCGCCGCTGGCAAGGTGGAGATCGTGAGGGAAACGGTGGACCTGGTGGAGGTGCTCGAGGGCTGTCTGCCCACGCACAGCGCGCGGGCCGAACGGCTCGGCGTCGGGTTGAGCGCCGAGGTCGCGAAACGGCTGGACCTGCTGGGCGACGAGCGCCGGCTCGGACAGATCGTGGACAACCTGCTCTCCAACGCGGTCAAATACACGCCTGCCGGCGGCTCCGTCCGGGTCTCGGCATATCATTCCGAGACCGGCGAGCCGGTACTGGAGGTCACGGATACCGGCCAGGGCATGACCAAAAACGATTTGGAAGGCCTTTTCACCCGTTTCTACCGGACCGATACGGTCCGAAGGTCCAACATCCCGGGGGCGGGTCTGGGACTGGCGATCACCAAGGAACTGGTGGAGGAACACGG
>JBBSRM010000251.1:0-3577 GCA_038243055.1 Actinomycetales bacterium
CTGATCTTTCCGGCCTCATCGGCCATGACGATGAACCCCTCGGTGTTCACCGCCAGCACCATTTCGATCACGCAGTGTTCTCCCCAGGACACCGGTTCGGCCAGCAGCGAGATGCTCTGCCGTGCCCTCAGTGTCTGGGCGATCCGTTGATGCGCCGCCGTTCCGGCCGGCTCATCGAAGATCAGGGCGAGGGAGGCGATCAGCCACGGCTGCTCCCCTGCCTCAAGGTCCGTCCCACTACTTGCCAAGGAACTTCTCAAACCCCTGGGGCAGGTTCATGTCCGAGGGATCGAACTCCTTGTTCCCGGCGCCGAAGGCCGCGCCCGAGGGTGCTGCCTTGGCCTTTTCGGCCTCCGCTGCGGCCAGCTGGGCCGCCTTGGCCGGGTTACCGAACTTCTGCTGCTTCTTCTTGTTCGATCCCTTGGCGCCCTTCTTGGCTCCTCCGCGGCCCCCTGGCATCCCGGGCATTGCCCCGCCGGAGGCCAGCTTCTTCATCATCTTCTGTGCCTCGCCGAAGCGCTCCAGCATCGAGTTGACCTCCGAGACGTGCACGCCCGAGCCCTTGGCGATGCGGGCGCGGCGCGAGCCGTTGATGATCTTCGGGGCGACGCGTTCGTGCGGGGTCATCGAACGCACGATGGCCTCGATGCGGTCCATCTGCGACTCGTCGAACTGCTCGAGTTGCTGTCGGGAGATCTGCGAGCCGGGCATCATCCCCAGGATCTTCTTCATCGATCCCATCTTGCGGATCTGCGCCATCTGGGCCAGGAAGTCATCGAGGGTGAAGTCCTCGCGGTCGGCGAACTTCTTCGCCATCCGCTCGGCTTCGCCCTTGTCCCAGTTCTGCTCTGCCTGCTCGATCAGGGTCAGGACATCACCCATGTCAAGGATCCGCGAGGCCATGCGGTCCGGGTGGAAGATCTCGAAGTCATCGAGGTTCTCGCCGGTGGAGGCGTACATGACCGGCTTGCCGGTCACCGAGGCCACCGAGAGCGCGGCACCGCCGCGTGCATCGCCGTCTAACTTGGTGAGCACCACGCCGGTGACGCCGACGCCGTCGTTGAACGCCTGGGCGGTGTTCACCGCGTCCTGGCCGATCATCGCGTCGATGACGAAGAGCACCTCGTCGGGATTGACGGCGGCGCGGATGTTCGCGGCCTGCTCCATCAACTCGGCGTCCACGCCCAGGCGGCCGGCGGTGTCGACGATGACCACGTCGTGCAGCTTGGCCTCGGCCTCGGCAACGCCGTCGCGGGCAACGGAAACCGGGTCGCCGGTCGCGTTCTCGAACTCGGAGGAGACACCCGGGTGCGGTGCGTACACCGGGACCCCGGCGCGCTGCCCGTTGACCTGGAGCTGCTTGACTGCGTTGGGGCGCTGGAGGTCACAGGCGACCAGCAGCGGGGTGTGGCCCTGGGCCTTGAGGTGCTTGGCAAGCTTTCCGGCCAGGGTGGTCTTGCCCGCGCCCTGCAGGCCGGCGAGCATGATCACCGTGGGCGGGACCTTGGCAAGGTTCAGCCGGCGGGTTTGACCGCCCAGGATGCCCACGAGTTCCTCGTTGACGATCTTGACGATCTGCTGGCCCGGGTTCAGCGAACCGGAGACCTCCGCGCCCAGGGCGCGTTCCTTCACCTGGGCGACGAAGGCACGGACGACGGAAACGGCGACGTCGGCATCCAGCAGCGCACGGCGGATCTCACGTACGGTGCCGTCGATGTCGGCCTCGGTTAGCCGTCCCTTCCCGCGAAGATTCTTGAACGTGGATGTCAGGCGGTCGGAGAGTGAATTGAACACGTGCCGTGCACTTCTTTCGTTGTGGGCGTTAGGCGCGGTCTAACCCGCTGGACTCAACATCCAAGATTACCAATAAAGCCTGACGGTTTCGGGCAACAAGTGGCAGTCTGGAAGAGTGAGTACGCAAACAGGTAACAAAGCCGACACCCATGTAAGCACATTGTTGATCCTCGGCGCCTCCGGGGACCTGACCGGAAGGCTGCTGCTTCCGGGCCTGGCACGGCTGATCGGCTCCGGCAAGGCACCGGGAATCAAGCTCGCCGGGGCCGGCGGCCCGGGGTATTCCCAACAGAAATGGGTCAAGCGCGTCACCGACGTCTGCCAAGCAAGCGCCGAAGGTACGACCACTCACGGCAAGGCCGAACTCAAGGCCATCCCCAAGCACACCTCCTTCACCGAGCTCGATGTCACCAAGCCCGGGGAACTGGCCAAGCTGGTCAGCTCGCTTGATGGCCCGGTGGCGCTCTACTTTGCCCTGCCTCCCTCGGTGACCCAGAAAGCCTGCGAGGCGTTGAAGCCCGGGGAGCTTCCCGAATCCACGGTGCTGGTGATGGAAAAGCCGTTCGGCTCGGACCAAGCATCCGCCGCCAACCTGAACAGGACGTTGATCCGGCTGGTGCCCGAGGAGAACATCCACCGCGTTGACCACTTCCTGGGCAAGGGCACGGTGTTCAACATCCTGGGCCTGCGCTTCGCCAACCGGTTGCTGGAGCCGCTGTTCACCTCCGAGCACGTGGAAAAGGTCGAGATCTTCTACGACGAGTACCTCGCCCTGGAGAACAGGGCCGGGTACTACGACAGCGCCGGAGCGCTGCGCGACATGATCCAGTCCCACCTCTTGCAGGTCCTGGCCCTGCTGAGCATGTATGCACCCTCGACCCTGGGCGAACGCGACGTGCGCGACCACCTGGGTTCGGTGCTGCGTGCCACCGCCGTGGCCGGGGACCCCAAGGACTCCACCCGCCGCGCCCGCTACACCGCGGGCACCTCGAAGGGCCGAAAGGTCCCGGACTATGCCAGTGAGGACGGCGTCGATGCCTCCCGGAACACCGAGACCCTGGCCGAGGTCACCCTGGCCATCAACAACTCGCGCTGGGCGGGAACCGAGTTCATCCTGCGGGCAGGAAAGGCGCTGGGCACCCCCCGCAAGGAAGCCATCATCACCTTCCGGCCCGTCAACCACCTGCCCACCGGGTTCAAGGGAGGTGACTCCCCCACCACGCTGCACATCGGGTTCGGCCCGGACACCTTGGGGTTGGACCTGGACGTCAACGGGCCCGGGGACCTGTACACCCTGAACCGGGTGACCCTGGGCACCGAACTGAACTCCCCGGACCTCTTGCCCTACGGGGAAGTGCTCCTGGGCGTGCTCTCGGGGGACCCTACGCTCTCGGTGCGCGGGGACACCGCGGAGGAATGCTGGAGGATCGTGGACCCTATACTTGCCGCCTGGGCCGCAGACGAAGTCCCGCTCGAAGAATACGAGGCCGGTGGAAAGGGACCCGCCGGGTGGACAAGCAATCCGGCGTAGGGCTCCGGCCAGCGAGGCACGCAACGTTACGACGCATTGGATGGGACCGCTGCCTTGAAGATGCCATGCGTGGTGCCACGTGGTCACCAAAGCGGTGCATCCCGGGCGTTCCTGACCTAGGCTTCGTTTATGGGAACCGGGACCAAAGCAGAAAAAATTCCAAGAGCATTCGTAAGGCTTGCCCAGACCTAGGCCGGTGAGCAAGACCTCATGGACTTATTGCATGTGATGGTGAATCTGAGCGATGAAATC
>JBBSRM010000252.1:0-3552 GCA_038243055.1 Actinomycetales bacterium
CGGTAGTTTGCCATTCATGTAAGCAGTCAACCAGAAGCCCACGTCACCCCCGCTATTAGCCTTCCGGCCCGTACCCGTGCCTGGCCGGTCAGACGACTTTTCGCATGACACAGTTGTTCTTTCCGATGGCCTTCACGTAGGTGAAATCCGCCTGCTCGAACATGGTACGGGTGACGTTGACCAGGAAGGATAACGGGTACTTCTTCCCCTCGACGTCGGACACCAAGGCTGCGTGGTGGGCCGTGCCCTCGCGGGCCAGCCGCTCCTTATAGCCGCGCCAGTCATCGCCACCGGCCGCGAGCTTTGCGGCCTTCGTCGCGTTGTGGAACCAGCAGCACCAAGAGCCGCCCATTCCTGCCAAGTTGTTCCTGGCGTACAGCTCAGCGAACGCGTCCCACTTCCTGCTGGATAGCACCGTGACCCGATACCCCTTCATCGCTGCTCCGTCCACGTGTCGACGGCGAATGCCGTCGCCGGGACCTGAGGTCAGTGTCATGGCGCTGTTGCCGATGCGGCCAGAGGTTCCGGCTTGCCTGGTCGTTAGGCACTCACCTATTTCGTGGCGCTACACCGCGGCCAGTAGCACCGCGAGATCCTCCAAGGCTTCCTCCCCCGTCAGGTCCCGGGCCAGCAGCGGAAGTTCAGTCATCGGCACCGTTGGGAGGTTCTCACGGAGTACCTGCAGTGAAGCGTCTTCGAGTTCCCTGCGTTCGGCCAGGAAGGAGCCGGCATCCGCCGGGGATCTACGGTTGACGACCATGGCGGAAACGTCGATCCCCAAACCGCGCAATTGCCCCACGATGTCCAGGGATTCGGCGACGGGCATCGTTTCGGCCAGGGTCACGATCACGAAGCCCGTGGCCGAGGCGTCGGTCATCGTTGCCCTCATGCGGGCAAACCGGTCACGGCGGGCGATCAGCGTGCGCCTGAGTTCGGAGTCGGCTATCGCCTGCGGGTCTTCACCGCCGACGACCCCGCGGGCGGCGGCAGCGAATCGCTCGGACCTGGAACGACTGGCGAGCAACGATTCCGTCCACCCAGTCAACTTCTCCGGAAGGGTGAGCAGGTGCAGTGTATGACCCGATGGTGCGGTATCGAACAGGACGAGGTCGTAGGCCTCGGCACCATGGTCGATGAGTTCGGCGATGCGCTCGAGGACGGCTGATTCGTGGCTGCCCGGTGCCGTCTTGGCCAGTTCCAGATGCTTCTGCGCCGACCGGTGCAACTGCTCGGGCAGGAGCTTCATCATCGTGGCGCTGACACTCTTGAAGTGACGCTCGATGGTGGCCTGCGGATCGATTTCCACGGCATCCACATACCCATTGGACGCAGTGAACACCCGGGCTGCGGCATCCGACAGCTTCAGATCCCAGATATGCCCGAGGTTATGTGCGGGATCGGTGGAGACCAGCAGCACCCGTCCGCCGTTCCGGGCACGGGCCAAGGCCAAGCCCGACGCCACGGACGTCTTCCCGACTCCCCCCTTGCCTCCGACGAAGAGGATTTTTCGTTCTCCAGCAAGTTTCAGCAGCATCCGATGTGGTCCAATGGCGAGCGGGGAATTCCAATGCGGCGATGCCAGGCATGGAAATTCTCCCAAACGGCGGGCAGGAGTTCGGCGCTGTAGTAGGCGGCCGGGTCGGGTACCCCGAGGGCCTCACCCAGGACGGCGATCATGAACAGATCGTCTTCTTCCTGCTTCTCCCGTTTGAACATCTGGCGGTACGGTCCCACGTAGAACTCGTACATGCCTTCCCGGAAAGCCGACCAGCGCCGGAAGAACCTGTCTCGGCGCCGGTCGGTCGATATTGGTTCCATGGGGCTAGATATCTTCCCGTATCGCCGTCAGTTCCATATCGGCGTCTTCGTCTTCCGGAACCAGGTTCCTGGCGTTGCGCATGGCAAGGATCGCCTCGACGGCGACCCAGACGCTGGCCACGATGATGATGACGTCCAGGGCGAAGAGCATCCAGTCCGGGTTGGCCGGATCGGTGAAGCTGCCCAACTGCTCGATCGCTGCCCAGAAGGCCATGACGAAGATGATCACGAGCGGAATCAACGCCGTGATGGGGTTGCGTCCCTTACGCATCAGGATGACCGCGATGATCGACAGGCTCAGCGACGCCATCAGCTGGTTGGTGGTTCCGAACAGTGGCCAGATGCGCAGACCGCCCTCGCCTCCGAGGCCCTGCGAGAAGGTCAGTCCCAAGCCGAGGATCACGACGACGATGGTCGCGGGGATCTTGCCGATCTTGAGTTTGAAGGCCTCCCCCGCTTCTTGGACGACGAAGCGCAGTAGCCGCATTCCGGTGTCCATCGTGGTTGCTGCGAACAGTACGGCCATGGTCGCCAGCACCGTGGCGCTGAGCGAAGCCGGCAAGCCGATGCCGTTCTGCATCAGCGTCGCACCGCCTTGGACGAAGGCGTTGACCCCGGCCGAGCCGAACTCGCTGTAGATTTCGTTCCATTCGGCAACCGACTTGAAACCACCGATGACAGCCAGGATCGTGCCCAGCGAGAGAAGCCCTTCGCCGACGGCACCGAAGTACCCGACGAAACGGGCATCCGTTTCCTTATCGAGTTGCTTCGACGTCGTACCGGACGCCACCATGCCGTGGAATCCCGAGATGGCGCCACAGGCGATGGTGACGAACAGCAGTGGAATCATGTTTGGCGTGCCGTCGGGAACGTTCATGTTGATGGCCGGCGCCACGATGTTCGGAGGTGTTGCGGAGAACAGTGTAGCCAGCAGGACGGAACCGAACAGCAGGATCAAACCGACAAAGAGCTGGACGCCATTGATGTAGTCACGAGGCTGCAGGAGCACCCACACCGGCAGCAGGGATGCAATCGCTCCGTAGACGAAAAGGGCAAGGATCCAGAAGGTGGCCGGGGACATGCCGAGCATCGATTCGGGCAGGACCACCGGCATCTTGTCGCCCACCACGATGAGCGCGTAGAGCACGACGACACCGACGACGGTAATGGGCAGCAGCGGCCAGCGCAGCCGGTACACGGCCACTCCCACCAGAAGCGCAACGACAATGGCGCCCCATACGGGGATGACCGCCCCCGGTGTGCTGATGAGCAGGTTCTTGATGACGACGGCGAAGGCCGCGATGACCATGAGCAGGACCAGGAAGATGACGACCAGGAACAGGTTGGCGCCACGCTTGCCGATGTAGCGGGCGGACAGCGCCCCGATGGAACGTCCCTTATTACGCGTTGAGGCCCATAGGGTGCCCAGGTCGTGCATCCCGGCGAAGAAGACGGTGCCGAGGGTGACCCAGAGCAAGGCCGGAAGCCAGCCCCAGATCACCGCAATCGCGGGACCGACGATGGGTGCGGCGCCGGCGACCGAGGTGAAGTGGTGGCCCCACAGAATGAACTTATTCGTGGGCACGTAGTCCACGCCGTCTTTGAGTTCATGCGACGGAGTCACGAACGCGTCGTTGAGTTTATAGACCTTCTGCGCGAGGAACTTCGAGTAGACCAGATAGCCGCCCGCCATGACGGCCAAACCAATGATCATGAGAATCAGGGAACCCATGA
>JBBSRM010000253.1:0-3516 GCA_038243055.1 Actinomycetales bacterium
GGCATCCTGGGTCCAGACCGCTCCGGCCAGCCCGTAGTCGGTGTCGTTGCCGATTGCCACCGCCTGCGCTTCGGTGCTGAAGGTTTCCACGGTGATCGTCGGTCCGAAGGCCTCGTCCTGGGCCACGGACATCGAACCGGTCACCTTATCAAGCACGGTGGGCATGTAGTAGTGCCCGGCTTCCAGGTTCTCCCCGTCGGCGTTGGTGGCTGCACGTCCGCCGCAGCGCAACCGAGCACCCTCGGCGATGCCGCGCTGGACGTAGGCATCGACCTTTCCCAGGTGATCAGCGGATATCAACGCCCCGGTTTCGGCATTCTCGTCGAAAGGCCCACCCAGGCGAATCAACTCGGCACGACGCACCAGTTCATCGACAAAGCGTTCGGCAATGGATTCCTCAACGATCAGCCGGGCCCCGGCGGAACAGACCTGGCCGGAGTGCACGAATGCACCGTTCAGGGCGTTGTCCACCGCCGCGTCGAAGTCGGCATCGGCGAAAATGACGTTGGGATTCTTCCCGCCCAATTCCAGCGCGACCTTCTTCACCGTCCCCGCCGCTGCCGCGGCGATGACCTTGCCGGTGGCCAGTCCCCCGGTGAAGGAAACCATATCCACGTCCCGGTGCTCCGAGAGGGGTGGGCCCACAACCGCGCCGGCACCGGTGACCAGGTTTGCCACACCGACCGGCAGGCCCAGCTCATCAAGCACATCCATCATCAGCACCGACGTGGAGGGCGTGAGCTCCGCGGGCTTGAGGATGAAGGAGCAGCCGGCGGCGAGTGCCGGTGCGATCTTCCACGCGGCCTGCAGCAGCGGGTAGTTCCACGGGGTGATCATGGAGACCACGCCAACCGGCTCGAAGACGATGCGCGAGACGATGTTGGCATCCCCGGCGTCCACGACCCGCCCGGCATCCAGCCCGGCGGCCTTGCCGAAGTAGGTGAAGCTGTCCGCGATGGCCTCGATGTCCTGCCGGGCCTCGTACATGCGCTTGCCGGTGTCCAGTGCCTCGGCACGGGCGAATTCCTCGTGGCGCTCGAGCAACCGGGAAGCCACCTTGAGCAGGAACTCTCCGCGTTCGACGGCCGGGACGTTGGCCCAGACCCCCGAGTCAAAGGACGCCCGGGCCGCGGCGATCGCGCGCTCCGAATCGGCGGCTCCGCCTTCCGAAACGGTGGCCACGTGCTCCCCGGTGCCCGGGCAGATGATGTCCCGGGTTCCGCCTTCGGCAGCCGGGCCCCAGGACCCGTTGATGAAAATGGTGTTGGTCATGAGAGTGAACCTTCCCTTGTTGTTTCTGTGCTCTTGGGCGTTGCAGCCTCGGCTGACGGGTTCTCGAAGTCCGCATCCCAATCGGTTTTGGGCACGGTGGCTTCGGCGATCGTGGATGGCCCGTCGATGTTCTCCTGCTCGCGCAGGAAGGAGAGATGGATTTCGTACTGGTCAAGCACGTCGCCGATGATCTGTTCGCGGGTGCACCCCATGAGGTCATACCCGTGGCTGCCTTCCAGCGAGAAGACCTCCAGGCGATAGTACTGCTCCCCGGTGGAGGAGTCCCGTGCGTAGCTGGGGACCTTGAGGGCAACCGGATGGACCTGGTATTTGAACGGTCTCTCGGTGCCGTGCTGGACCACGAGGTCCACGGAATTGACGCCAAGCTTGCCGACCGGTTCGAGCACCAGTTCACCGATGACCCCGGAGCGGGCGAACTCGGTGTTCACCTCTTCAAGTGCCGGCTGCACGACCTCTTCGACGAAGCGCTGGGTTTGGCGCTTGCCGGGGTAGGCCATGGTGCGGGCCAGCCGTTGGCGCCAGCTTCGGCGTTGGTCCACCCCGGAGGATCCGGTGCGTGAGGTCAGCACGGTGTGCAGGGTGTTCTTGTAGCTTCCGGCCAGCGCGCGTTCCACGCGTAGCGCCTTGTAAAGCCCCAGCATGATGAACACCAGCACCACCGAGAACGGCAGGCCCATGATCACCGTGGCGTTTTGCAGCGTCGGCACCCCGTCGACCAAGAGCATCGCCAGGGTCAGCAGACCGGTCGCCAGCGACCAGAAGACCCGTACCCACTTGGGTCCGTCGGAATCGGCGTCGTTGAGGTGCGAGGTGAAGTTCGCCATCACCAGGGCACCGGAGTCTGCACTGGTGACGTAGAAGAGCAACCCGGTGAAGGTGGCGATCGCCGCAATCAGCGGCAGCGCCGGGTACTGCTCAAGCATCGAGTAGAAGGCGCGTTCCGGGTGGTTCATCGCCACGTCCCCGAAGGCCGCGTTGCCGTTTCGCACCAGGTCCAAGGCGCTGTTGCCGAAGATGGAGATCCACAACAGGATGAACGCGAAGGGGACCACCAGGACACCGGTGATGAACTGGCGGATGGTCCGGCCGCGGGAGATGCGGGCCAGGAAGAGCCCGACGAAGGGGGCCCAGGCAATCCACCAGGCCCAGAAAAACAAGGTCCAGCCGTTGAGCCACTCATCGGGGCGGTCGTAGGCGAAGGTGTTCAAGGCCATGCCCGGGAAGCGCGAGATCGTGTCCCCGACGTTCAGGATGATCCCGTCCAGCAGGTAGCGGGTCTTGCCGGCGAACAGCACGAAGAGCATCAACGCGACGCACAGGATCACGTTGATCTCCGAGAGCCTCCGGATGCCCTTTTCCACCCCGGTCAGCACCGAGATGGTGGCCATCACCACGGCGACGACGATCAGGGCGATCTGCCAGGAGGTGTTTTCCTTGACACCGAACATGAAGGAGAGCCCGAAGTTCAGCTGGGCCACACCGATGCCCAGGGAGGTCGCGATGCCGAAGATGGTGCCCAGCACCGCGGCGATGTCCACACCGTGACCCAGCGGACCATGGATGCGCTTGCCCAGGATCGGGTAGAGGGCCGAGCGGATGGACAGCGGAAGGTTGTGCCGGTACGCGAAGTAGCCCAGCGCCAACCCGATCAGCGCGTAGAGCCCCCATCCGAGGATCCCGTAGTGGAACAGCGTCCAGACCAGGGCCTGGCGGGCGGCCTCGACGGTGTTTCCGTCACCGGTGGGTGGGGCCAGGAACTGGGCCACGGGCTCGGAGACCGAGAAGAACATCAGATCGATCCCGATGCCCGCGGCAAAGAGCATCGCCGTCCAGGTGAAAAGGTTGAAGGTCGGCCGGGAGTGGTCCGGGCCCAACCGGGTCTTGCCGACCTTGGAGAGCGCCACCCCGATCACGAAGACCAGGGCTGCGACCACGACGAGGGAGTACCACCAACCGAAAGTCGAGCCCACCCAGGTAACGGCGGCGCCGATGACGGCGTCGGCGTTCTCGGTGAAGAGGATCGCCCACAGGGCCACGGCAAGGACTCCGGTGGCGGAGCCGAAGAACACCACTTTGTTGACTCGGTTTGGTCCCGCGGCGGGCGGGGTCTCGCTTTCGGGCTTGTCGTTGGGCGTAGGGGGTCGTGGTGAATACTTAACGGCACTCATGGATCAGGAGCATAGCAACGAAATGGGGAGCGTACGGCGCTCGTGTACGCCTACC
>JBBSRM010000254.1:0-3513 GCA_038243055.1 Actinomycetales bacterium
GGCCCGAAGGTATCTAGCGCCCACCCACCGGACGGTGCCGCAGGCGGCCGAACGGTGCCGACCCGCGGACGACGGCGGTTCTCCTCCCGCCGTCGTCCATCGGATCAGTCCTGCTGGTAGACGTCAGGGACACCGTCGGCATCCTCGTCCCGCTGCGCTTCCAACTCCCACTTCCGGTACCGCCGGTTGCGAGGAATCAACCAAGCGGCGCCGAGCACCGCGGCCAGCAATGAACCGGTGAGGATGGCCACCTTGGCATGCTCGTAGTGCGGGGACTCGAGCCCGAAGCTCAGCTCGGAAACCAGCAGGGAGACGGTGAAGCCGATACCTGCCAGCAAGGTCACCCCCAGCAGGTCGACCCAGCGCACTGCTGGGTCCAGATTGGCATGTCGGGTCTTGGTGAGCAGGAAGGTCGAGCCCAGGATACCGATCGGCTTGCCCAGGACCAGCCCGGCCACGATGCCCCAGACCACCGGGTCGGACATTGCCTTGGTGATGCCTTCGACGCCGCCGATGGCCACACCCGCCGAGAAGAACGCGAAGACCGGTACGCAGAAGCCGGAGGACAACGGGCGGAAGCGGTGCTCGAAGCGCTCTGCGACCCCCGTGCCCTCCCGGTGGTCGTGTCGGAGCACCGGGACCGAGAAGCCCAGCAGGACCCCGGCGACGGTGGCGTGGATTCCGGATTCCAGGACGAAGGCCCACGTCACGATCCCCAGCGGCAGCAGGATGACCCAGGCGGTCCAGGCCCGGGTCGCGAAGTACTTCTGGAACCGGTGGGAGATGACGAAGAACAGGGCCAGCGGAATAAGGGCCAGACCCAGGAACATGAAATCAAGCGTGTCCGTGTAGACGATGGCGATGATCATGATGGCGATCAGATCGTCCACGACCGCCAAGGTCAGCAGGAAGATCCGCAGGGGAGAGGGCAGGCTGGAGCCGATCACTGCCAGAACGGCGACGGCGAACGCGATGTCGGTGGCCGTGGGGATGGCCCAGCCATGCAGCGTCGAGCCGCCTTCGCTGACGTTGAGCGCCACGTAGATGAGCGCCGGGATGAGCACGCCGCCGAAGGCCGCAGTCACCGGGACGATCGCCTTGCTGAAGTCGCGGAGGTCCCCGATGACGAATTCCTTCTTCAGCTCGAGGCCGACCAGGAAGAAGAACACCGCCAACAGGCCATCCGAGGCCCAATGCCCCAGACTCAAGTCGAGGTCGATCCACGGGACGGGAATGTTCAGGTGCAGGTCGCGCAGAGCGAAGTAGCTATCGCCCCAGGGCGTGTTCGCCCAGATGATGGCCACGGCAGCGGCGACGATGAGTACGAGGCCACCGACGGTTTCCTTGCGCAGGATCGCACCGATACGCTGCGACTCGCGGTAGCTGCCGAGACCCAGAATCGTCTGGCGTGGAGGGTCGGGCTCGGGATTGGTCATGAATCGTCCTCAAATTCGAGTGGGCATGGTTATTGCACTGCCGACCAGACTTCCCGGCTCACCGTCACCGATCCTACCGCTTAGCGCCGTGCCGGACGTAAAAAATGACGAGTGCCGTGCCCGCGAATCCGAGCACTGCACCTGCCGTATTGGCCACGATGTCGACGGTGGACGCGAAGCGGGCCGGAAGGAAGACATATTGCGCGCTTTCCACCGTGGCGCTGGCCAGAAGACCCGAGAAAGGGACCATCCACCACCAGCGCCGGGCCAGCAGCAAGGTACCCAGCACGCCCCAGGGCAGGAACATGACCACGTTGGCCAGCCACTCGATCAGCTGGTAGTTCACCCACAGCGGGACCCCGGCAGCATGCCAGCTCTCCAACAACCGGGGCAGGGCATCCTGGGCCGGACGGTCGACGGGGACCGGCCAGAAGACGATGAATGCCACCACGAGCAGGTAGACCGTCGCCGTGACGGCCAGGGCCACGACGTGGTGACGCCGACCGGTGGTGGCTACTGCTTCTTGTCCAGCCACGTGCGTGCTTCACTGGTCTGCAGGTTCAGGACCTTGGCCAGCATCGGTTCGGCGCTGGAGGCGATCTTGGGGCCCAGGAACGGAATCGACGAACTGACCTTGCCATTGAGCTCGACAGTGGTGCCTTCGCTGTCGGTGATGAGCTTCTGCACAGCGGTCACGGTGACGGGGGCCCCGGCGACCTCGATGTTGATGTCCGCGGTGCGGCTGCCATCGGCGGTCGGCGCGGACCAGTTCTCCCGTTGGGTGACCGACAAGGTGGCCCCGACGAATTTCTTGACCAGATCCGGTAGCCGGTCGGTGGGGACGGTCCGGGTCGTGGTCACGGTGAACGCCGCCTCAGTGGACCCGGAGACCGTGAAATCGTTCAAGGTGGCACCGGCGCGCCGGCTGATGTGCTCGGCGAAATCCTTCCGGGTGAAAACCTGCGTGAGGGCGTCAACGGGGTACGGCAGCGAGGTGGAAGCGTTCAGCGGCATGGCACTCCTGTGCTCTGGGTTCGACGTGGATGGCTCATCGCGCCGGCCCGGAGGCGCAGCGCGGTCTTGGCCCATGCTACGGGTATGCGGGTGAATCGCGGTAAGCTGGCAGCCTCCCCGGGATCCAATATGGATTCCGGGCTTTCGTGCTGTTTCCCGGAAGGAACCCCATGGCCCTGACTGGCCTTCGTGCGGCTTTGGCCGCCGACCCGTCCTATGCGCGCGTGCGCACCTACGCGTCGAAGGGCTTCGACGATCGCAGTCAGGATCTGCAGGTGGCTGCCCCCGCCGGGCTGCGGGCGGCGTTGGTGACCGAAATGGTTGATGGGCTCTCCACTGCGGGTGCGGGAATCGTGCTGGCCGTGACAGCCACCGGCCGGGAGGCCGAGGAACTGACCGGGGCCTTGCGCGCCTATCTGCCGGACGGTGCCGTGGACGAGTTCCCGAGCTGGGAAACCCTCCCGCATGAGCGGTTGTCCCCGCGTTCGGACACGGTGGGACGGCGGCTGAATGTGATGCGCCGGCTCGCGCATCCGGACGGCAGCCTGAAGGTCGTCGTCGCCCCCATCCGTTCAGTGGTCCAGCCGCTGGTCAAGGGGCTGGGGGATCTGGCCCCGGTGCGTTTGGCCACGGGGGAGGAGCGTCCCTTCGACGAGGTCGTCCATGAATTGGCCGACGCAGCCTATGCCCGCGTGGACATGGTCACCCACCGGGGTGAGTTCGCCGTTCGCGGCGGCATCCTCGACGTCTTCCCGCCCACCGAGGACCACCCGCTCCGTATCGACTTCTTTGGTGACGAGGTCGAATCCATGCGCTGGTTCGCCGTGGCCGACCAGCGGTCCTTCTCCAAGGCCGATAAATCAGAAGGGGGCATTGCCGACCCCACCGTCCTCTACGCTCCACCATGCCGGGAACTGCTGATCACCCCGGCGGTGATGTCCCGCGCCGCCAAGTTGAAGACCGAGATGCCGGCAGCTGCCGACATGCTCGAAAAGATCGCCGGTGGCATTGCCGTGGAGGGCATGGAATCGCTGGCACCGGTCCTGGTCGACGCCATGGTCCC
>JBBSRM010000255.1:0-3504 GCA_038243055.1 Actinomycetales bacterium
AGCTGTGTCATGCGAGCTCCCACCTCACTTGACGGCGCCGAGGGACAGCCCCTGGACCAGCTTGTCCTGGGCGGCGAACCCAGCGACGAGCACGGGCAACGACACCACCAGGGAGGCCGCGCAGACCTTGGCGAGGAACAGCCCCTGGCTGGTCACGAAGCCGGTCAGGAACACCGGAGCCGTCTGGGCCGTGGTTGCCGTGAGCACGCGAGCGAACAACAGCTCGTTCCAGCTGAAGATGAAGCTGATCAAGGCCACCGAGGCCAAGCCGGGCGTGACCACCGGTGCGATCACCGACCTCAGCGTGCGCACCAGGCCGGCTCCGTCGATCTGAGCGGCTTCGAGCATCTCGACCGGCACCTCAGCAAGGAAGGACCGGAGCATCCAGACGGCGATCGGCAGGTTCATCGACGTGTAGAAGACGATGAGCAGCCAGATGTTGTCCAGCAGGTTGACCTTCTGGGCGAACAGGTAGATCGGCAGGAGACCGGCGACGATGGGCAACATCTTGGTGGACAGGAAGAAGAAGAGCACGTCGCTCCACTTGCGCACCGGCCGGATCGACAAGGCGTATGCTGCGGGGAAAGCCAGCAGGAGTACCAGCAAGGTCGACAGGACACTTGCCGTCATGGAGTTCGCGAGGGCGGGCCACGGCCCGGAGCTGAAGAACTCCCGGTAGCCCTGCACCGTCAACGGCGCGGCGAGGGAGGGCGGGTTGGTCGCGGCTGCGGCCTCGCTGTGGAAGGAGGTGAGGAGCATCCACAGTGCCGGGAGGACGAACACGATCCCGACGACCCAGGCGATGACCCCGAGCAAGGTGTCCCCGTGACCGCTCCCCCGGCTGCGGCGTGCCGGCTTCACGGCGGCGGCCGAGGCGCTCGGCGCCTGCGGAGCCGTCGGGCTCGGCGGCCTCGTTGTCGCGGTCATCGTCCGGCCTCCTGCTTGAACAAGGTGGACACCGTCCGCAGCGCGAACATAGCGATGAAAATGGTCCCGATCACCACGACGACACCGGCCGCAGAGGCCCGTCCGTAGTCATGGGCCGTGTAGAAGGTCTGGTAGATGTAGTACGGCAGGTTGGCGGTGCCGAGCCCACCCGACGTGATGGTGAAGACGTGGTCGAAGTTCTGCACCACGTAGATCGACCCGAGCAGGCCGCTCAGCTCGAGATACTGGCGCAGGTGCGGGAAGGTCATGTAGCGGAAGATCTGCCAGGCGGTGGCACCGTCGATCCTCGCGGCCTCGATGACATCCAGCGGACGGCTCTGCAGGCCGGCAAGCAGGATCAGCATCATGAAGGGCGTCCACTGCCACACCAGCGCGAAGATGATCGCGAGCAGCGGCATCGAGCTGATCCAGTCCGGTTGCGGGGCCTGAGCACCGAACAGCTTCCACACCCACGACAAGACCCCGTTGAACAGGCCGTACTCGGGGTTGTACAGCGCGTGCTTCCAGAGCAATGCCGCCGCCACCGGGACGATCAGGAACGGCGTGATCATCATCGTGCGGACGATCCCCCTGCCGAGAAACTTGCGATCGAGCAGGAGGGCGACGAGCAGCCCGAGGAAGAGGCTGATCAGGACGACACCGGCGGTGAGCAAGATGGTGGTGACGATGGCCTGACGGGTGTTGACATCAGTGATGACCCGGCGGAAGTTGTCGATGCCGGCGAAGCGTCGCTCTTCGGGGTAGTAGGCGTTCCAGTCCGTGAACGAGATGATGAGGGTGACGATGAACGGCACCTGCGTCACGACGATCATGAACACGAGGGCGGGGAGCAGCGGAGCCCGCCTGGCCCACTGACCGCTTCGGTTCTTTATCGATCCTCGGTGTGCGTTCGGAGGCGTGTCCTTGCGCGTGGCTGTCGCGTCCGCCGTTGCGCTCATTGCCCGCTCCTGGACCGGTAGCGTTCGGCCACGTTGTCCGCCAGCTGCTGGCCGTGCTTCAGCGCTTCGGGCACCGTCGTCCGTCCGGCGATGGCCGAGCTGACGTCCTGGGACACCTGGGTGGCCAGGTCCGGGAACTCGGGAATGTCCACGAACTGGATGCCGATGGCGGGGCGGGGCTGGACCCCTGGGTTGCGGGGATCTGCGTTCTCGATGGCTGCCTTGGTCGGCCCGGCGAAAGCGCTGGCCGCCTTGAGGTAGTTGGGGTTTTCATAGGTGGAGGCGCGCTTGCCCGCCGGAACCCGGGACCAGCCGAGCTCCTTGCCCACGAGCTCCTCGTACTCCTTGCCTGAGGCCCACGAGATGAACTTCCACGCGTTGTCCTGCTTGTGGCTGGCCTTCTGGATGCTCCAGGACCAGGCATAGAGCCAGCCCGAGCTCTTCGTCTTGACCACGGGTGCCGCCGCGTAGCCGATCTTGCCGCGGACCGGCGATCCCGGCGCCTCCAACGAACCGGCGGCGGACGTGGCGTCATACCACATCGCGGCGTGCCCCTGGATGAGGTCGTTGAGGCACTCGGTGAAGCCCGCTTGCGGCGCGCCCTTCTCACCGTGAGCGCGGACCAGGTCCACATAGAACTGGGTCGCCTTGGTGAACTCCGGGCTGTCCACACCGGCCTGCCAGTCCTTGGTGAACCACGTCCCGCCGAAGGTGTTGACCACCGTCGTCAGCGGGGCGAAGATCTGCCCCCACCCAGGCTGCCCGCGCAGACAGATGCCCGCCATCCCCGGACGGGCCCCATCGACCTTCGCCGCGATGTCCGCGACCTGCTGCCACGTCGGCTTGGCCGGCATCGTGATCGCCTTGGCAGCCAGGACGTCCTTGCGGTACATCAGGAATGAGGACTCCCCGTAGAACGGCTCGCCGTAGATCTTGCCATCCGCCCCGCTCAGCGACGTCGTCATCGGTCCCAGGATGTCGGCCTGGTCGAAGGCCCCATCCTTGGCGAGATAGCCGTCCAAGGGCGCGATCCACTTGCTCTTGGCGTAGATGGGGATCTCGAAGTTGCTCAGGGAGGCGACGTCGTACTGTCCCGCCTGGCTGGAGAACTCCTGGCTAATCTTGTCGCGGACGTCATTTTCCGGGAGCACCGTGAAGTTGACGTTGATGCCGGTCTCCTGGGTGAAGTTCTTGGCGGTGAGGCGCTGCAGGTCGACCATCTGCGGGTTGTTGACCATGAGCACGTTGATGCTGTCTGCCCCACCGCCTCCGCTCCCCCCGCCCCACCCAGCGCAGCCACTGGCAACCATCGAGAAGGCGGCAACGGCTACCAGCGCTGGGACCTTGGTGCGCCGGCAGGCTCGCATCGTTCACTCCTCGTGACGACAGCTTTGTCCATGGTGCGGAGAACGACCTATGCTCATCTGAGCAGTGAGTGCTCGTCTGGCAAGTGAACTCACTCTCGAACCGGATGTCAAGAGGTGTCTGATGACCGCACGGACCTTCGACGGTGGGCCTGCCCAGCTGCTTCTCACCACGTCGATCGCGAGGCGCTACTACGTCGACGGACTGTCCAAGGTCGAGATCGGGCAGGAGTTCGGCCTCAGTCGATTCAAGA
>JBBSRM010000256.1:0-3501 GCA_038243055.1 Actinomycetales bacterium
GATTAGTGACGGCGGTTCTTTCGGTGATTCACTCGGTGCTGACCCGGAAGCAGGTCGGCGACTCCCTGTAGGGGGTCGCGGATTCCGGTGCCGGGTCGGGACCGGGGAACCTACAGTAGGGGTGTGACCTACACCGCGCCGGATTCCTTCACCACCCGCCCCACCCTGCACGGCAGCTTCGGCATGAGCGCCTCGACGCATTGGTTGGCTACCGCCTGCGCCCAGTCCGTCCTCGAACGTGGTGGCAATGCCTTCGATGCCGCAGTCGCCGCCGGCTTCGTGCTCCACGTCGTTGAACCGCATCTAAACGGCCCCGGCGGCGATATGACCGCCGTCTTCGCCACCGCCGAACGTCCGGATGAGCCCGTGGTGCTGATGGGCCAGGGGCCGGCACCGGCAGCGGCCACCGTGGATCACTACCGTGCCGAAGGCCTGGACCTGGTGCCCGGCGCCGGTGCCCTGGCGGCAGCGGTTCCCGGGGCGGTGGATGCCTGGCTGCTGCTTCTGCGCGACCACGGCAGCTGGAACCTGGCCGATGTGCTGGCCTATGCCATCGACTATGCCCGGAGTGGGCACCGGATCCTGCCCCGGGTGCGCGACACCATTGCCACGGTCGCCGAACTGTTCACCGAACATTGGCCCAGCTCGGCCGAGCGGTGGCTGCCGGAGGGGGAGGTGCCGGCCGACGGGTCGCTGCTCTACAACCGGACCTACGCGGAGCTGCTCGAGCGCCTGGTGCTGGCGGCGACAACGTCCTCCGCCGACGGCGGCCGTTCAGCCAGGATCGATGCCGCTCGCGGAGTGTGGGCACATACGCTCGGGGTCGAGGCTGAGGCCTTCCTGTCAGCACCCCACCGGCATTCCTCGGGGACCGACCATGCAGGGGTCATGACGGCCGCCGACGTCGCCGGCTTCCGGGCCGGCTACGAACCGGCGGCAACCATGGTTTTTCGGGGACACACCATCGCCAAGACCGGACCGTGGGGGCAGGGGCCGGCACTCTTGCTGGCCTTGGCCATCCTCGAGGGGTACGACGACGAATACCTGGACCCGTCGACCGAACTCGGCGCCCACACCATCCTGGAGGCCCTGAAGCTGGCGATGGCCGACCGGGAAGCCTATTTCGGTGACACCGACGTCCCGATGGATCACCTGCTCGGTGCCGGATACGCGGCCGAACGGCGCAGCCTGATCACCGGGCAGGCCAGCCATGATCTCCGTCCCGGAACCGTGCCCGGCCACCCGCCGTTCAGGCCCGAACTACGCACCGAAGCAGTGTCGCCGCCCCGGGCCGATGGCGCCAAGACCGGGTTCGCCGGTGTCGGGGAACCAACAGTTCGTCCGACCGGGGAAACCCGCGGGGACACCTGCCACCTGGACGTCGTGGACCGGTGGGGAAACATGGTCTCCGCCACGCCCTCGGGTGGTTGGCTGCAATCCTCGCCGACCGTCCCGGCGCTGGGTTTCTGTCTGGGCACCCGGCTGCAGATGACCTGGCTTCAGGCCGGGGCCCCCTCGACGCTCACCCCGGGGAAGCGGCCGCGCACCACACTGACTCCCACGCTGGTGCTTAAGGACGGGCATGCCGTGGCCGCAGTGGGTTCACCCGGAGGTGACCAACAGGACCAATGGCAGCTGCTCTACCTGCTGCGCACCATCGTGGGCGGTTACACCCCGCAGCAGGCCATCGACGCTCCGGCATTTCACACCACCTCGACCCCCGGCTCCTTCTGGCCCCGGACCTGGACACCGGGTGGCACCGTCGTGGAGGACCGGCTGGGCGAAGAGGTCATCGCCGGGCTCGAAGCCCGCGGACACGTGGTGACGCGTGCCGGTAACTGGGCGCTGGGGCGGCTTTCCGTCGTCGTCAGGGATCCGGCGACCGGTCAACTCTCGGCGGCGGCGAATCCCCGCGGGGCCCAGGGCTACGCCGCCGGGCGCTGATCCCCCGGTTCCGGCGGCGGGCAGCAACCAGCGCGGGTCCCGCCGTCGTGCCGGGTCCCGCGCTGGTGTCCGCGCTATGCCTTCCTCGGATGCAGCGAGGCTTCGCTGCTGGCCAGTCGGTTCAGCGCCAGGGCGGCGACCAGCAGGCCGAAGTCCCGGAGCCCCACATCGAAGAACCCGGGCAGCAGCAGGAGGTTCACGATGATGCCGGCCAGCCAGGCGACGATGACCAGCGAACCGATGCGGGGCCGCAGTGCGACCAGGATGCCGGCGGCGATCTCCACGATGCCGACCCCGTACATGAAGACCTCGGGGCTGACGGGGACGATGTCGGTGGCGATCGGGGCCAGGTAGTGCGTCCAGTCAGTGAGCACGTTGGTGAACTTGTCGATGCCGAAGATGATCGGCGCGATGGTGAAGATGGTGCGCAGCAGGATGAAGGCCTGATGCGTGGCACGGCTCTGTTGCCGGGTGCCTTCCGGAGCGAGATGGGTGGTCATGACGGGAACCTTTCTAAAGTAGAGATAATTCACATTAGAACCATCGAGTCTCTAAATCAATACTTATTCTTTTTAGAAGTAGACTGAAGACATGAGACCCACATCGCGTCACCGTTCCCTCCAGGACATCGCCACCGTCGCGGACCCCTTGCGGGCTTCGATCTACGAGTTGGTGTCCCGCAGTCGGGAGTCCGTCGGCCGCGACGAGGTCGCCCGGGAATTGGGCCTCGCCCGCCATGCTGCGGCCTTCCAATTGGACCGGCTCGCCGAGCAGGGGCTGCTCACGGTGGAATTCCGGCGCCTGAATGGGGCCACGGGGCCCGGCTCCGGCCGGCCCTCCAAGGTCTACCGTGCGACCAGGACCGAGGTCTCCGCCAGTGTCCCGCAGCGCGAATACACGGTCGCTGCGGACATCATGGCGGAAGCCATCGATGCCTCCCGCGCCGACGGGCGGTCGATGGACGAACACCTGCCCGAGGCCGCCCGCGAGGCGGGGCGCCGGCTGGCGGTCGGTCAGGCGGATGTCCACGCCTTCCTCGCCGCGAACGGCTATCGGCCGGAGGACCGTCAGGATGGCACGACGGATCTGACCAACTGCCCGTTTCATTCCCTGGCCAACCGTCACACCGACACGGTGTGCGGGATCAACCAGGAGTTCATCTGCGGCGCGCTGGAGACGCTGGAATCGGATCGGCGCACCGAACGCGTGGAACCGAACGCGCCGTGTGGATGCTGCGTCAGGTTGGCTGCGGAGTAGCGGTCGGCAGGACTACGGCGCGCAGAGCATGTTGTGTAGCGCATGGATCGTTTCGACGACCTCGTCGGTGGAGTCATCGATGATGACCACTGAATCGCTGGGCCACGACGGGTCGGAGGCGACGTGCTCGGTAGTGGTCGGCAATTGACGGGTCCCGTCCGTCCGGGGCGAGTCCACGGTTTCCAGAATGGTGCCGCTATTGGTCTCGACGATCGTGGCCTGTGCTGGCAAGTCGTCGTAGAACCCTTCGGCTGGCTCTCCCTCGGCCCACCGCGCCGCGGCCTCGGGGCAATCGGCCGA
>JBBSRM010000257.1:0-3500 GCA_038243055.1 Actinomycetales bacterium
AACAGCACACGTCCTGGAGCAGGCGGATCGTCGACGAGTCGCTCCAGTTGCTGGGTCGTTTCTGCATCGGGAGGGCACGCGAGCTCGAGCAACCCGTTCCTGGCACCCAGACGTTGGACGATCTTCCCCGCAAACTCGTCCTGCCCGGCCCCGGGTTCTCCGTAGAGAAGCACGCCGTTACCCGTTGCTGCCCTGCGTGCCACGTTGGTAATCCACCGGGCATCGGATTCCAGCCACCAGGAGTGCTCGTTCGGCCCGAGGGTGTGCCACTGTGTGTGCACTCCAGACCGCCTTTCCCCCATGAGAGACTAAGGGCCCTCGCTAGGGGCCGTCGGGCTCATCCTAGTCCTCTGAATACGGGGGACCGGCAGGTCAGCGCCAAGGGCGCTGTTTCTCATATGGCTTCCGGGGGGTTCCGCCCATAGGATTCGAACCTATACTCCACAGCTCCAAAGGCTGGGGTGCTGCCATTACACCAGGGCGGATCATGTCCCGCAGGGGGAACACGGTTAACTATTCTGCCATAAACCCGCGTAGCTACTGTCCGGCAGCTTCAGCTGCTTCCAGCCAGGCCTCTTCGAGCGCCTCGTGCTCGGACTGCAGCTCCTTGAGCTCGGCATTCAGCGCCGAAAGGCCATCGATGTCCATGCCCTCGGAAGCCGTTGCCATCTTCGCGTGGAGACGTTCCTCCTGGGTTGCGAGCTTGGCCAGTTTCCTGTCGATCCGGTTGATTTCCTTGCGCGCCTCACGTTTCTCTGGCTCACTGGTCTCGCTGCCGGACGCTGCCGCACCGTTTCCCGCAGCCTCCGGGGCGGCCGGCCCGGTGGTGGCTCCGCCGGTCCCGGCCCCGGAACGCAACTGCAGGTACTGTTCGACGCCGCCGGGCAGGTCGCGGATCTGTCCGTCGCCCAGCAGCGCCACCTGGTGGTCGGTCACGCGCTCGAGCAGGTAGCGGTCGTGGCTGACGACCACGAGGGTTCCGGGCCAGGAGTCCAGCAGGTCCTCGACGGCGGCGAGCGTATCGGTGTCCAGATCGTTGGTCGGCTCGTCGAGCATCAGCACGTTGGGTTCGCCGACCAACAGCCTCAGTAGTTGGAGTCGCCGTCGTTCACCACCTGAGAGGTCCCGGACCGGGGTCCACTGCTTTTCCTGGGTGAATCCGAGCTGTTCGATCAGCTGTCCGGCAGAGACTTCCCTGCCTCCGACGCTAAAGACGTTCTTCTCGTCCTGGATGACCTCGATGACGCGTCGGTCCGAGAGTTCATCGAGCTCGGTGACTTCCTGGGTCAGCATGGCCGTCTGGACGGTCTTGCCGCGTTTGATCCGCCCCTCGTTGGGTTCGACCTGGCCATTGAGCAGACGCAGCAGCGTTGATTTGCCCGACCCGTTGACCCCGACGATCCCCAGTCGCTCCCCGGGCGCCAAGCGCAGGGTGACGTTCTTGAACAAGGGGGCACCGCCGTCGTACGCGAGGGAGACATGCTCCAGATCCAGCACGTCCTTGCCCTGGCGGGCCGTGGCCATTTTCGACAGGGCGACGGTGTCACGCGGTTGCGGGACGTCGGCGATGATGTCGTTGGCCGCATCGATCCTGAACTTCGGCTTCGCCGTACGTGCCGGGGCGCCCCGGCGCAGCCAGGCCAATTCCTTCTTGACCAGTTGCTGGCGTTTGCCTTCCGTGACCGCGTCCGACCTGTCGCGTTCGGCACGGGCGAGCACATAGGCGGCATATCCGCCGTCGAACGCCTCCACGATGCCGTCGTGCACCTCCCAGGTGCGGGTGCTGATCTCGTCGAGGAACCAACGGTCGTGGGTGATCACCAGCAGTGCCCCTTGGTTGGCACGCCAGCGACGCTTCAGGTGGTCGGCCAGCCAGGCGACGCCTTCGACGTCGAGGTGGTTGGTGGGTTCGTCGAGCATGATGACGTCGTCGTCGCCGATGAGCAGCTTCGCCAGGGCGACGCGACGGCGCTGTCCGCCGGAAAGGTCCGAGACCCGGGCATTCCAGTCGACCTCCCCGACCAAGCCGCCCATGATTTCGCGGATCTTCGGGTTCGAGGCCCATTCGTAGGCGGCGGCGTCACCGACGATGGCCTGACCGACTTCGAGGTCGCCATCGAGGACATCCTGCTGGTCGAGGTACCCGACCTGGACGTCGCTGCGCTTGGTCACCCGCCCCGAGTCGGGATCCTGGCGTCGGGCCAGCAGGCGCATGAGCGTTGATTTTCCGTCACCATTGCGACCGACCATGCCGATGCGGTCGCCTTGTTCCAGGCCGAGAGTGACCTCGTCCAGGATGGTGCGGGTGGCGAAGGCGACGGAGACGTTCTCCGCGCCGAGCAGATGTGCCAAAGTATTGTGTTCCTTCGTCGGTGGTGTTCAGAGGTTACCGGTAGGCCGGGTGGATGGCCCGGCGCGTCGGCGTCAGATGATCTGGGCTCCGTGCACCGGGCCGTGCACGGTGTGCGTGTCGATTCCTGCCTCGTCGATCAGCACGGTGGCCAGTTCGCCGGCATGTGAGGGGTCCTCGGCCAGCAGCGCGATCGTGGGTCCGGATCCGGAGACCAGTGCCGTCAGGGCTCCGGCATTGCGGCCCATCTCCAGCACCGCCGTCAGCTCGGGCGCCAGCTGGATCGCGGCACTGGTGAGGTCGTTGCCCAGCAGGCCGGGCAACAACACCAGATCGTGGGCCACGAGTGCCTGGACCACTTGTGGGTCCACGGCCCGGGGCTCTTCGATGGCCTCGTCCCCGCGCAGGATATCCAGTTGTTGGTACACCGCAGGGGTGGACAATCCGTAGCTGGCCAATGCCAGGACCCAGTCGGTGCGGCTGCGCAACAACAGGGGTGAGAGTTCATCGCCGACGCCGAGTCCGACGGCGGCACCGCCGGAGAGCGCGAAGGGCACGTCGGCACCGAGCCGGGCGCCCAACCGTCCGAGTTCCTCACGGGTCAGGCCGGTTCCCCACAGGCGGTTGCACGCCACCAGGGCTGCAGCGGCATCGGCCGATCCCCCGCCCATGCCACCGGCGATCGGCACGCGCTTGGTGATCTCGAGGTGGACTCCTGCCTCATGGCCGGTGTGTTCGGCCAGCAGGCGGGCGGCCCGGACGACGAGGTTGTCCTCCCCCAGCGGGAAGGACTCGGGGTCCTCCACAGCGGTGGAGGCCTCGCTGAGCGCGACGGTGATCCGTCCGTCCGTCCGTGCCGTGGCGGCCACATCCTCGAAAAGGGAGACGGCCAGATACAAGCTGGCGACCGGGTGGTAGCCGTCCTCCCGGGGGGCACCGACCCGGAAGTAGATGTTGATCTTCCCGGGGGCGCGGGCCACGACGGTCTGGTTCATGCCCCGACCCCGTTGTCCTGCCCGGCCAGGTTCCGCGCCTCGGCGATGCGGGCGAAATCCTCGATGACCAGCCGCTCGCCGCGGGCCTGCGGGTCCACGCCCGCGGCACGGAGCGCCCGTTCCGCGGCGTCGGCTCCCCCGGCCCAACCAGCCAG
>JBBSRM010000258.1:0-3489 GCA_038243055.1 Actinomycetales bacterium
ATCCTGGCCCTGGTCGTCGGTCTCTTCAGTTACTTCGTGCTGCCGCAGCTGACTGGCCAGCCGGTCGCCACCCCGGCAGCAGGTTCCAGCTCGGCCAGCCAGTCGCCGGCCCAGGCATCGGAGACTGCAGCGGAAAGTGAGGCGCCGGAGGAGTCGACGGATGATTCCGCAGCCGCTGAATCCTCTGCCGCCGCCGAATCCGCCGCTGCCGCGAAGTCCGAGACCGCAGCATCCGAGGCAGCGAAGAAGTCCAAGGCTGCTGCCGCCTCCTCCAGTTCCGCCGCCGCCTCCTCCAGCTCGGCCGCCGCCGCGCCGGATACCTCCATCAAGATCGGTGTCTACAACGGTTCCCGCCGAACGGGACTGGCCGCTACCGGGCAGGCCAAGCTCAGTGCCGCCGGGTTCAGCAACCTCAGCGCAGCCAACTGGACCAAGCGCGTGAACAGCTCGATCGTCTACTACAAGTCCGACGAGGACAAGGCCACTGCGGAGAAGGCCGCAGGCGCGATGGGAATCAGCACGGTGTACAAGACCACGCAGATTCCCGGCCGCATCGCCGTCGTTCTCGGAGCCGATTTCTAGGTCCCCCGGCCCTAACCGAGCCGTTCGGGTTAAGCCCGACGTGAAGAGTTTCCCGGAAATGGGCCCCATGGCTTGCACTCGAGGGTGGGGAGTGCCAATAATTGACTTAGCACTCAGGTGTTGCGACTGCTAAGCGCGGCACGGATCGGATCCGCCGCAGCGCACCGGCATCGAACACCACGAGTGAACCCCGGATCAGTTGCAGCGAGGGTGTGGGCACGGCGTTCAGACAACGCAGGGCCCCACCCGTCCGTCGCGGGCGTTTCAGCTGGTTCATGAATTCGCAAGACTGTCCCGAAAGGACCACTAGCCACCATGGCCAAGATGATTGCATTTGACGAGGAAGCACGCCGCGGCCTCGAGCGGGGTCTGAACACCCTGGCCGACGCCGTCAAGGTGACGCTCGGCCCGCGTGGGCGCAACGTCGTCCTCGAGAAGAAGTGGGGCGCACCCACCATCACGAACGACGGCGTCTCCATCGCCAAGGAAATCGAGCTGGACGAGCCGTACGAGAAGATCGGTGCCGAGCTGGTCAAGGAGGTCGCCAAGAAGACCGACGACATCGCGGGCGACGGCACCACCACCGCCACCGTGCTGGCCCAGGCACTGGTCAAGGAAGGCCTGCGCAACGTTGCCGCCGGCGCCGACCCGCTCTCGCTCAAGCGCGGGATCGAGAAGGCCGTCGAGGCCGTGACCACCGAGCTGTTCGACTCCGCCGTGGAAATCGAAACCAAGGAGCAGATCGCCGCCACCGCGTCGATCTCCGCCGGTGATTCCCAGATCGGCGAGCTCATCGCCGAGGCACTGGACAAGGTCGGCAAGGAAGGCGTCGTCACCGTCGAGGAGTCCAACACCTTCGGGCTGGACCTGGAACTGACCGAGGGCATGCGCTTCGACAAGGGCTACCTCTCGGCCTACTTCGTCTCCGACGCTGAGCGTCAGGAAACGGTCCTCGAGGATCCGTACATCCTGATCGTCAACTCCAAGATCTCCTCCGTCAAGGACATGGTCGCCGTCCTGGAGAAGGTCATGCAGTCCGGCAAGCCGCTGCTGATCATCGCCGAGGACATCGAGGGCGAAGCCCTGGCCACCCTCGTGGTCAACAAGCTCAAGGGCACCTTCAAGTCCGTCGCCGTGAAGGCGCCGGGCTTCGGTGACCGTCGCAAGGCCATGCTGGCCGACATCGCCATCCTCACCGGTGGCCAGGTCATCGCCGAGGAAGTCGGCCTGAAGCTCGAAACCGCAACGCTCGACCAGCTGGGCCAGGCCCGCAAGGTCGTTGTCACCAAGGACGAGACCACCATCGTCGAAGGTGCCGGCGACGCCGAGGAGATCTCGGGCCGGGTCAACCAGATCCGTGCCGAAATCGAAAACTCCGATTCGGACTACGACCGCGAGAAGCTGCAGGAACGTCTGGCCAAGCTGGCCGGCGGCGTGGCAGTCATCAAGGCCGGTGCCGCCACGGAGGTCGAGCTCAACGAGCGCAAGCACCGCATCGAGGATGCCGTGCGCAACGCCAAGGCAGCCGTGGAAGAGGGCATCGTCGCCGGCGGCGGCGTGGCCCTGATCCAGGCCGGCGCGAAGGCCTTCGCGAAGCTGACGCTGGAAGGCGACGAGGCCACTGGCGCCAACATCGTCAAGGTCGCCATCGAAGCCCCGCTGAAGCAGATTGCCTTCAACGCGGGCCACGAGCCCGGCGTCGTTGCCGATAAGGTCAAGGGCCTGCCTTCGGGCCACGGCCTGAACGCCGCAACCGGCGTGTACGAGGACCTGCTGGCAGCCGGGGTCAACGACCCGGTGAAGGTCACGCGCTCCGCCTTGGAGAACGCAGCCTCCATCGCCGGCCTGTTCCTCACCACCGAGGCAGTCGTCGCCGATAAGCCCGAGAAGGCTGGCGCCGGCATGCCCGGTGGAGACGACATGGGCGGCATGGGTGGCATGGGCGGCTTCTAGCCTTCCGGGCCTACCTGCCCCTTCACGACGACGCCGGCGCGGTCACCTCGGAAACGAGGGGGCCGCGCCGGCGTCTTTAAAGTGTTCCCCTGAAGGTGTTTGAAGCATGGGCCCGTGATTGACTGGCGCGCATGGGCATCGAAGAACTACGGATCCACGACTTTCCCGCTGCCGTCACCCTGGCCAGCAGTGCGCTCCTCGTGGTGGCCGTCGGGTTCGCGGTTTTCGTGCGGTCGATCTCATTCGGCGTCCCCAGCCGATGACCGTCATGAACTTCGTGTGGCCGTTGACCATGCTGTTCGGCAGCCTGCTGTGGCTTTCGTTCTACCTGCGATCCGGGCGGGCTCCGCAGCCTGGGGAATCCCCGCCGGGCAATGGGCACGGTCGACCGGTAGGCGTGGCCATCGGCACGAGCCATTGCGGTGCCGGATGCGCACTGGGGGACCTCATCGGAGAGTTCGCCCTGGTCGCGGTACCGGCGCTGGGGGTCGCGGTGGGCCTGGGAACGCTGTATCAGGACCGGATCTTCGCCGGCTGGATCATCGACTTCATCATCGCATTCACCGCAGGGATAGGTGGCCATGGTGGCCGGATTCCTCTGTTCGTATCCGGTCAACTGGTGGCTGGTCCATCGCGGCATCAAGGAAGCCATGTAGTCGCCACCGCAGGCCTGAGATGCGGGTTCTACCGGCGTCGACTCGTTTCAGCGGTCTTCAACGAGGCCAGCTCCTCGGAGAGGTTGGACCGGGCCGGCGCTTCCCAGAGGTTCCGTCCGATGGCGGTGCCGAAGAGTGGTTCGGTGTCCAGCAGGGAACGCAGGACCGTGGCCCGGCCCCGGGCGAAATCGACGTCGGACACCGTGGAGTAGTCGCGGCGCACCGCGGTCACATAACGCCGGTAGGCGGGGCCGGGGCGGGCCAGCACCTCCAGGTCGGCATCGCAGAGCAGCCGACC
>JBBSRM010000259.1:0-3483 GCA_038243055.1 Actinomycetales bacterium
GCGCGGCTTCGATTGGAACAGCAATGGGGCTCCGAAAACGAAGCGCCCCAGCGCCACAGTTGCAGCGCCGATAAGGCCCGCGTTGGACTCGAACGAGGTCCGTTCGATGCGGATGCCGTCCTGCACGATCGGCAGCACCTGAGACGGAAGGATTGTGCGCAGCGGATCGACGATCACATCGCCCAGGTCGGCGAGGAGTCCGCCCAGCACGATGACCTGCGGATTGAGGAGGTTGATGACCGCGATCAGGGCATTGGCGACGTGCTCGACCAGCTCGTCGCGGATGGCCAGGGCGGACCGGTGGCCGTCACGTATCCCGTTCAACAGTCCTTCCTCGATCCATCCCGCCGAGAAATCCAGGTCATCGATATCGGGTGCGAGCCCGGCAGCAATCACCTTGTCGCGGATGATGCGATCGGTGGCAACGGTCTCGAGGCATCCTCGTCCACCGCATCGACAGACCTTGCCGCCGGGGACCACGCGGATGTGCCCGAACTCCACCGCGCCGTGGGTACCACCGCGATATTCGCTTCCGCCCAGCACGAGACCCGCGCCGACACCAGTGCGAATGTAGATGAAGGCCAGACTTTCCAGCCCGCGGCCCAGTCCATAACTGGCCTCGCCCATCGCCATGGCCCGAACGTTGTGGTCGACCACAGTGGGCCGATCGAAGACGTCCTCGAAGTAGTCGGCCATGGCGATATTCGTCCACCCGAGGTTCGGCGAACTGAGGTTGATCCGTTGTTCCCGGTCGACCAGGCCGGCGGCGCCGATGCCGATACCGAGGACCTGCCCCAGCTCCCTATCCGAAGCGGAGACGACGCGCTGCAGCATTTTGACAGCGGTGCGCAGTACGTCGCCAGGTTCTGCACCGAGGGGAAAGCGGCGTTGTTCAGAGGCAAGGAGGTTCGCTTCGAGGTCGCAGACCCCCACCTGCAGTACGCCTGCACCGATCTGCACCGCGAGGACCACATACGTGTCGCGGTCGAGGGACACGAGCGTGCCGGGTCGACCCAGGCGGGTGCGCCCATGGGGGGCCGGCTCAGCGGAACGCTCTGCCACCAGGCCACTGCCGATGAGGTCTGCCACGACATTGGTGACTGCGGCTGGGCTCAGCCTGGACCGGGCAGCCAACTGTGCTCGGGACATCTCGCCCCCGAAGCGCAGTAGCTGTAACAGCAACCCGCGATTGTGCGCGCGCACAGCCACTCCACCGAGCGGCTCGACGACTTTATTTTGCACGTAGCAAAAGTATCTTCGATATTGCAGGACGTCAAGGATGACGACTAACAGTCAGGTGACAATTGCCTGCTCGCCGGGCGCGTAGCCGGCACCTCGGGAGGACGGGTGGCAGGCGCGTAATCTGAAAGCTCGGTCTCAAACACGGCTTCGGAGAGGATGCACCGTGGCCCATCGGCGCTTCCCCCATGCCGTGTATCGCGACGGAGTGGAACCCGACCCGCGCTTCAGCCTGGCCAATGAGCGAACGTTCCTCTCCTGGATCCGCACCTCCCTCGCACTCATCGCGGCCGGCGTCGCCCTGGAAGCTCTCCAGCTGCCCATCCGTGCCGACTTTCGCCTCTACTCCGCCAGCATTTTCGTCGCGCTCGGGCTGGTGGCACCGGTGCATGCCTGGATCAACTGGATGCGCATCGAGCACGCCATGCGGCGCGCTCGCCCGTTGCCCGCGCCTGTGCTGTCCGGCGTGCTCGCGGCTGGCATCGTCGTGGCAGCCCTGTTGATCGGTGCGGGAATGCTGCTGTGATTGGCCACCGGAACTCCATCGCGGACGATCAGCCCTTTGATCCGGGACTGCAGGTGGAGCGGACGTTCCTGTCCTGGCAGCGCACCGTGCTGGCGCTCGTCGTGGCATGCGCCGTGGCAACGCGTTATACCGCGGAGAATTTCGGTGTGGTGGCGGTCCTGGCCGGGATGGTGGGTCTTGGGCTCGCGATCGCAGGCTATGTCGGTGTGATGTACCGGTACCGACGAGTGCATTCCGCCCTGCGGCAATCGGCGACGCTGATGGTCGTGAGCGCCTGGCCGCTTGCGGCGCTGACGGCCGCAACAGTGATGCTGGGGGTGCTTGCCGTTCTCTTCTTAGCAGGAGGAAGCGGCACCTGACACTGAGCGATGGGCCTGAGAGCCAGGAGGCATCGGCGCCGAGGCGTCCCGCACCGAGGCGTCCGGCAACGAGGAAGGGCGAATGAATCACTATGGGAATAACGCAGACTGACGACACGATCACCGTGCCGGCCGGCCGCTTTGTAATGGGCTCCGCCGCCTTTTATCCCGAGGAGGGGCCGGTCTTCACGGCCGAAGTGGCCGAATTCAGCCTCGATCGCACGCCCGTGACGAACCGGCAGTTCGCGGCCTTCGTTGCTGCGACCGGTTACACCACGGGCGCGGAGCGGAAGCCGGATGCGGCCGATTTACCGGGGGCAGACCTCGCGGACCTTGTGGCCGGCGCTCTTGTGGTCACCGGGACGACCGGCCCGGTGAACCTGGCCGACTGGCGGCAATGGTGGGCCTGGGTGCAGGGTGCCAGCTGGCGGCATCCGTACGGCCCGGGGAGTTCGGTGGACGGCAAGGACGATCATCCCGTGGTGCAGGTCTCCTTCGCGGATGCTTCCGCATACGCCGCGTGGGCCGGAAAACGCCTGCCGATGGAGGAGGAGTGGGAGTACGCGGCTCGGGGGGGCCGGGAAGGGCAGACCTACAGTTGGGGCGATGAGCCGCAGCAACCTGGCGCGCTGATGGCGAACTCCTGGCAGGGCCGGTTTCCTTACCACAACACGGGTGCCAAGGGTTGGGTGGGAACCTCACCGGTCGGAACGTTCCCCGCGAACGGCTACGGGCTCGTCGATATGTGCGGCAACGTCTGGGAGTGGACCGGGAGCTTTTACACCGGCCGGCACGAGCCGGTGGCCGAGACTCGACCGGACGGAGGCTGCGGCGCCGCCTGCGCCTGCGGTCCCGACCCTTCTGCCGAGCGGGCCACCGCAAGTGCGGAGCCCGGTTCCCGTATCCCGCGCCGCGTGCTCAAGGGCGGCTCGCACCTTTGTGCCCCGGAATACTGCCTCCGCTTTCGCCCGGCCGCGCGTTCCCCCCAGGCGGAGGACACCTCCACCACTCATATCGGCTTCCGCTGCGCCCGCTGACGAAAACGCCGCGGCGGCGTCACGCGATGAAAGGCCCTGGCGTGTCGGCGATGGAGGGGCGCATTGAAAACCGGATCAAGTGCAAACTCGCCGATCGGTAAGGCGCCTGTTGTTCTACCCGCGCCCTTCGGCGAGGTAGGCCAGCCGATGCAGCGTCTCCAGGTTGCGGCCATGGACGGCCACGTCGCGCAACACATGGAGAATAAGGGGCTCTTCACAAAGCAGGGTGTAGCCGGCTGGGCGCGTCGGTCCGCGGGTAGGGGTCGAGGTCTTCCGATGATGGGAGTTCTCACACCGCCCATCGGGAAGACCTCGACGTGCC
>JBBSRM010000260.1:0-3481 GCA_038243055.1 Actinomycetales bacterium
CTGTTGGCCGGCTGCGATAAGTCCCTGCCCGGCATGTTGATGGCCGCGGCCCGCCTCGATCTGGCCAGCGTCTTCGTCTACGCCGGATCGATCATGCCCGGCACCGCCAAGCTCGAAGACGGCACGGAGAAGGAAGTCACCCTCATTGACGCCTTCGAAGCCGTCGGGGCCTGTGCCGCGGGCAAGATGAGCGAAAAGGACCTGGACACCATCGAGCGGGCCATCTGCCCGGGCGAGGGAGCCTGTGGTGGCATGTACACCGCCAATACGATGGCCTGCATCGGCGAGGCACTGGGCATGTCCCTGCCCGGCTCCGCCGCCCCGCCCTCGGCCGACCGCCGCCGAGACATGTTCGCCCGCAAGTCCGGCGAAGCCGTGGTCGAAATGCTGCGCAAGGGCATCACCGCCCGCGACATCATGACCCGCGAGGCCTTCGAGAACGCAATCGCTGTGACCATGGCCTTCGGCGGCTCCACCAACGCCGTCCTCCACCTGCTCGCGATCGCGCGCGAGGCCGACGTCGACCTCAAACTCGAGGACTTCAACCGCATCGGCGACAAGATCCCGCACCTGGGGGACCTGAAGCCCTTCGGCGAATACGTCATGTACGACGTCGATAAGATCGGCGGCGTCCCGGTGGTCATGAAGGCGCTGCTCGACGCGGGCCTGATCCACGGCGACTGCCTCACCGTCACCGGCAAGACCGTCGCCGAGAACCTCGCTGATATCGAGCCTCCGGCACTGGACGGGAAGGTCCTACGCGCGCTGGACAACCCCATCCACGCCACCGGCGGCATCACCGTCCTCATGGGGTCGATGGCTCCCGAAGGCGCCGTCGTCAAGAGCGCCGGCTTCGACGCCGATGTCTTCGAGGGAAGCGCCCGCGTCTTCGAACGCGAGCAGGGTGCCCTGGACGCGCTGGACAACAGCGAGATCCAGGCCGGCGACGTCGTCGTCATCCGCTACGAAGGGCCCAAGGGCGGACCCGGGATGCGCGAGATGCTTGCCATCACCGGAGCCATCAAGGGCGCCGGGCTGGGCAAGGACGTCCTGCTGCTCACCGATGGCCGCTTCTCCGGCGGGACGACCGGGTTGTGCATCGGGCACGTGGCCCCCGAGGCCGTGGATGCCGGACCCATCGCCTTCGTCAAGGACGGGGACAGGATCCGCGTGGACATTGCCGCCCGCTCCTTCGACCTGCTGGTCGACGAAGCGGAACTGGCATCCCGCCGCGAAGGCTGGGAGCCGTTGCCGGCCAAGTTCACCACCGGCGTGCTGGGCAAATACGCCAAGCTCGTGAAGTCCGCCAGCACGGGAGCCTACTGTGGCTAGCTAAAGCAACGGGATGCGACGTCCAGCCACCGGGCATGTCCACGGACTGGACGTCGCGTCCACATGTTGAGACAGTCAGTGGGTTTCGTTGACAGCCCCCGCAGCACCGGGGAAACTGAAGACATGCAGATCCGAACCGAAGTCCTACTAGTTACCAAGCGCGGAGCCTAAGCCTCGTTTGTAGGACACGGTGACGCGCGAACCCCTCTGAAGCCATGAAGGCCAGCGGGGTATTTTTATGCGCAGAACTAGAGAAGAGAAGGAATATCCGATGAGTAACGGAACACCCATCAGCCCGTCGCTGGTGGCCAAGGCCGCCGGCCGTGCCAAGGATCATGCTCCTGTCTCTTCCACCGTGGATGCCTCGAACCCCGTCCAGGGTCCGAACAACACCGTGGCACCCACTGAGTTGACCGGCTCACAAGCCATCGTCCGCTCGCTGGAAGAACTGGGCGTCAAAGACGTCTTCGGGTTGCCGGGAGGGGCTATCCTGCCCACCTACGACCCACTGATGGACTCGACCAGGCTCAACCACATCCTGGTCCGCCATGAACAGGGCGCAGGCCACGCAGCACAGGGCTACGCCATGGTCACCGGGGAAGTCGGGGTATGCATCGTCACCTCCGGCCCCGGAGCCACCAACCTCGTGACCTCCATTGCCGACGCCCATATGGACTCGGTCCCCATGGTCGCCATCACCGGCCAGGTGCATTCGGCCTTCATCGGCACCGACGCCTTCCAGGAAGCGGACATCGTCGGCATCACCATGCCGATCACCAAGCACTCCTTCCTGGTCACCAAGGCCGCCGATATCCCGCGGGTCATGGCCGAGGCCTTCCATATCGCCGCCACGGGACGCCCGGGGCCGGTGTTGGTGGACATCACCAAGGACGCCCAGCAGGGCAAGGCCGATTTCGCCTGGCCCCCGAAGATCGACCTGCCCGGCTACCGCACCGTGGTGCGCGGTCATTCCAAGCAGGTCCGTGAGGCCGCCAAGCTGATCGGCGCCTCGAAGCGCCCGGCCTTCTACGTCGGCGGCGGCATCATCAAGGGCCACGCCTCGGCCGAGCTCATGGAGCTGGCCGAACTGGTCGGCGCCCCGGTAGCCACCACGCTGCAGGCCCGCGGCGGCTTCCCCGATTCGCATGACCTGCACGTGGGGATGCCCGGCATGCACGGTTCGGTCTCCGCGGTCACGGCACTGCAGCAATCCGACGTGCTGATCACCCTCGGCGCCCGGTTCGATGACCGCGTCACCGGGGTGCTCTCCACCTTCGCCCCGCATGCCAAGGTCATCCACGCCGATATCGATCCTGCGGAAATCTCCAAGAACCGCACCGCCGATGTCCCGATCGTCGGCTCGGTCAAGGAGATCCTGCCCGAGCTCACCGAAGCCTGCCGGGCCCGGTTCGCTTCCGACGGCCACCCCGATCTGACCCAGTGGTGGTCGACCCTGAACCGGTTGCGCAAGACCTACCCGATCGGATTCACCGAAACCGACGACGGACTCACCGCACCGCAGCGGGTCATCGAACGCATCGGCGCCCTGACCGGGCCCGAGGGCGTCTATGCAGCAGGGGTCGGCCAGCACCAGATGTGGGCGGCGCAGTTCATCAAATACGAACGCCCCCACCAGTGGCTGAACTCCGGTGGCCTGGGCACGATGGGCTACGCCGTTCCGGCGGCCATGGGCGCGAAGGTCGGCAACCCCGACCGCGTGGTCTGGGCCATCGACGGCGACGGCTGCTTCCAGATGACCAACCAGGAACTGGCGACCTGCGTGATCAACAAGATCCCGATCAAGGTCGCGGTCATCAACAACTCGTCCCTGGGCATGGTCCGCCAATGGCAGACCCTGTTCTACGACGGCCGCTACTCCAGCACCGACCTGAACACCGGTCACGGAACGGCGCGGGTGCCCGACTTCGTCAAGCTTGCCGACGCCTACGGCTGCGTCGGACTGCGCTGCGAACGCGATGAGGACATCGACGCCACGATCCAGAAGGCGCTGGAAATCAATGACCGTCCGGTCGTGATCGACTTCGTCGTCAGCGCCGACGCCATGGTGTGGCCGATGGTCCCCACCGGCGTGAGCAACGACGCGATCCAGATCGCCCGCGGAATGACCCCTGAATGGGAAGAGGAGGAC
>JBBSRM010000261.1:0-3471 GCA_038243055.1 Actinomycetales bacterium
CCGGATGCCGACGCCGGTGGAACCGGTGAAGCTGACCTTGCGGGCGATCCCCGATTCCATCCACGGGGTCACGACCTCGGAGGCGGATTTGGTGCACACCACGTTCAGCACCCCGGCGGGCAGACCCGCTTCGACGAGGATGTCCACCAGGGCCAGTGAGGACAACGGGGTCAGGTTGGCTGGTTTGAAGACCATGGTGCATCCGGCGGCGATGGCGGGACCGATCTTGCGGGTGCCCATGGCCAGCGGGAAGTTCCAGGGGGTGACCAGCACGCAGGGCCCGACCGGCTCCTTGGAAACCATGATCCGGTTGGCGCCGTCCCCGGTCACCATCTGGTCCCCGCCGATGCGCACGGCCTCCTCGGAGAACCAGCGGAAGAACTCGGCGGCGTAGGCGACCTCGCCGCGGGCTTCGGCCAGCGGCTTGCCCATTTCGGTGGTCATCACCAGGGCCAGTTCGTCCTGCCGGGACATGATCAGGTCGTAGGCCCGGCGCAGGATCTCGCTGCGCATGCGCGGGGGTGTGGCAGCCCAGTCCTTTTGGGCGGCGCCTGCGGCCTCGATGGCCCGGCGGGCGTCATCGGCGTTGCCGTTGGCCACGGTGGTGATGACTTCCTCGGTGGCCGGGTTCACCACGTCAAAGCGCCTCCCGGAAGAGGACTCGACCCATTCACCGTTGATGAACAGGTCCGTGCTGATGCCCGAGACGGCACGACGGGCGGACTCGGCGACGGATGAGCTGGAGGTCTCGGTGGTCATGGGTGCTCCTTCGGGTGGGTGGTGGAAAGTCTGTGGTCGGGGGCTGGTTGGGGGTCGAGTAGTTCGGCCAGATGCAGGCCCCGTCGGCCGGCGTCGAGCTGGGCGACCTGCATGGTGCAGGAGAAGCCGTCGGCGAGCACCGGGACCTCCGCCTTGCTGTCGGCCATGGCAGGTGCCAGCGCCAGATCGGCGACCTTCATGCTGACCTCGTAGTGATCGGCCTCGAAGCCGAAGTTCCCGGCGACCCCGCAGCAGCCGGTGGCGTCGGTGACGTCGGCGACGCCCAGGGCGGCCAGGGCCCGCCGTTGGATGGCGGCGCCGAAGACCGAGTATTCGTGGCAGTGCGTTTGCAGGACCACGGATGCGGGGACGGGGGCGGCGGGGTCGGGGGTCCAGCCGTCGGCGGCCAGGGCAGCGATATGCCCGGCGAAGCTGCGGACCCGGGCCGCGACCCGGCGGGCGGCGTCGGTGTGGACCAGTTCGGGCAGGTCCTTGGACAAGGCTGCGGCACAACTGGGTTCGATGACGACGATCGGGCGTTCGGTGCCGTCATCCAGGACCCGGGCCGCCCGGGTCAGCAGGCGGCGGGCGATGCCCAGCTGGCCGGTGGAGATGTAGGTCAACCCGCAGCAGGCCTCCGCCGAGCAGGTCACCGGCTCCCCGGTGCCGACCATCACGCGGGCGGCGGCCCCGGCGACTTCGGGTCGGAAGCCACGGGTGAAGGTATCCACGAAGAGCACCGCGCCCGCAGTGTCACGCCCCGTCCCGGCGTCGTTCCCGGTGGCCACGACCCGCGGCACCTGGGGGCCGGAACCGGAGAGCGTGCGGGGCGGGCCCACACGCCGTCGCGGTCCGGCGGCAAGGGCGGCATCGACCTCGCGGCGCCAGGCCGATCCGGAGGCGAAACGCGGCAGGGCACGTTTGGTGGTCAGCCCACCGGCGGCGGAGATGAGCTTGCCCAGCGGTGAGCCCATGACGGCGTTGACCAGTGGGGCGATCCTTCCGGTGATCTTGAGCCAACGCGGCAGCCAGCCCAGCGAGAAGTGCGAAAGCGGACGCATCCGCCCGGCGTAGTAGTGGGAGAAGAACTCGGATTTATAGGTCGCCATATCCACCCCCGTCGGGCAGTCGGTCGAGCAGGCCTTGCAGGACAGGCACAGATCCAGGACCTCGCGGACCTCCTTGGACTTCCAGCCCTCCTGGACGGTGGCGGCGCCACGGACCATGTCCTGCAGCACGCGGGCCCGGCCCCGGGTGGAGTCCTTCTCGTCCCCGGTGGCCCGGTAGCTCGGACACATCACCCCGCCGGTCTGGGAACGGCAGCGCCCGATCCCGATGCAGCCCTGCACCGCGTGCACGAACGGATCGAGACCGTCCCCGGTGTTCCCCGAGGCGGGGGTCAGGTCGAAGCTGGTGCGCCATTGACGCTCGGGCACCCCGGCCAGCAGCAGGTTCTCATCGAAGGCGTCGGGGCTGGTCATCACCCCGGGATTCAGCAACCCCGTCGGATCCCAGATGGCGCGGAAGGCCTCGAAGGCGGCAAGCATCTCCGGTGAGTACATCAGCGGCAGGAACTCCGAGCGGGCCCGACCGTCGCCGTGCTCACCCGAAAGCGAGCCTCCATGGGAGACGACCAGCACCGCTGCCGCGGTGGTGAATTCACGGAACACCGTCCGGCCGGCGTCGCTGCGCAGGTCGTAGGTGATGCGCACGTGCATGCATCCGGCGCCGAAGTGCCCGTACATGACGCCCTGCAGCCCGTAGTCGGACAGCAGGTCACGGAAGTCGGAGAGGTAGTCGGCCAGCCGCGCGGGGGCAACAGCGGAGTCCTCCCAGCCGGGCCAGGATTCCCCGCCGGTGGACAGCCGGGCCGAGAGCCCGGCCCCGTCCTCGCGGACCCGCCAGAGCGAGGCACGCTCGATGGCGTCCGGAACGACCCGGCCATCGACCATCCGCCCGATGCCACGCAGCTTCTCCAGCAGTTTCTCGGCCTGGGCTTTGACCGAGTCCGGATCCGTGCCGTCCAGGTCGATGTACAACCAGGCCTTCCCGTCGGGCAAACCCGTGACGGAGTCCTCCCCGCGACGGGACTTCATGGTCGCCACGATGGCATCGTCGATCCCCTCGACGGCTGCCGGGGAGAAATCCAGGATGGTTTCGATATCCCGGGCGGCCTCGACGACGTCCGGGTAGCCGACACAGAGCAGCAGCGCGCTCGCCGGCTTCTGCACCAGGGCCATCCGGGCCCGGACGACGAGGCCGCAGGTCCCCTCCGAACCGACGAAGGCGCGGGCGATGTTGAACCCCTTCTCCGGTAGCAAATGTTCCAGGTGGTAGCCGGAGACCTGACGTTGGATCCGGCCCAGATCGGTGCGGAACCCTGCGAGGTTCTCCTGCACCAGTGCCTGCAGTGCTTCGGTCATCTGGGCGGCGCGGCGCACTGCGGCGACGTCGTTCGCGTTCGTGGCGTGGATCCCGGTGGCCGTGGCCGTGAGTCGGGTTCCCTCGACGGTGACGAGGTCGATCTCCACGACGTGGTCGCTGGTGCGTCCGTAGCGCACCGAGTGGTTCCCGCAAGCGTCATTGCCGATGGAGCCGCCGACCGTGGCCCGGTTCTTCGAGGACGGATCGGGAGCGAAGGTGAGCCGGCCGGAGGTGTGCGCTTCGATGTGGGCCGAGAGCGTGGCCAGGACCATGCCCGGTTCGACGTCG
>JBBSRM010000262.1:0-3469 GCA_038243055.1 Actinomycetales bacterium
CTGGAGGGGATGTCGAAGTCCTACGCCTCGGGGCCCACGGTCCTGGAAGGCATCAGCACCACGATCTCCCGCGGTGAGTTCGTCTGCCTGCTCGGCGCCTCGGGTTGCGGGAAGTCGACCCTGCTCCATATCCTGGCCCAGCTCGAGCCGCCCACCGCCGGGACCGTTCAGGTCCCCTCCGATGGTGCGGCGTTCATGTTCCAGGACGCCTCCCTGCTGCCATGGCTCAGCGCCCGGGGAAACGTGGAACTGGCGCTGCGGCTTCGCGGGGTTCCCCGGGCCGAACGCCGGCCGCTGGCCACCAGCCTGCTGGAACTGGTCCACCTGGCCGGGGCTGCCGAACAGCGCCCACACCAGCTCTCCGGTGGAATGCGGCAGCGCACGGCGCTGGCCCGGGCCTTGGCTCAGGACCGCGAACTGCTGCTCATGGACGAACCCTTCGGCGCGCTGGACGCCATCACCCGGGACTTGCTCCACGACGAACTCGAACGCGTGTGGCTATCCACCGGCCGGACCATCGTCTTCGTGACGCACAACGTCCGCGAGGCCATCCGACTAGGCCAACGCGTCATCCTGCTCTCCTCCCGGCCAGGCCGGATCGCCCGCGAATGGCAGGTGGGCCACGATGTGCGCCAGGACCCGGTGGCGACCGCCGAACTGACCCGCCAGATCACCCGGCAGTTGCGGAAGGAGATCAGCGGCCATGCCCACTAGCCCCACCGTGCAACGCCCTGCTGAAGACCCCCAGCCCGAGGAACCGACCAGCTGGGAGGCCGGGTTGGACCGTCTCCAGACACCGGTGCCGGTCATCAGTCGCGACCTCAGAAACGTGCTGCTGCCGGCAGCTGCGCTTCTGGCTCTCATCTGCCTTTGGCAGATCCTGTCCTGGATCGGCTTCAAACGCCCCGATCTGTTCCCCGGACCGGGGGCCGTCGCGGCCGGAATGGGGGACGCCCTGTTCGAAGGCACCCTGCAGCAAGCCGTGGCCACGTCACTGGGCCGTGGGGTCATCGGTTTTGCCATCAGCGTGGCCATCGCCACCCCACTGGCCCTGCTACTGGCCCAGTCCGCGACGCTTCGCGCAGCCCTCGGCCCGCTGGTTTCCGGACTCCAGGTCTTGCCCTCCGTCGCCTGGGTGCCTGCGGCCATCATCTGGTTCGGCCTCACCGATGCGACCGTGTATTTCGTGGTCCTCATGGGCGCGACCCCCTCGATCGTGAACGGACTGCTCTCCGGGATCGACCAGATCCCCCCGCACTTCAGATCCGTGGGTACCGTGCTCGGTGCCACGCGACGACAGCAAACACTGCTCATCACCCTGCCGGCTGCGCTGCCTGCCTATCTGGGCGGGCTGAAACAGGGGTGGGCGTTCTCTTGGCGTTCGCTCATGGCCGCCGAAATCATCGCCGTCGGCGGGAGCATCGGATTCGGCCTGGGCTCGATGCTCCAACAAGGCCGCGATCTTTCCAGCATGCCGCTGGTCATGGCCGCGATCCTGGTCATCCTCATCGTGGGCATCGTCGTCGAACTCCTCGTCTTTTCACCCATCCAACGCCGGCTGCTGCTTCGCCGCGGCCTGCTGACCCCAGGAGCATCATGAACGATCTGTATCCCACCTCCTTGCGCCTCTTCGGCCGCCGCGTCCTGCTCGTGGGCGGGGGCACCGTCAGCGAACGCCGGATGGGGGCGCTGCTCGACGCCGGTGCCCGGATCACCGTGGTCGCACCCGAGGCCGTGCCCGGGATCCGCCGGCTCCACGCCTCCGGACTCATCGATTGGCAACCACGCAACTATCGTGTCGCCGACCTCGAAGACGTCTGGTTCGTCCACACCGCCACCGGAATCCCCGACGTGGACTCCCGGGTCGCCGCCGACACAGAGGCAGCACGCATCTGGTGCGCCAACGCCTCGAACCATCGGGCCTCCACCGTCTGGACTCCTGCGGTCGCCCGCATCGACGACGTCGTCGTCGCCGTCAACGCCGGCGGGGACCCACGCCGGGCCGTGGGGATCCGCAACGCGATCCGGGTGGCCGCCCAATCAGGGTTCCTCCCGTGGCGACGCTTCCGCCGTCAGGCCCGACCGGAACAGGGCACGACGCCGGCTGGCCGGGTGGCACTGGTCGGCGGAGGACCGGGGGAGAGCGGGCTGATCACCCTGCGTGGACGCCAGTTGCTGGCCGAAGCCGACGTCGTGGTCGCCGACCGGCTGGGTCCGCGCGATCTGTTGGATGAACTTGCCCCGGAGGTGCGGGTCATCGAGGTCGGCAAGGCCCCCGGTGCCCATACGGCCACCCAGGAGCAGATCAACGACGTGCTGGTGTCAGAGGCCCGTGCTGGCCATCTGGTGGTCCGGCTCAAGGGCGGAGACCCCTTCGTCTTCGGCCGCGGGGGCGAGGAGGCAATCCACTGCCGGGGCCATGGCGTCGACGTGGAGATCGTTCCCGGGGTGACCAGTGCCCTGTCTGTCCCGGCGGCCGCAGGGATCCCCGTGACCCATCGCGGGGTCGCCGCGGGGTTCAGCGTCGCCACCGGACACGACGAACTGGGGGACTTGCCGGCCCGCAGCGACCACACGATCGTTTTGCTGATGGGGGTGCGCCGGCTCGCCGCTTCGGTGGCCACCCTCCGCCGGCGCGGACTGGGCGCGGAAACCCCGGTGGCCATCATCGAAAGCGGTTGGACCGCCGACCAACGCGTCACCATCGGCACCCTGGCCACGATCACCGACCAGGCCACGGAACGCGAAGTGGCCAACCCGGCGGTCATCGTCGTCGGCGACGTCGTCCGCCTGAGCACCTACACCCCGGACCTGGCGCTGGCGGCAGCCACATCACCGGCCACTCTGGCCGTCTGAACAACCAGAGGAGAACCCATGAGCAACGAACAGCAGCCACACCCCGAACCGACCCAGGCCAGCCATCAGGACGGCCGGGCCTTACGCGTCGCGATCATCGGCGCCGGGCCGGCGGGCGTCTACGCCGCCGACCTGCTGGCCAAAAGCGAACCGGTGGCCTCCGGCGAGCTCTCCGTTTCCATCGACCTGTTCGACAAGTACCCGACCCCCTATGGATTGATCCGCTACGGTGTGGCACCGGACCACCCGCGGATCAAGGGCATCGTCAAGGCGCTGCATAAGGTCCTGGACCGCGGGGACATCCGCTTCTTCGGCAACGTGGAGTACGGCACGGATCTGACCATGGAGAACCTGCGCACCCACTATGACGCAGTCATCTTCGCCACCGGCGCCGTCAGGGACGCTGACCTGAACATCCCCGGCATGGAGCTCGAGGGCGTCTACGGGGCAGCAGACTTCGTTTCCTGGTACGACGGACACCCCGACGTGCTGCGGACCTGGCCTCTGAAGGCCCAGCACATCGCCGTCATCGGCAACGGGAACGTCGCCCTCGACGTCGCCCGGATGCTCTCCAAGCACCCGGAGGACTTGCTGGTCACGGAGATCCCGGACA
>JBBSRM010000263.1:0-3441 GCA_038243055.1 Actinomycetales bacterium
GAACCCAACCGCGGCTTCCTGCGCTCGCTCTATGCCCTTCAGCGGGCCGCAGCAGCGATCGGCGAGGCCGAGGAAGTCGACCGGATCGGAACGTTCCTCAACGACTCCGACCCGACGGCTGCAGAGCGGATCTCCGCCGGACAGTAGTACTCGACCGCTGCCGGGATGAATGCTGACAGGGCGGTTCTGTGGGGTGGAAACCCCGCTGGACCGCCCTGTCGCTTCGCCTGCCGTTCGGCCTGAGTACGAAGCGAGGCAATTGGCCGCATGGAAGATCTTCTACTTTCCGCCCTGATTCTTGGCATCCCCGCATTGGCGTTGCTCATACCTTGCGGCTTGGCTTGGAGCGGACGATGGCGGACGTGGGCAGCCAAGCCACCCGGTCCCTTCATCTTTACGCGGAGAAACTACGATCCGATGTATCTGGACGTGGCCGGGGCAGCACTGCTGTGCATCTGGCCAGCGATTTTCGCCAGTTTGGACGGTGCTGAACACGCTGAAACCCTGTGGACGGTGCTCATCGTGGTCTTCGCCCCCATCGGGATTGGCATGCGCTGGTGGTGGCCGGCAGCTGTGACGCCGCGTTGGCATAAAGACTGGGTTGCCGCGGCGGTTCGGAAGGAATCCCCCTGTGGGGTCAGGGCGAACGGGGGCCGGCCTGGGCAGCAAGACGGGGATGGCGGTGACCGCCGTATCCCGCGGCGTCGTCTCTTGCACATAGACTCGGTGCGCACACCGCAACGAAAAGGAACGCATTGGCCAAGCTTTATTTCCGCTACGGAGCCATGAACTCCGGCAAATCCACCGGGTTGCTGCAAGTGGCCTTCAACTACGAGGAACGTGGACAACGCGTTCTGTTGGCCAAGCCGGATGTCGACACCAAGGGAGATGACCAGATAGTCTCCCGGCTCGGCGTGGGGCGCACCGTCGATTTCCTCATCCCGCCCGGGGAATCCGCCGTCGAACTGTTCAACGCCCACGCCGCCGGTGATGATCCGGATGCCCTTCTGGAACACGTGGACCAGAAGCCGGTGGCCTGTCTACTCATTGATGAGGCGCAGTTCCTCTCCGCCGATCAGGTCGATGACCTCTTCCGTATCGCCGTACTGCAGAACGTCCCCGTCCTGGCCTTCGGCATCCGCACCGACTTCAAGACCCGCATGTTCCCCGGATCGCTGCGGCTCATGGAATTGGCGCACACCCTCGAAGAGCTCAAGACGATCTGCCGGTGCGGTCGCAAGGCCATCTTCAATACCCGGCGGATCGGTGACGCCGTGGTCTTCGACGGCGACCAGGTCGCCATCGACGGGCAGGACGTCTGGTACGAATCGCTGTGTGGCACCTGCTACCTCGAGGCCTCGGAAGGCCGACTGGGGAGCTGATCTGGCCTGTGCGACGGCCACCAGTGCGGAGGGTTTCGCTCCGGTAGGTCTTCACTTCCATGTCGGCGCGGTGCATGCTGCAGTCATGGGGACTCCACCAAAGAACGACGGGAACACTGCCTACCGGGCCAGCGAACACATCAGCCTGCCTGGCCAACGCGTCTGGGCCCTGCTGACCGACTTCACCGCGGCGCCGCTCTGGCTGACCGGCGTCACCGAAATGCATGCCGACGGGCCCCTGGGAGCCGGCGTCGATCTGGAGGTCCGCGCCGGGGACCATACCCGCACCTTCAGCATTGCCGCCTTCACGCCGGAACGGGAGCTGGTGATATCCGCCAGTGACGGCGACGTGCACACCACCTACGGCTACCAGTTGTCCCCAGACGCCGGAGGGACACTGCTGACGCTCACGGTGCAGGTCGCGATCGGCCCACGGGTGGAAGGTGACGCCTGGGAAATCCGTCGGGCCGTGGCGGATGCGGAATCAAGCCAACTACCTGCCTTCAAACGCTACGCAGAACTCGCCCCCTGAGGACCGTGGTCTCCCAGGGAGCAAGAGCGATGGGCTACTGGCCCATGATGTCCTTGAAGTTCTTCTCGTAGATCTCATCCATCGTCGGGGCCCAGTCCGCCTCGGCTTCGTACAGATGCGTGGCCATCTCGACGGCCAGGTCCGGTTCGGTGAGGACCGTGGGGTCCGAGAAGCCGTCTTCCACGCCGTCCGCGGCATGGATGAGGACGGCGGAGCTCGTGGCGCCGTCCTCGGAGCAGCGCCAGGCAGCCTGCAGTTCCACGGCCGCGGCGGCCCCGGGAAGGTTGCTTTCCTTCACGCCGTGCTTATTGACCGTGGCGACGCCGTTCTCGTCCGTTTCGACGTCGTCCACGCACTGGCCGTGCTTCAGGAAGCCGGACTCGTTCAAGGTCTTGTCTTCCTCGTCGTTGGCGAGGTAATATCTGCGGATTTCGATCGTCGCGGCGGCGCGGTGCGGGTCCTTGCTCATGTCCTTGACGGTGGTGAAAGCGCACGCAGCATCCGTGTATATCCCACCCAGATACATCGTGCCGACTTCCGGCATGGCGGTGGCTATGCCGTCCAGGGTCTTCTGGTCCAACAAGCCGTCCACGCACTGGCTGGCGTCCACCGTGCTGTCCTCGGCCGCGGCCTGCCGGGCCTGTTCCTTCCAGGCATCGTCGGCGGCACCCGGGTCGATCGCCCCCGTGTCCTGGCTCGCGGATTTCTGCGCTTCGGAGGAGCTGCCGGTGGTTCCGCCGGGGCTTGAGGATTCGCTGGCATCCCCGGCGCCGTTGGCGTTGCTGCAAGCCGACAGGGACAGGAGCCCCACGGCGGCAACGGCCAGCAAGCGGGGGCCGACGGCGGTGCGTGCCGGACTGGATGCCGCTGCGGTGCCAGGGCTGCGACGGTTGGTCTGCGAGGTGCTGAACATGCTGTTCCCTTCGAAAGTACTGAGACCGAACCCGGAAAACCGGGTTCCTCCATCGAAGGTACGGAATCGGTGGCGGGCCCACAATGCACCGGGCGGCTTCGTTATGCTTTCGACGCTTCGCGGGCCGGGAGGGCGCCGTCGAGGATGACGTCCAAGCCCCAGGCGAAGGCGTCGGTCCCCAGTTGGGGGCCGCCGGGGACCGAGGGATCGGTGGCGGCGAGGGCCGCGAGTTTGGCGTGTTCCTGCCCGGCTGCGACGGAGCCCAGGATGTGGTTGAGGACCAGGTGCTGCGCCCAGACCGAATGTGCCGGGGCGATGCCGGCGGTCTCGAGCAGGTCACGCAGCCCGGTGAGCGGGAGCAGGGCCGCGGGCTGCATTGATTGCGCCAGCTGAACCACGTCGGCACTGTCGGGCACCGGCAGCAGGGCGGAGCGGATGGCCGTGGCGACCTCGATGACCGCCGAGCGGGATGCGTCGGCCTCGTCGGGGGAGTCGCCTGTGGGGGTCGGAAGCGTGATCCCGCCCAGGAGGCGGGCGGCGACGTCGACGAGCAGGTCCTGTTTATTCTTCACATGCCAGTACAGGGCGCCGACCTGGACCTCGAGTTCGCGGGC
>JBBSRM010000264.1:0-3415 GCA_038243055.1 Actinomycetales bacterium
CATGAGTTCCGGTATCGGGACCCGATCGTCGACGCCAACACCCTGATCGTCTCCATCTCCCAGTCGGGCGAAACCATGGATACGTTGATGGCCGTCCGCTACGCCAGGGAGCAGGGCGCCAAGACCCTGTCCATCTGCAATACCAACGGCTCCACGATTCCGCGCGAATCCGACGCCGTGCTCTACACCCATGCGGGCCCCGAGATCGCCGTGGCCTCTACCAAGGCATTCCTGGCCCAGATCACCGCCACCTACGTGCTGGGGCTCTACCTGGCCCAGCTGCGCGGCAACTTGTTCACCGGGCAGATCAAGGACATCCTCGCGGACCTGCAGGACATCCCGGCCAAGATCCAGGACATCCTGGATCGCGCGGAGGAGGTCAAGACACTGGCCCGTTCGATGTCCGAGGCCACCTCGGTGCTGTTCCTGGGACGCCATGTCGGCTACCCGGTGGCCATGGAAGGGGCCTTGAAGCTCAAGGAGATCGCCTACATCCACGCCGAAGGTTTCGCCGCCGGCGAGCTGAAGCATGGTCCGATCGCCCTGATCGATGACGGCCAGCCGGTCTTCGTCATCGTGCCGTCCCCGCGGGGACGCCATTCGCTGCATTCGAAGGTCGTCTCCAACATCCAGGAGGTCCGGGCCCGTGGGGCCAAGACCCTGGTGATCGCCGAATCCGGCGATGAGGCGGTCCGTGACTACGCCGAATTCGTTTTCTACGTTCCAGAGACCCCGACACTGCTGATGCCGCTGCTGGCCACCGTCCCGCTTCAGCTCTTCGCCTGTGAACTGGCCAGCTCCAAGGGTTTCGACGTCGACCAGCCGCGTAATCTTGCGAAGTCCGTTACGGTCGAGTAGACCAAGCCCCGCGATGCGCAGGAGCCCGTGACCTACCCCAGCGCACGTTCGGCGAGCCCGCGCACGTAGGAGGCCTGGCCGGCATGCTGGGTCGTGTCGTTCAGAACGCTCACCAGACGGGAAGCAGCCGTGACCGGCGGGTCCCATCGCTGGTCGACGACTCGTTCGTAGTCATCGGTGGAGAGCGACTCAAGGACCTGCACCGTGCGATCGTGGACGGCCTGATGGTAGGCAGCCAGCAAGCCAGAATCTCCGTTGACGAAGGCTTGGACCTTTTCCGCGTCGTGCCCGAACCCGGTGTCCTCCTCCGGATACGGCAGCGCGAAGCGGTGCGCCCATCCGTGCTCCAACCACAATTGACCCGTGGGGGTGTACTGCTTGGTGCCCCGGGACGGGGCGTCGGCACCGCCGAGCACGGCGGTGAGGTCCGCCATATGGTCATCCTGCACACGGGTCAGATGCCAGATCAGCCAGGCGGCATGATTCGACTGGGGGTCGGGCTGGTAGAGCAGGACGCTCGCATCGGTGTCTCCGGTGAGGGAACGGATCGTTTCCGCAACACGGTCGAACCCTTCTCGTAGAAGTTGTTGTGCAACATTCGCGCTCATGGGTTGCCCTTTCGTCGGCTGCCGTTCCTGCACGACGGCGGTCGGCAGGCTGGTCACCGACGCTACGCCTGGAAGCGGGGCAAGGGATAGCGCGCGTCCGCTGCGCGGGGCCACCATATGAGGACGCCGGAACCGATAGGCTGGGGGAATGATTGTGGGCATTGGTGTGGACGTAGTGCAGGTTTCCCGCTTTACGGCGCAATTAGAACGAACCCCGGCGTTATGCGAGCGGCTTTTCGTGCCGGCCGAACGCGCGCTGAACATGCGGTCGCTGGCGGCGCGTTTCGCCGCGAAGGAAGCGATCGCCAAGGCCCTCGGCGCCCCGGCGGGCATGAACTGGCAGCATTGCCAGGTCGTCATGGACGCCGCAGGTGCCCCACAGGTGAAGATCGACGGCACGGTGGCCGAGGTTGCGGAGGTCAAAGGCGTGCGTCATTGGCACTTGTCCCTCAGCCACGATGGAGACCTGGCCACGGCCATGGTCATTGCGGAGCGCTAGAACATGATTAATGCATATACCGGAACCCAGATCCGTGCCGCCGAAGCCGGGCTCCTCCAGAGCCGGGACGGGGCATCCCTGATGCGGACGGCGGCCCACGGTCTGGCCCACCATGTCATGGCCCTGCTGCGCGCCCGCTACGGAGGGGTCTATGGTGCCCACGTCGCCGCCCTGATCGGCACCGGCAACAACGGCGGCGACGGACTCTACGCGATGGCACGGCTGGCCGGGCGGGGCGTTGCCTGCACCGCGATCCTGCTGGGTGGGCACGCCCACCCGGAAGGCCTGAAGGCCTTCACCCGTTCCGGGGGCAGGGTCGTCTCCGGAGGGGGAATCCCCGATTCGGGGGCACGGGCCCAGGCACGCCGCTTCCGCGAAGCCAGTGAGGCCTTGGCGGACGTCGACCTGGTCATTGATGCCGTCCTGGGGACCGGAGCCCGGGGCGCCATCGCGCTGCCGGAGATCCCCGCCGATATCCCGGTGGTCGCTTGTGATCTGCCCTCGGGAGTGGACGCCGATACCGGCGCTGCCTCCGAGGGGGCACTGGCCGCGGACCTGACGGTGACCTTCGGTGCCCTGAAGACCGGGCTCTGTGTCGGGGCCGGTCGCCGGCTGGCCGGAAACATCGAGGTCGTCGACATCGGTTTGGAGGAGGTGCTTGGCCAACCCGACCTGCGGGTCCTCACCGGAGCGGACGCCGAGGCCTCCATGCCGCGGCCGACGGCACAAGACCATAAGTATTCGCGGGGGGTGCTGGGGCTGATCGCCGGGTCGCCAGGCTATCCGGGGGCCGCAGTCCTGGCGGCCACCGCTGCGGTGAACACCTCGGTGGGGATGCTGCGCACCCTGGCGCCCGAACAGGCTGCCGAGCTGCTCACCCAGGCGGTCCCCGAGGCAGTGCCGGCCGACGGAGCCGATGTCCGGGTCGATGCCTGGGCCATGGGTCCGGGCATCGCCGACGATGAAGCCCAACTCGCCGCCGTGGAGCAGGTGCTGGTTTCGGGACTTCCGGCCATCGTCGACGCGAGCGCCCTGCGGACGTTGCAGCCGGCGCAGGGCCATGCCCGGCTCATCCTCACCCCGCATGCCGGGGAACTGGAGGACCTGCTGGTCCGGGTCGGTGTGCGGGTCACCGCCGCCGACATCGCCGAGGATCCTGTCCGTTGGGCCCGCTGGGCGGCTGTCGGATACTCCTCGGTGGTGCTGCTGAAAGGACACACGACGATCTGTGTGGCGCCCGACGGCTACACCATCATCAACCTCAACGGACCGGCCCAATTGGCCACCGCCGGTAGCGGAGACGTGCTCACCGGGATGCTGGGGGCCATGCTGGCCACCTCCCATGCCGGAGGGGGAACCCGGGAAATGGTTGAGTTGGCGGCCACGGCTGCCTACCGCCACGGGGACGCAGCCCGGGTGGCGGGCCAACACGGAGGGTTCGGGGCCGGCC
>JBBSRM010000265.1:0-3407 GCA_038243055.1 Actinomycetales bacterium
CGGGCCTGCTCGATCTTGTCGACGATCTCAGCGCGGCCGGGACCCTGCAGGTGCTCAAGTTCAGCGGACAAGCGGTCGTGAGCCTCCTGGGTGAGCCAGAGAGCCGGTTCATTGTTGGTGGTCAACGTACTTCTCCTTGTAATAAATGGGCCGGTCGGATGACCGGCCACTGAACTGCGGTGTTTGCCCGCCCGAGGCGATGCAAGCAAAGACCCCGCCAAGGGTGATGAAGAACCGCAGTCAATCACCAGTTCAAGGCGGGGTGAATCGTATGTGAACGATTTTAGCCATTATCCGACGAAACCCCAAGTGGCCCACCCCACGGTGGTCATACTCGGGTCAGTCGGCGACCCAACAGGTGGTCACTCCACCGGTCACTCCGAGCGATTCGGTGCGCAGGTCGAAGTCCTTGATGATCGTTTCCCTGCCGGTGCCCTCGGAGGCACCGAACGTGACGGTCTTCCAGCCGACGACGGCGTAGGACTCGTTCATCACCCGCAGGTTGCAGGCAATGGTGTCCCGGGGCTTCTTCTCCAGCTGGATGGTCACGTTGGCGCTGGTATCGGAGGTGATGTCGAAGGCCACATCCTTACTCGAATAGGGCTTGACGTTCCACCAGGCCACCACCCCCGCGGCAATGATCGCCAGGACCAGGGCCACGACGATCATGACGATTTTTCGCCGCCGGGTCAGGCCCCGCTTGGGTGCGCCATAACGATTGGCTACGCTGGAGGGTGGCGCATCGTCCGTTGAAGGAGGGGGCGCCGGCTGCTGGGTGTTCATCCCCACCAGTCTAGGTCTTTTCGCAGGACGGCAAACCGGCCGTCCTGATCGCATTGAGGAGCAGCTCATCGTGGAAGAAGCCCGGGTCGTTCCCGTCCCGCCGTCAGAGGGTTTCCGGCTCCTGGCCGTCCATGCCCACCCGGATGACGAGTCCAGCAAGGGCGCGGCCATGATGGCTGCCTATGCCCATGCCGGGGCCCGCGTCATGGTGGCTTCGTGCACCGGTGGGGAAAGCGGCGATATCCTCAATGCCGCCGCCGGGGAGCTCGCCCATGCCCACCGGGATCTGGCCGGACTGCGCCGCAAGGAGATGGCCGAGGCCGCCGCCGCGCTGGGCGTGGAGCACCGCTGGATCGGGTTCGTGGACTCGGGCCTTCCCCAGGGAGACCCGCTGCCGCCACTGCCTTTCGGCTCCTTCGCCACGCAGAGCCTTGAACGAGCCGCCGCCCCGTTGGTGAAGTTGATCCGTGAGTTCCGTCCGCAGGTGATGACCACCTACGACGAAAACGGTGGATACCCGCACCCGGACCACATCATGACCCACCGGGTCTCGGTCGAGGCCTTCGAAGCCGCTGCCGACCCCACGCGCTATCCCGAACTGGGCGAGCCATGGGAGGTCTCCAAGCTCTACTACGACCGTGCGTTCAGCCCGGACCGTATCCGCACGCTGCACTACGCCATGGTCGAGAACGGCATCGACTCCCCCTATGAAGAGCGGGTCAAGGCCTTCGAAGCACACCCCGACGAAGAGATGTTCCGCTGGGTCAGCCCGCATGAGACGACGACGCAGATCGCCTGCTCCGATTTCTTCGAAGCCCGTGACCGCGCCTTGGTGGCGCACCGGACGCAGATCGACCCGGCGGGCTTCTTCTTTGCGGTGCCCACGTGGGTATATGAAAAGTACTGGCCGTGGGAGGACTACACGCTGGTCACCTCCCGCGTGGAGACGCAGACGCCCGAAACCGACCTTTTCGCCGGTCTACGCTAGGTCCGTCGTCGTCGGCCTGCCGGGTAGACTGGGCGGGCCGGCCAGCGCCGGTATCCACCAAGAAAGAGCATCAAGTGAACCTGTTGTCCTCAGTGCTGGTCGCCGCCAGCTCCGCTCCGGCCGTCCCCACCGGAGAAGCCGCCCGTGAGATCGGCCCGGGCTTCGCGGGTTTTGTTGCCACCGCGGCGATGGTCATCGTCGTGATCTTCCTGATCCGGGACATGACCCGGCGCATCCGCCGCGTCCGCTACGCCGGAACCGCCGAGGAACGCCAGAACGAATTGGTCGAACGCGGGCGTGAACGCCAGGCGGCCAGCGACGAGTTCCCGCCCCGCAGCAACCCGGGACCCGATGGCAGCATCCGTTTCGGCGATGGTACCGAGGACAACGACGACGGCCCCGATTCCGGCCAGGGCCCGGCCCGCTAGTCCACTCCGCTCGGCCCTCCCACGCGGGATTGGGCGTTCTGCCACACTGCGTCTAGCATTGCCGAGGCGTGGCCTGCGCCACACACGCGTCGTGCATTCCGGCGCGCTGTAATTCAGTTGACCGGAGGACCATCATCAAGCTGCTTAAATCATTCCCGCTGCTCGGCTGGGTCATCATCGCCATCGTCCTGGGAGTCCTGACCGGCCCGGTGATGCCCGCTTGGCTGGGCGGGGTCTTCATGACCTACAACTCGATCTTCTCCGGATTCCTGGGCTTCATCGTGCCCCTGATCATCCTGGGGCTCGTCATGCCCGCGATCGCCGAACTCGGCAAGGGCGCCGGCAAATGGCTCGGGGTCACGGCCCTGATCGCGTATGGCTCCACGGTATTGGCTGGACTGCTGGCCTACTTCGTGAGCCGGTGGCTGTTCACCCCGTCGCTGGCAGGAGGGGGCTTGGATACCATCGGCGAAGATTCCGGATCGGGCTTCAGCCCCTACCTCACGGTGGTGGCCAGCGCTGGCGACTCGGCAACGGAGATCGTCCTGCAGCCTGTCATCGGTGTCATGAGCGCGCTCGTGCTCGCCTTCATCATCGGCATTGGCCTGACGGCGTTCCACAGCAAGGTGCTCTTCCGCGGAGCCGTCGAGTTCCGCACGATCATCGAGATCGTCATTCGGCGCATCATCGTGCCGGCACTGCCGCTGTTCATCTTCGGGATCTTCATGGATCTTTCAGCCAGCGGCTCCGCTGTCACGGTCCTCACGAAGTTCCTGCTCGTGGCCGTGGTCTCCTTTGCCCTGACCTTCGTCGTGCTGCTCGCACAGTATTCGGTGGCGGGCGGGATGACCGGCGTCAACCCGTTGAAGGCCCTGTGGAACATGCGCGATGCGTACTTCACCGCGCTGGGAACCTCCTCGTCGGCAGCGACGATTCCGGTGACGCTTGCCTCGACGAAGAAGAATAATGTCTCCGACTCGATAGCAGGCTTCGTCGTTCCGCTGTGTGCCACGATCCACCTGTCCGGGTCGATGGTGAAGATCACCTGCTTCTCGTTCGCGGTGCTGCTACTCACGGGCGGTGAAACCAGCTTCGGCGCCTACCTTCCCTTCATCCTGATGCTGGGAGTCATGATGATCGCCGCTCCGGGCGTACCCGGCGGCGCGATCGCCGCCGCTGCCGGACTGCTCACGCAGATGCTGGGGTTC
>JBBSRM010000266.1:0-3365 GCA_038243055.1 Actinomycetales bacterium
CTTGGAGCGCGGTCAGGCTCTCGTCCTCCGCGACGCTGCCCACGTAGGCGTCCAGCGCGATCGGTACCCCTTGCTTCCACACAGCGGCGATGGCCTGTGTTGCGATGATTTCGTGGTCTGGGCATCCTGCAACCAGAAGAAGGTCGGCTCGTTTTCCCGGGAGGATCGCTCCGCGATCGGTCAGACCGAACACGTCAGCAGGTCGGACCGTCGAGGCAGCCAGTGCTTCACAGGGGCTGAGTCCGGCCTCGGTCAGGTGCTGGAGTTCACGGTGCAGGCTGGCACCGGGGACCAAACCTGGATTCGGGGCGTCCGTGCCAGCCAGAAGGACAACTCCGCGGGCATGTAGGGCATGCACGTTTCGACGTGCGGCAGCGAAGTCCGGAAGGCCAGGAGGCATCCACCGCTGTGCCTGGCGTTCGAGCATCCCGGTCCATGCCGGCCCCAGGCGTGTGGCGAGCCCGGGCTGCGTCAACAGCGGCATCCGGCCCTCGGAGTCGGGGAAGCCATCAGCGATGTCGAGCGTGGCGATCACCGGCACCTGGGCAGCAGCCAACGCCGCGACCTGGGTGGCATTCAGCAATTCGAAGGGCACGTGGGCCAGGACGTCGACGCCCTGGTTGACGACGTCGACAGCGGCCGCTGCCGTCATGACATGCGCTACGACAAGGATGCCGGCAGCGTGGGCTGCCTCCACCAGCGCACGCACCGTGGCCAAGTTCAATGAGGGCATCGGCATGGGGCTGGCGGACCCGTCGTCGTAGAGCACCTTCAGGTGGGTCGCGCCTTCGGCAAGACGGTCCGCGACGAAGCCGGGTGCATCCTCGGGGCCGGTGACGTAGGGAAACGGAGAGTACGCCATCGTCGGATGCCCTCCCGGGGCGGTCGCCCCGATGCTTGAGGTCCGGACCTCGGCGACGTCCGGTGATCCGTTGCCGGCGAGGATCGGTGTGATGAGCTCCGGCTTGCTGAATTGGTCGATGATGGTCGTCACCCCGAATGTCAGTGCCTGATGCGGTGTACCTGGCAACAAGTGAAGGTGGGCATCGATCAACCCCGGCAGCAATGTCCCCCCGGCGCCGTCGACAACTTGATCGGACGGGTCGGTTACCCCTGGGCCGCCGACGGCGTCGATCCGTTCGTCAACGACACGTACGGCGCTGTCCTCGGTGATCCGGTTGCCATCAAATACCCGGATATTGGTGATCGTGAAGCTCATGTCCACGACGATAGAAGTTGACCTAACGAGAAGGTCAAGCGGTTAGGCTTCTTTGGTGCGGCATTCCATCAGCCAGGTCGGAAAAATCGCTGGCGTCACCTCTCGAACGCTTCGTCATTATGACGCCATTGGCCTGCTTACCCCCAGTGAAGTCGGCGCCAATGGCTACCGTTGGTACGGCCGTGCCGAGATGCGTCGGCTCCAACGCATCCTGATATTGCGACAGATGGGCCTGGGCCTGGTCGAGATTGGGCAGGTACTCAGCGGGCAAAGCAGTGAGGTTGCCGCGCTGCGTTTGCAACGCGATCAGATCCTCTCTGAGCGAGACCGTCTGGACGCGGTCATCGAGACGATCGAGCGGACCATCACAGACCTCACTGGCAACGATGTCATGGATGCAGAGGATTTCTTCCGTGGCCTCCATCAAGACCGCCTCCGCCTGCGGAAACAATTGGCGGCGGTGCACGGTCCCGGTGTGGAGGTCACCTTCAGCAGTGCCGCGGCGGCCACCGCCGGTTGGGAAGTTGCCGACTACGAGCAGGCGGCAACTGAGAGCAGCGAACTTCTGCGCCGAATGGCGGTCCTTGTTCATCAGGGTGTCCCACCCGGTGCGGACCCTGCTCAGGAGCTCGTAGGCGAGCACTATGACTCCATTGGCCATTTCTGGCAACCAGATGCCAGTTCCTACGAGGGCTTGGCCGATCTTTACCTGAGTGACAACCAGCAACGAGCGTGGATCAGCAATGTCGATCCTGTCCTGCCTCCGTGGCTCGCAGCAGCGATGAAAACCTATGCGAAGCGGCTAGCTGGTAGCGCAGTCGATTCTTAGATCTGCAGTTTTTCCCGGGCCGTCCCGCCATCAAATTCCGCAACCTGCATCGAGGAACCTGACAAGAAGTTCCGAGGTGCCCGTTAAAGGTTCCGCTTACGGGCAAGCAAGTCGATTTCGCGGCGCCTGTCGACGCCACCAGACTACGATACCGTGGAGCAGCACTCCTAGCGGTCTGCTGCCTCGTGGGTACTTCGTTTCTGCCGGCGTTGCGCCAACTTGACCAGGGCGAAGGTGACGAGCAGCCCGAAGCCAATCACAACGGCCCAACGAATTAACATCGGCATGTCTGTGTAAACTTCCAGCGCGATATTCACGAAAAAGACGGCAAGCCCGATGAGGATCCCGGGCAGGTAACTACGCATGTAACTCAGGGTGCCAGCCCAACCGCAGCGGCGCCGAATTGGCGTGCCCAGTGAGGGCCCCTACGGGCACTGGGTCTTCGTGTAGACGACTTCGAATAATCCGTGCGGTCATCTTCGGAAAATGCTAACCGGAGTTGTCATCGAGAGAGAGCGTGACCGTCTCAGAATCCTCCGGCGCGGCGCTGCCTAATCACGTCGCGATAAATCACGCCGAGGATCAGGACCGTCGCGAAAGACCATATAGCCACGACGATCCACGACATCAAGCCACCCTTAAACGCGATTGCATAGTAGATCAAGAAGGCGATCATGCCCAAAGCGATAACAAGAAAGCTCCCGACAAAACCCTTCAACACCGCTCTATTCGATCGTTCCTGTGTCTTCATCCACTAACCCTAACAATCACCTACCCGCGCCATAAGACGGGGCTACAGTCACGACTCCGACCGCGCATCCTGCATCCTGATGGCCTGTGGGATTCATTGGGGTCATCTTTTATAAGCACGAGCCTCACCCGTTAAGGCCTCTCCCGCCTGTCGAGACGTCAAGACCCGACGAGTGTTGCGGAGGCGTGGTAGCCACTGAACGTCGGGCCGCGACTTGTCCTGCTGAGGGTTGGTCTTACGGGACGGTTCGTCGATGTCTATACGGGACGCCCCTTACGGGACGCAATAGGTGATATCCCGCAAATAACTACTGCCGCTCCGTCGGTATGTGGCGCGAGAATACTCCAAAAAACGTGGTGCGGTAACTGGAGCACTTACCCACTAGATTACATCACTAACTAGATAGTGTCATGATCTAGTTATGAAGATTTCACAGTGGCCATCTGAGTGGCTTAGGGGTGTCCTTGCCGCAGCGGTCCTGTCCATCGTCAACGACGAAGAAACCTATGGTTATCTCATCGGTCAGCGACTAGCTGAGGGCGGCCTCGGAGTTGTTAAGGGTGGAA
>JBBSRM010000267.1:0-3352 GCA_038243055.1 Actinomycetales bacterium
CAGCTCGGCATACACGCTTTGGACCGAGAATTCGTCGTGGTCGGGGCTCATTCAGGCAACCGTCCGTTCTACCGAGATGGTGGTGTCGACATCGCCGGGGATCAGTTCCAGATCGATGGTCAAGGTCTCGTGCTTGACCAACTCGGCGTTGGCGTGCAGGGCATCGATGATGTCCTGCGGGGCATTGATGGTGGTGAGGATCCGGTCGCTGACATGCAGGTCAGCAGACTTGCGGGCCTGCTGGATCGAACGGACCATGTCGCGGGCGGTGCCCTCGGCTTCGAGTTCGGCGGTGACTTCGGTGTTCAGGACCACGAAGCCTCCTCCGGGGAGCATCGAGACGGCGGTGGATCCGCCGTCGTCCGCGTCGGCGACGACCGTTTCCAGTGTGTACTCGCCTTCTTCAAGCTCGAGTCCACCGGAAGTAACGACGCCGTCGGTGAGCGACCAGTTGCCCGTTTTGGAGCCCTTGAGGGCCACCTGGACATTCTTGCCCAGCCGGGGCCCGGCGGCCCGGGCGTTCACGACGAGTTTCTGCTCGATCCCGAACTCCTCCGGGGAAGCATCGGCGGCGTCGACCAGTCGGACGTGGCGCAGGTTCAATTCGTCGGCGATGACCTCGGTTCCGGATTCCAGATCGGAGGAGGCGGGAACGACGACGGTGAGCTCCTGCAGCGGCAGTCGCACCCGCAGTTTGGCTGCCTTGCGCAGGCTCGAACCCGTCGAGCAGACCTGCCGGATCCTGTCCATGCGGGCCATCAGTTCGGGGTTCGCGGCGAAGGTGCCGGTCTCGGGCCAGTCGGTCAGATGGACCGAACGTCCGCCGGTGAGGCCCCGCCAGATCTCCTCGGTGATCAGCGGCAGCAGGGGTGCAGCTACCCGGCAGAGGGCTTCCAACGCGGTGTGCAGGGCGTCGAAGGCGTCGGTGTCCTCGGCGAAGAACCGGTCGCGGCTACGCCTGACATACCAGTTGGTGAGCATGTCCAGGTAGGAACGCAGTGCGTCGCAGGCACCTGAGACGTCGTAGGCGTCCATATGGGCGCCGATTTCGGCGACCAGGTCTCCCGTGTTGGCCAGCAGGTACTGATCCAGCGTGTCGGTGTACCCGTCGTAACGCAGTTTCGCCTCGTAGCCGGCCCCCGAGTTCGCGGAGTTGGTGTAGAGGGTGAAGAAGCTGTAGACGTTCCACAGCGGCAGGATGACCTGGCGGACCCCGTCGCGGATCCCTTGTTCGGTCACCACCAGGTTGCCGCCGCGCAGGATCGGGCTGGACATCAGGAACCAGCGCATCGCGTCGGAACCGTCGCGGTCCAGGACCTCGTTCACGTCGGGGAAGTTATGCAACGACTTGGACATCTTCTGTCCGTCGGAGCCCAGTACGATCCCGTGGCTGATGACGTTGCGGAAGGCCGGGCGGTCGAACAGCGCCGTGGACAGAACGTGGAGCATGTAGAACCAGCCGCGCGTCTGGCCGATGTACTCGACGATGAAATCCGCCGGGTGGTGGGTGGAGAACCACTCCTCGTTCTCGAACGGGTAGTGGACCTGCCCGTACGGCATGGAACCGGAGTCGAACCAGACGTCCAGCACGTCCTCGACACGGCGCATGGTGGATCCGCCGGTGGGGTCGTCCGGGTTGGGCCGGGTCAGTTCGTCGATGAACGGGCGGTGCAGGTCGACTTCGCCCTCCTTGTTCAGCGGCAGACGACCGAAGGCCTCTTGCATTTCAGCCAGCGAACCGTAAACGTCGGTGCGCGGGTAGTCGGGGTTGTCCGAAACCCAGACGGGGATCGGGCTGCCCCAGTAGCGGTTGCGCGAGATCGACCAGTCGCGGGCGTTTTCCAGCCACTTGCCGAACTGTCCATCCTTCACGTTGGACGGGATCCAGTTGATGTCCTGGTTCAGCTCGCTCATCCGCTCCTTGAACTTGGTCACCTCGACGTACCAGGAGGAGACGGCCCGGTAGATCAGCGGGGTGCGGCAGCGCCAGCAATGCGGGTAGCTGTGCACGTAGCTGGCTTGGCGGACCAGCCGGCCGGAGGACTTCAGGTCCCCGATGATGGCCTTATTCGCGTCGAAGACCTGGACGCCGGCGATATCGGCCAACGGGCCCTCGGCGAAGACCGGCAGGAACTTGGCGCCCTCATCGACCGAGAGCACCACGGGGATCCCGTTCTGCTCGCAGATCTTCTGGTCCTCCTCGCCATAGGCGGGAGCCTGATGGACGATGCCGGTGCCGTCGGTGGTGGTGACGTAGTCGGCCAGCAGGATCCGCCAGGCCTTGGCAGTCCCGTAGGTCTCGTCGTCGGCGAAGTAGTCCCAGAGGCGCTCGTATTCCAGCCCCTCCAGGTCGGAGCCCAAGTAGGTGGCGGTGACTGCTTCGGCAGCGGCGGCTGCGTCGTCGTACCCCAGGTCCTTGGCGTAGGCGCCGAGCAGGTCCGAGGCCAGCATGAAGGCCTCCCCCGTGGCACTGGTTCCGGCAGGGCCGGCGGGAACGACGACGTAGTACACCTCGGGTCCGACGGCGAGGGCCTGGTTCGTGGGCAGGGTCCAGGGCGTGGTGGTCCAGGCGATGGCCTGGGTTCCTGCCAGCTTCTTCGAGATCCCGCTTTCGCCGGCGAGGATGCCGAAGGTAACGGTGACGGTCTGGTCCTGGCGGTCCTTATAGACGTCCTCGTCCATGCGCAGCTCGTGGTTGGACAGCGGGGTCTCGTCCTTCCAGCAATACGGCAGCACCCGGTAGCCGTTATAGGTCAGGCCCTGGGTGTGCAGCTGCTTGAAGGCCCAGAGGACCGATTCCATGTATTCGACGTTCAGCGTCTTGTAGTCGTTGTCGAAGTCGACCCAGCGGGCCTGCCGGGTGACGTATTCCTGCCATTCGCCGGCGTACTTCATGACCGAGGAACGGCAGGCATCGTTGAACTTATCGATGCCCATGGCCTCGATCTGCTTCTTATCCGTCATGCCCAGCTGCTTCATCGCCTCCAGCTCGGCGGGCAACCCGTGGGTATCCCAGCCGAAGCGGCGTTCGACGCGCTTGCCGCGCTGGGTCTGGTAGCGGGCGACGAGGTCCTTGACGTAGCCGGTGAGCAGGTGCCCGTAGTGCGGGAGGCCGTTGGCGAAGGGAGGGCCGTCGTAGAAGACGAACTCATTGGCCCCGTCCGTCCCGGCGGGTCTGGCGTCGATGGAGGCCTGGAAGGTGTTGTCCGTCTCCCAGTACTTCAGCACGCGTTCCTCGATCTCGGGGAACCGCGGCGAGGCGGGCGTGACGTTCTGCGGATCGGTGGAGGCCTTGGGGTACAAACTCATCAGCGGCAGTCCTGGCATCGGTTCGACGTTGGGTGACAACGCC
>JBBSRM010000268.1:0-3335 GCA_038243055.1 Actinomycetales bacterium
GACAGACATGGTCGTGGGGGGGTCGGCCACGCCAACCCCCCCCACCACGATTAATAGCGTGGTGGGGGGTTTGCGGCGGCGCGCTGGGGCCCGGCGCCGCGAGCTCCTGGAACGGCCAGACGGAGGCGGGGGGTCTGGCGGCGGCCGGCCCCCCGCCCCCCGACATCACGTTAAGGACCCCGATGGATCAGGACCCCGCAGCACGCGCCGAACATGATGCCAGGACGCCCCCACCGCGGGGTGTCAGCGCTGTACTGGTCGCCCTCTCGCTGGGCATCGCCGTCCTCGGGGCCAGTCTGGACCAGCTGACCAAGGCGCTGGTGCAGGCCAATATGGAACTGGGCGAGACCATCGACGTGATCGGGTCCGTGCTGCAATGGCGCTACATCCTGAACTCCGGGGCCGCCTTCTCCATCGGCACCTCGGTGACCTGGATCTTCACCATCATCATGGCCGTCGTCGTGATCTACGTCTTGACGCTGCTGCGCAAGGTGCGATCCCGGTGGTGGGCCGTTGCCCTGGGTGGCCTGCTGGCCGGTGCCACCGGCAACCTCATCGACCGGCTGTTCCGCGAACCCTCGTTCGGCATGGGCCACGTCGTGGACTTCATCGCCGTCCCGAATTTCGCGATCTTCAACGTGGCCGACTCCTTCGTCGTCTGCTCCATGATCGGCATCTGCGTGCTGCTCTTCCGTGGCATCGGTCTCGACGGGATGCCGGTTGAGGACAAGACGTCCCCGAAGACCGGGGAAGCCGGCGAAGCGTGAGTTCGAACACCTTCACCGTCGACCCCGAAGAGGCGGGTCTGCGTATCGACGCCCTCCTGGCCCCGCGGCTGGACATCACCCGCAGCGTTGCCGCCCGCTGGTGCGCCGGTGGCCATGTGCAGCTGAACGGCAGCCCGGTGGCCAAATCCCGCAAGGTGGAGGACGGTGACGTCGTCAGCGTCGATCCGCCCCCGGAAACAGACCCGTTGGAAGTGAGGGCCGAATACGTGGAAGCCATGAAGATCCTGGCAGAGGACGACGACTACGTGGTCATCGACAAACCCGTCGGGGTCGCAGCACATCCTTCCCCCGGTTGGGTGGGTCCCACGGTCGTCGGCGCGCTGGTTGCCGCCGGCTACCGCATCTCCACTTCGGGCGCACCGGAACGCCAGGGCATCGTGCACCGGTTGGACGTGGGGACCTCCGGGGCGATGGTCGTGGCCAAGACCGAACGTGCCTACACGGCGCTCAAACGCGCCTTCAAGGAACGCACCCCTTCCAAGACGTACCATGCCCTCGTCCAGGGCCTGCCGGATCCGTTGGCCGGGACCATCGACGCACCCATCGGCCGGCATCCGGGTCATGACTGGAGGTTCGCGGTCCTCGAGGGCGGCCGGAATTCGGTGACGCACTACGAGGTCCTCGAAGCGTTCGGCCGGGCCAGCCTGGTGGAAGTGCAGCTGGAGACCGGCCGCACCCACCAGATCCGCGTCCATTTCTCGGCCCTGCGCCACCCCTGCGCCGGAGACCAGACCTATGGCGCCGATCCGCGTCTGGCGGCCGACCTAGGCCTGACCCGACAGTGGCTGCACGCCTACCAACTGGGTTTCCCTCATCCGGTCACGGGGGAGTGGGTCCAGGTCGAAAGCAGCTACCCGCAGGACCTCTCCCACGCTCTGGAGATCCTCCGCGACGGGGACCTGCGCTACTGACTCCCGGCCTCGGCGTCGTTCCCGGGCCCGTCCCTGCCGGGTGCCCGGACGGGACACGCCAGCCGCCGCGCGGCGGACTTCGGCAGCGTGCCGCCCGGGCCTAGAATGGACCGGTGGCCAGCTCAAACCGGGACGGATTCGTCCACCTTCATACGCATACCGAATACTCGATGCTCGACGGCGCCGCGCGCCTGACGGACCTCTTCGAAGAGACCAAGCGCCTGGGCATGCCGGCCCTGGCCACCACCGACCACGGCTATCTGTTCGGCGCCTTCGACTTCTGGAACAAGGCGACCAGTGCGGGCATCAAACCCATCATCGGCGTGGAGGCCTACGTCACCCCGGGCACCTCCCGCAAGGACAAGACCCGCGTGCGCTGGGGTGAGGCCCATCAGAAACGCGATGACGTCTCCGGTGGTGGCGCCTACACCCATATGACGCTGCTCAGCCGCAATAACGAAGGCATGCGCAACCTCTTCAGGGCCTCATCGATCGGGTCGTTGGACTCGGTGTTCGGCAAATGGCCGCGGCTGGATCGCGAACTGCTCGAGCAGTACAGCCCCGGGCTCATCGCCACCACCGGCTGCCCCTCGAGTGAAATCCAAACCCGTCTGCGGTTGGGTCAATACGAGGAGGCCAAACAGGCTGCGGGTGAATACCAGGACCTCTTCGGCAAGGAGAACTACTACTGCGAGCTGATGGACCACGGGCTGGACATCGAGCGGCGGGTCACGAAGGACCTGCTGCGACTGGCCAAGGAACTGAACCTGCCGCTGGTGGCGACCAACGACCTGCACTACACGCACGAACACGATGCCAAGGCCCACGAGGCGCTGCTGGCCCTGCAGTCCGGCTCCACGCTGCTCGAGCCCACCTATGACCAAGGAGGGTCGCGCTTCGCGTTCTCGGGAACCAGTTTCTACCTGAAGTCGCCCCAGGAGATGCGTGCCCTCTTCGCCGAGTTCCCCGAAGCCTGCGACAACACCCTGGAGATCGCCGAACGGTGCGAGGTCTCCTTCAACACCGACGCGAACTACATGCCCAAGTTCCCCTGCCCGCCGGGGGAGGACGAAACCAGCTGGCTGGTCAAGGAAGTCGAAACCGGGATGCGGTACCGCTACCCCAACGGCGTCCCCGAGGCCTCGCGCCGGCAGGCGGACTACGAGCTGGACATCATCACGAAGATGGGGTTCCCGGGCTACTTCCTCGTCGTCGCGGACTTCATCAACTGGTCCAAGGACAACGGCATCCGCGTCGGCCCCGGACGTGGCTCCGGCGCCGGTTCCATGGTCGCCTACGCCATGCGCATCACCGACCTGGACCCCCTGCAGCACGGACTGATCTTCGAACGCTTCCTCAACCCGGAACGTGTCTCCATGCCCGACTTCGACGTCGACTTCGATGATCGTCGCCGTGGAGAGGTCATCAACTACGTGACCGAGAAGTACGGCGACGAACGCGTGTCGATGATCGTGACCTACGGGTCGATCAAGACCAAACAGGCACTGAAGGACTCGGCCCGGGTCATGGGCCACCCCTTCAGCATGGGTGAGACGCTGACCAAGGCCCTGCCGCCGGCCGTCATGGCCAAGGACATCCCGCTGGCTGATATCGAGGACAAATCCGCCCAGCGCTA
>JBBSRM010000269.1:0-3332 GCA_038243055.1 Actinomycetales bacterium
GACCCAGACGCCCTGGATCTGGGTGGCGCGCGGCGATACGGTACCGAGCTCGGCCTTGAAACGGATGCCTCCACCTGCGGGACGGTCCACGAAGGAGTGGCCCTGGCGGATCAGCGAGCGGACCCTCGAACGGTAGAAGGGGCCCCCGGCACCCAACGGCGAGTACCCCAGCTCCTCCTCGAACATGGCGGCACAGGCCGGCAGGACAGCATCAAAATCGGTCATCGTCGATCTCCGGACGGCGGTCGATGGAAGAATCCCCGGCTGCCGGTCCAGCACCATCAACGGTTGGGAGGCACGCACGTCGAAGGCACGCTGGGACGATTCGGGTCGCAGCGAGTCCCAGAGCGGCAGCACCGCAGTGGCCGGCCCGAAGATGGAGGAGACCTGGCGTTCCATGCGCAGGACGGCGGTGGCGAAGGCCAGCGCATCGCCGGGGCCGGCCTGGACGGGGACCAGGTTCGCACCGACCCACAGTGCTGAACGCAGTTCACCGGAGTCGTAGCGTCCCAGCACCAGGGACCCCGTGGGGGTCGGTGCTGCGGAGCCGGTGGCCTCGAGTTGGGCGTCCATGAAGATATTCGCCACCGGGTCCTGGGCGACGAGGCCCCGCAGGGCCGCCGTATCCTCGTCGGTCAGGACGCGGACGGTGTCCCCGAGTGATTCACCACCGCTGTAGCGCAGTTTCGCCTGCGGAAACCATGGGAGTGCACGGGAGAGGATCCTGGACATCGTTTCCCCACCTTCCCGTCGCCTACGGTGGCGCCTAGGCCAAAGTCTTGCAGACTCCGGGCCGCGGCGGAACCACATGACACCACACTGCGCTACCTTCGGTCAGGAGACCGAAACGCTCGGCGCACCACCGGTGGCATCCCCGGCGGCTTCCATCTCCTCCACGATGCGTCCGGCTTCCTCGATGAGGGTCTCCACGATCTGGTCCTCCGGGACGGTCTTGACGACCTCGCCCTTGACGAAGATCTGTCCCTTGCCGTTGCCCGAGGCGACGCCGAGATCGGCTTCGCGGGCTTCACCGGGTCCGTTGACGACGCAACCCATGACGGCCACGCGCAGCGGGAACTCCATGCCTTCCAGACCCGCGGTGACCTCGTCGGCCAGCTTGTACACGTCGACCTGGGCGCGACCGCAGGAGGGACAGGAAACGATTTCGAGCTTGCGGGGGCGCAGGTTCAGCGACTGCAGGATCTGGTCGCCGACCTTGATCTCCTCGACCGGCGGAGCGGAGAGGGAGACCCGGATGGTGTCCCCGATTCCCTTGGAGAGCAGCGCACCGAAGGCCGTAGCCGATTTGATGGTGCCCTGGAAGGCCGGGCCGGCTTCGGTCACGCCCAGGTGCAGCGGCCAGTCGCCCTGTTCGGCCAGCAGCTCGTAGGCACGGACCATGACCACCGGGTCGTTGTGCTTGACGGAGATCTTGAAGTCGTGGAAGTCGTGTTCCTCGAACAGCGACGCCTCCCAGACCGCGGACTCAACGAGCGCCTCGGGGGTGGCCTTGCCGTACTTCTTCATCAGGCTCGGGTGCAGGGAACCGGCGTTGACACCGATGCGGATCGAGGTGCCGTGGTCCTTGGCAGCCTGCGCGATCTCCTTGACCTGGTCGTCGAACTTCCGGATGTTCCCCGGGTTCACGCGCACGGCGGCACAGCCGGCTTCGATCGCCGCGTAGACGTACTTCGGCTGGAAGTGGATGTCCGCAATGACGGGGATCTGTGACTTCCTGGCAATGATCGGCAGTGCCTCGGCGTCGTCGGGCGACGGGCAGGCCACCCGCACGATATCGCAACCCGAGGCCGTGAGTTCGGCGATCTGCTGCAGCGTGCCGTTGATGTCGGTGGTCGGCGTGGTAGTCATCGACTGCACGCTGATCGGGGATTCCGAACCGACACCGACAGCTCCGACCTTGATCTGGCGGGTTTTCCGTCGCGGGGCCAGAACCGGTGGTGGGGCTGCTGGCATTCCAAGGCTGACCGAGGTCAAATTATCCTCCGGGTTTTCAGGGGTGTTCATCCAAGCCCCATTATCCCCCTTCGCGGGGGAAAGTGGGGCCCGATACGGGATCAGACGTGGTGAGAGAGCTCACCGGTCACGGGGCTCCATTCGGTCAGGCGCAGTGCCGCAACCAAGGAGTTGGCGTTGAACGGGTCCTCGCCGAGCTTCGCGGCGAGGGCCTTCTCGGAGGGCGCCTTGATCAACAGCAGGGCACCGGAGCCATCGACGTACGGGCCGGAGGCCACCAGGGTGAACCCGTCGGCCAGCCCACCCAGGAACGCACGATGCGCGGGGCGGTGTTCGTCCCGGGCGGCTTCGGAATCAGCTGCGTATACGTATTCCACGGCAAAAATCGTCATGGGCACCAGTGTACGTTCCCCGCAGGACGCCGGCGGACGCCCCTACTGGTAGGAGACGAACCACGGCTTCGGGTCTATGTCGAAGGTCTGCTGGGGGGTGAAGGTCGGGGAGTCTTCGTCGATGAAGTTCTTCCACGCCATCCTGATGCCATCGGGCAGGCCGGTGCGCAGGTTCTTCCATGTCGCCATCTTCATCCCCGGGGTGCCGTTGCCATCGGCATGCAGGACCATCGCCAGTTCGGGGTGCGAGGTGTCCAGCGTGGAACGGTCGCTGATCATGCTCAGCTTGAACTGGTGGAGGATGACGACCTTTTGCGGGAGCTGCTTCTTGCGCGTCAGTTCGGCCAGCCAGTCATTGGTCCGGTTCAGTTCCGCGGCGTCGACGGAGCCGATCTGTTTCATATGCTGCTGCCCGGGCTTTAGCCGCCATTCCGGGTCGTAGGCGATGCCCACGTTCGGGTAGGCCAGCAATTTCTTGTAGTGCTTGGCCTGGGTCAAGAAGTCGTTGCGGCCCGGTTGCAAGTCCAGCACCACGTAAACCCCTGCCTTTTGGGCGGCCTTGACCCAGGGTTCGAGTTGCTCCACGGGTGCGTAGCTGGAGTAGTTCCCGTCCTTGCCGGGAGACGCCGAGGCGACCGTGGCGATGATCTCGAAGGCCGACTGGACCTTTTCCTTGCTATAGGGCTGGTACTCCGCTGCCTGTTTCTTGGCGCGCTTGATGGTCTCCTCGAGATCCTGTTCGCCCAGCGCGCCCAAGGCCGAGGTTCCCGGCGTTCCATACAGGGCGACCATCCGGCGCTGCGGGAAGACGATCTGCCCGCCACCGGGCAGTTCCTTGCCCCCGGCAGCCGTTGCTGCCAGGGCGGTGAACTCCTCGGCGTTCTTCCCGAACCCCTTGCCGATCGTGTACAGCTCCGAGTCCGCATGGTCGCCGAAGAAATCCCTGTTCTCCGCAGCCCGCGGGTC
>JBBSRM010000270.1:0-3321 GCA_038243055.1 Actinomycetales bacterium
CATCCAGATTACAGGTTCTCGTGTGCTTGCGGGATGGTTTGGCGGGGAGGGGTCCGCTGTTCCGGCTGCCGTCCATTATCGCCGGGCGGTCCCGGACCGCCGGCATGGGTGCATCGCCGGCGGCTTGGGTGCGCAGGCGGCGTTCGGGGACCTTTGCCGCGGCGCGGATCGCCTCTGTCGGAACGGCGGGCTGTGGGGGTTATCGGCGTTGGTCCGGTTCCGCTGTCACACTGAGTTATCCAAAATCCATCTACCGGTGGTCGGGAGCCACCGTCAGGCTAAGAAGGTTCGCTCATGTTTGAACGTACAGACATAGGTATGGACGTGCACGCCCGCTCCGTGGCGGGGTGCGCGATTGACGGGGAAACGGGGGAAGTCTTCCGGCGGTGTCGCTGCCCCCGGATTACGGGGAGATCCTGGCCTGGATCCGGTCCCTGCCAGGTCCGGTGAAAGCGGTGCATGAGGCGGGGCCGACCCGGTTCGAACTGGTCCGGCACCTGCTCGGGGCCGGGATTGATTGTGTGGTCGCGGCCCCATCGAAGCTGCAGCACCCGTGCGGGGACAGGGTCAAAACGGACGCCAAAGACGCGATGCATCCTGCCCGGCTGCTGCGCCTGGGGGAGATCACCGAAGTCACCATCCCGGCCCCGGCGCAGGAAGCGGCACGGGACCTTGTCCGGGCCCGCGAGGACGCCTGCGGGGATCTGATGAGTGCCCGGCAGCGGGTCTCGAAGCTGCTGCTGCGCCAGGGCATCGTCTATTCGGGTGGAGAGGCGTGGAACGGCCCCCGCGAGTTGTGGCTGGAACGGCAGAAATTCGGGGACCTGCCGCGGCAGCTGGCCTACGACGCGTCGTTGGAGGCCATGCACGCGATCCTGGATCGGCGGGACCGTCTCGATACCGCCATTACGGCGATGGCGTATAACAGTGAATTCACCCCGGTCGTGCGGAACCTTGGAATGCCTGCGCGGGATTTCCACGCTGACCGGGTTCGGCCTGGCTGTGGAGATCGGGGACTGGACCCGGTTCACCGGCTCCACCATCGGGGCGTATCTGGGGCTGGTGCCCTCCGAGTCCTCCTCCGGTGCCTCCCGGTCCCAGGGCTCGATCACCAAGACCGGCAACACCCCACGCCCGCCGGTTCCTGGTCGAGGCGGCCTGGCACCACCACAAGCCCTATCCCGACCCTTCATGGCTGATGCGCCAACGCTGGGAGAACGCGCCCGCCGCGGCCAGGGAGCGCGGCCATGCGGGGAACCGGCGCCTGCACGAGAAATGGATCGTCTTTATGGAACACAAGAAACGTCCCGTCATCGCCAACGTCGCGATCGCCCGGGAACTGGCCGGCTGGTGCTGGTCCCTGGCCACCCTGGACACCGAACCCATCAGCATCCCCGCTCCCGGTTCAGCACGGACTTCGAGGATATGATCGCCTGGCTGGTCACACGGGCGGACAAGACCACCGTCTCCCAGTTCACCCGCATAGCGTGGCGGACCGTCGGGGCGATCTGCGAACGCGTCGTGGCCGAACAGCTCGATGAGAGCCGCTTCGAGTCCCTGGTCAATATCGGGGTGGATGAGATTTCCTGGCGCAAACACCACCGCTACCTCACCCTCGTTTCCGACCATGCGACCTCCAAGATCCTCTGGGGTGCACCGGGGAAGAACGCGGCAACACTGGACGGATTCTTCAAAGAGATCGGCCCCGCGAACACTGCGGCGATAGAGGCCGTCAGCATGGACATGGGGCCCGCTTTTGCCAAGTCCGTAAAGGCCAACGCCCCGGACGCGGTCATCTGCTACGACCCGTTCCACGTCGTGCAGCTGGCCACGAATGCGCTGGAATCCTTCCGCCGCTCCAGCTGGCAACGCACCCGTGAACTGCCCGACCAGGACATCGCGAAGAAGTTCAAGGGAACCCGCTGGGTGCTGCTGAAAAACCCGGCGAACCTCACCGAAAAGCAACAAGCCACCCTGGCCGGGTTGGAGCACACCGGCGGAATGCTCTGGGACGCCTACCAGCTCAAGGAATCCCTGCGGGAAGTCTTCGCCGGCGGCCTCAACCCCGCGGACGTGATGGAGATGATCACCACCTGGTGCGACCTCGCCGCCAAATCCAACATCCGCGAGTTCGTCAGGGCCGCCGCCACGATCCGATCCCACACGGCAGGGATCCACGCAGCTGTCACGAGGAAACTCTCCAACGGCCGCCACGAAGGCCTGAACAACAAGATCCGCACCATGACCAGAAGATCCTACGGATTCCACACACCAGAAGCCGCCCTGGCTCTGATCATGCTCGCCTGCGGCCCAGTAGACATCAAACTCCCATACCAGAAATAACAGCACCCACATTCATGTCAGGAGAGCCCCATTTTCTTACCCCTACCGGAGGCTTTGATGCGGTCCGAGTCGCCGGAACTTCGGCTTCTCCGCGCTCCAACAAGTAAGGCAACCGCCTAGAGCACGTGCTGCACGGGCCCTTTGGCTGTGCTTCGGCAGGGTGTCGCAATGAATGTGATGATTATCTCATTTTTCCCTGCTAATGTGAGCCACATCGACGTATGGCGCCGGTTTCCGCTGGATTTCAGCACTCATGATCGGGTTGCGTATGGATTCATTCTGGTCGTTGCCGGCCAGTGAGGAGGAGTTTGTCATGAGCACGACCATGAATAGCGGACTGACAGATGCGTTGATCAAAACCCGTAGATTCTTTACGAAGAAGGAAATCGTGTCCCCTGATGGTCGCACGCTGCTGAAGGTTGGTGGTCGGTCCGGGGATTCTTTTTACCGGGACCGCTGGAGCCATGACAAAGTTGTGCGGTCAACCCATGGAGTGAACTGCACTGGTTCATGCTCCTGGAACGTATACGTCAAAGACGGCATCATTACCTGGGAAACGCAGGCCGTCGATTACCCCACCACTGGTCCGGACAAACCGGAGTATGAGCCGCGGGGCTGCCCCCGTGGCGCTTCCTTTTCCTGGTACACCTACTCGCCGACACGAACCCGGTATCCGTACATCCGCGGGGTCCTGCTCGAGATGTACAGGGAAGCCAAGGCCCGGGTGAAAGATCCGGTGCTGGCCTGGGCAGACCTGACTGAGGACCCGGTGCGCTCGGCACGTTACAAGAGTGCCCGCGGCAAGGGTGGGCTGGTGCGTGCCACGTGGGACGAGGCAGTCGAGATTGTCGCGGCCGCGCATGTGCACACCATCCGCAAAGACGGCCCTGACCGGGTGGCCGGATTCTCGCCGATCCCGGCGATGTCTATGGTCTCCCACTCCTCGGGAGCCCGCTTCGTGAACCTGATCGGCGGGTC
>JBBSRM010000271.1:0-3281 GCA_038243055.1 Actinomycetales bacterium
TCGCCATGTGCTTGTGCTGCGGCGATAACCACCCGCACCGGGGCCCAGGCGCTGCTCAACCCCTTGGGGAACTCGCCGTCGACGTCCTTGTCCTCATTCAGGACCGCCAGACTCATGACATGCCAATCGACTTTGATGTCACGGACCTTCTCCACCTCGAGGATCCACCGGGAGGTGGCCCAAGCGAAGGGGCAAAGCGGGTCGAACCAGAAATCTACAGCCGTGGTCTCTGACAAGGTGATCCTCCTGAAGTCGGTGCATGTACTCGGCGGCGCTATTGTTGCCGCCCCGCCTTCACTACAACAACGAGGTCAGGCGGACTTATTCCGTCGTTTGTTCGCGACTTCCACTGAGATGAGCGTCGGTTCGCTCACCTGCCCCACCACTTCGGCGGTGATGACGACCTCCGCGATGTCGTCGCGGCCGGGCAGATCGAACATGATCGATCCGAGGGTCTCTTCGAGGATGGCCCGCAGCCCACGGGCGCCGGTTCCGCGTTCCAGCGCCAGGTCGGCGATGGCCTCGAGGGCATCGAGCTCGAACGTCAGCTCCACGCCATCCAACCGGAACATCTTCTGGTACTGCTTCACCAGGGCGTTCTTCGGCTCGGTCAGGATCTTGATCAGGGCCTCGCGGTCCAGGTTCTCCACGGTCGCGATGACCGGCAGGCGGCCGATGAATTCGGGGATCAGACCAAATTTGAGCAGGTCCTCGGGGCGGACATCCGAATACTTGGCGTCCTCGGAGGTCAGGGCGGTCAGCGGTGCACCGAAACCAATGCCCTTCTGCCCGGCGCGTGAGCCGATGATCTCCTCGAGGCCACCAAAGGCACCGGCAACGATGAACAGGACGTTCGACGTGTCGATCTGGATGAACTCCTGGTGCGGATGCTTGCGGCCGCCTTGTGGCGGGACCGACGCAACCGTACCTTCGAGAATCTTCAGCAGTGCCTGCTGCACGCCCTCGCCGGAAACATCACGGGTGATCGAGGGGTTCTCGGATTTACGTGAGATCTTGTCGATCTCGTCGATGTAGATGATCCCCTGCTCGGCCTTCTTCACATCGAAGTCCGCGGCCTGGAGGAGTTTGAGCAGGATGTTCTCGACGTCCTCGCCGACGTAGCCGGCTTCGGTCAATGCCGTGGCGTCGGCGGCGGCGAAGGGCACGTTCAAGCGTCGGGCCAAGGTCTGCGCGAGGTAGGTCTTACCGCAACCAGTGGGGCCGATCAGCAGGATGTTGGACTTGGAGACCTCGACGTCATCCAAGGCATCCACGTCGCTCAGTTGGGCTGCGGCGGTGGAACCGCTGCCGGACTGGATGCGCTTGTAGTGGTTGTACACGGCGACCGACAGGGAACGCTTGGCGCCTTCCTGGCCGATGACGTATTCCTGCAGGGAGTCGAAGATCTCGCGGGGGCGCGGCAGTTCGAAATCCGGGCCGGCCTCGATCTCGGCCAGCTCCTCCTCCATCAGCTCATTACACAGTTCGATGCATTCGGTGCAGATGTAGACGCCCGGACCGGCGATGAGCTTGCGGACCTGCTTCTGGCTTTTGCCGCAGAACGAACACTTGAGCAGGTCGGAGCTTTCACCCATACGAGCCATGGTGTTCTTCCCCTAACGTGATACAGAAACCCCGCGACGGACGCCGCGTGGTGATGTCTAGCTACAACTCTAGGTGAGTTGCCCGACAGAATAGGTGACCGGACGCCCCGTGGTGCGAAAAACCTACGGGACGCCCGGTCACTGCAGTCGTCGTCGTCCTACTTGTTGATGGCCTGCTGCTTGATCTTGCGGGGGTTGAGAACCTCGTCGATCAGGCCGTACTCCTTGGCCTCATGAGCGGTCATGAACAGATCGCGCTCGATGTCGTTTCCGACCTGCTCGGGCGTCTTATTGCTCTGCTCGGACAGCGTGGTCTCCAACCAGGTGCGCATGCGCATGACCTCTTCGGCCTGGATCTGCAGGTCGGTGGCCGTGCCACGTTCCCCGCCGCCCATGGCCGGCTGGTGGATCAGCACACGGGCGTTGGGCAGCGCCAGGCGCTTGCCCGGCGCACCGGCTGCCAACAGGACAGCGGCGGCGCTGGCCGCCTGGCCGAGGCAGACGGTCTGGATCTCGGGACGAATGAACATCATCGTGTCGTAGATCGCCGTCATGGCGGTGAAGGAACCGCCCGGTGAGTTGATGTACAAGGTGATGTCGCGCTCGGCGTCCATGGACTCCAGGACCAGTAGCTGGGCCATCACGTCGTCGGCCGATGCGTCATCGACCTGCGTGCCGAGGAAGACGATGCGGTCCTCGAACAGTTTGGCGTAGGGGTCCTGGCGCTTGAAGCCGTAGGGGGTGCGCTCTTCGAATGAAGGAAGGATGTAACGGGCGGACGGCATTTCGCCAGCGGTGCCTTCGTTGCCGGTGTAATTCATGTTCTTCTCCTGGGGATCTGTGGGGATGCTCGTCGGCTGGATGGCTAGTTCTTGACTCCGCCGCCGCCGGAGACCGTAACGGAACTCTGGGCGATGTGGTCGAAGAAGCCGTATTCGAGGGCCTCGGGGGCCGTGAACCACTTATCGCGGTCGTTGTCCTTCAGGATCACTTCCAGCGGCTGTCCGGTCTGTTCGGCGGTGAGCTCGGACATGACCTTCTTCATGTGCAGGATCAGTTCCGCCTGGATCCGGATATCGGAGGCCGTGCCGCCGATGCCGCCGGAGGGCTGGTGCATCAGGATCCGCGCGTTCGGGGTGGCGTAGCGCTTGCCCTTGGTGCCCGAGGAGAGCAGGAACTGCCCCATCGAGGCGGCCAGCCCGGTGGCCACGGTCACGACGTCGTTCGGGATGTAGTTCATCGTGTCGAAGATCGCCATGCCGGCGGTGATGGAACCGCCCGGTGAGTTGATGTAGAGGAAGATGTCCTTATCCGGGTCCTCGGCGGAGAGCAGCAGCAGCTGGGAGGAGATGGCATTGGCCGACTCGTCGCTCACTTCCGAGCCGAGCCAGATGATGCGCTCCTTGAGGAGTCGGTTGTAGATGTAGTCCTCGCGACTGGCTGCATCGACCGAGGCCATCTTCGGGGTGTGGGATTCCGTCGTCATTTTCGAATACCTCTCCATGGGTGCCATGCGCCGTGGCTCTTCCGGCCACGGACGGTAGCGCTTGCTTTCCTTGACACTACTGCAGTCACAACGCGCGCCGCGCCCGCGATCATTCGCTGTTCGCTGATGGCGCATACCCCTACGAGGGGCCCATCGCCCGTGGCTTAACTGCAGGTGCCTTCGGCTTAAAA
>JBBSRM010000272.1:0-3268 GCA_038243055.1 Actinomycetales bacterium
GCCCGGTAGGGGGCGGAGAAGGGGTGGGTGTCGGTGAAGTGTTCGAAATCGGCCAGTCCACATTTGCCGTTGCTGTAGAAGGCAGTGCTGCGGATGACGTACGGGGATCCACCGAATTTCGCGCTTTCAGGCTGCTGGCCGCCGGCGAGCCGGTCGACCACGTATTCGAAGAAGCGTTCGCTGCGGTTGGCGCGGGTCCAGATGATCGAGCCGGGTTCCGCCCGCCCGCGTTCCTGCAGCGGGACCTGGGTCTGGAGCCGGGCCAGCCGCTCTTCGTCGACGGTGCCCTCAACCAGGGCTGCGGTGATGTCCCACGCCTTGGCGGTCACCCGGTCGGTGTGTTCACGGGTCTTCTGCGAGAAGATGACGAAGCTGAACGTCATGGATTCGGCGCGGATCCGGTAGACGGCAGCCCCGCAGCCGGCGGCGTCGATGTCGAAGTGGGTGCGCTTGATCTTCCACCCCTTGGCCACGGCGCGGCGGATCATGGTGCGGATGAAGCTGTGCCGGGTGGCCCGGGCGCCGCCCATGTCGGCAGGGTCCATCACTTCCCGAGCGGGACGCAGCTCCGACGGCGACGGCAGCTGGACTGCCGGTTCGCTGATCGATGCAGACATTTCTTAGGCTCCTTCCGGTGCCAGCCGGAGGTAGGCCGTCTTGGTGAGGGTGAAGAAGTCGGCCGAAGCGTCGCTGTTCTGCTCGCGCGGGCCCGGCTGCGAGGAATCGCGCAGACCGCCGAAGGGAGCATGGACCTCGGATCCGGTGGAGGGGCCGTTGACCTTGATCAGCCCGGCGACCAGGTCGTTGAGGCAGCGCCGGATGGAGCGCTCGTCGCTGGTGAACACTGAGGCTGTCAGACCGAAATCGGTGTCGTTGGCCAATTCGATGGCCTCCTCCAGCGAATCGGCCCGCAACAGGGTCGTCACGGGCCCGAAGACCTCTTCGTGACAGATCGTCAGCTCACGGGTGCCCCCCAGGAGAGTCGGGGCCACGTAGTGACCTGGTGCCTCGGGAATCGAGGCGCGGGCGAGGACCTGCGCTCCTTCGGTTTCGGCCTGCTCGACCGCCTGGTCGATATCGCGGCGCGCCCGCTCGGAGACGACTGGTCCGATGCCGGCTCCTTCGTCCGTGCCGGCTGCGACGTTCAGTGCGTTGAACCGCTTGATGAGTTCGTCCCGGAGCTGGTCGTGGACGGCTCCGACGGCGATGACGCGGCGGGTGGCCGTGCACTTCTGTCCGGTGCTGCCGGTGGCCGCGGCGGTGATGAAATCGGCGGCGCTGGGAAGATCGGCATCCGGCAGCACGATGGCTGCGTTGTGCCCGCCGAGTTCCATTTGCAGCTTCGCTCCACGCAGGACCGTCTTTTCGCGGATCTGGTGTCCTACCTCCACGGAGCCGGTGAACGTGACCGCCTCGGCCCGTGGATCGGCAACGAGTTCCGAGCCCAGTGCTCCGGGGCCGAGCAGCAGGTTCAACACACCTGTCGGGACTCCTGCTTCTTCGAGGATCTCGGCGAACAGCACAGCCGTGGCCGGGGTGTCGCTGGCGGTCTTCCACACGACCGTGTTGCCCCAGAGCAGTGCCGGGGCGATCTTCCAGGCGGGGATCTGCAGCGGGAAGTTCCAGGGGGTGATCACCGCGACGGTGCCCAAGGGCCGGCGGATCGTGCGGACCACTTCGTCCGGGTTGGCCGAGGGGTAGACCGCTGCGTTGGAGCGGCGTGCCGAACCCGCGTTGTAGTACAGGGTCTCGATGGTGGCACCGACTTCGCCCCGGGAGTCAGCCAGGATCTTGCCCTGCTCGCGCGTCATGAGTTGTGCGGCTTCTTCGGCCCGGCGGCCGAGGATCTCGGCGGCGCGGCGCAGGATGTTTCCGCGGGCGATGATGCCGAGCCGATCCCATCCGGCGGCAGCCTGTGTGGCCGCGTCCAGGGCCTTGTCGAGGTCGGCGGACGTTGCCGTGGCGTACTGCGCCACGACTTCCTTCGGCAGCGCCGGGTTGAAGCTGGTGGCAGCCGTGCCGCTTCCTTCCACCCACTGGCCGTTGATGAGTTGCTTCAGGCCAAGGGTCTGCTGTCCGGGGTTGTTCACGCTGGTGCTCCTTCGTGCTGCGGTGGTGCTCGTCATATATCTGAGGCTACGGTTCTATTTGATCGGTGTGAAGTATCTATTGCTTATGTATTGATCATCAATAACACTTAGTTCATATGGAGATCCGTCAGTTGCGCTATTTCATCGCGGTGGCCGAGGAAATGCATTTCAACCGGGCGGCAGCACGCCTGCACATTGCCCAACCGGCACTGAGCCAGCAGATCCAACGGCTGGAGCGGGAGCTGAAAACCATGCTCTTTGCCCGCACCACCCGTTCGGTGGAACTGACCGAGACGGGCAAGGTACTGCTGGTGGCGGCCCGCCGGGTGATCATGGAGTCCGAGGACGCACTGCGCAGCATCGAACAGGCAGTGGAGGGCCGCACCGGCACACTGCGGGTCGGGTTCGTCGGATCCGCGGCACTGAACCTCATCCCGCGGATCGTTCCTCCGCTGCGCCAGATGTATCCGGATCTGGAGCTCGAACTGCACGAGCTGACCACCGAACAGCAGCTCAGTTCCTTGGAGGCGGGGAACCTCGACGTGGGCATCGTGCGCGACGTCGAGTCCCTCCCTGGCATCACGGCCCGGGAGCTGACAAGGGAACCGTTGATCGTCGCCCTTCCGGAAGACCACCCGCTGGCCGGCCAAACCACCCTGGCCCTCACCGACCTCGCCGAGGCGGGGTTCGTGGTCTTTCCCCGCCAACAGGTCTCACGTCTCTACGACGTCATCTCCGCACTGTGCCTGCAAGCCGGTTTCCGGATGCGCGTGGCCCAGGAAGCCGTCCAGTTCCCGACGATCCTGGGTTTGGTGGCCGCCAAAACGGGCATCGCCGTCGTTCCCGAGGGAATGCGGGCCCTGCAGCTTCCGGGGCTCCGCTACGTGCCACTGGCCGATGAGGCGGCCACCTCCACCATTTCGCTGATCGTCACCACGGAACGCTCCGGCACACCCCTGATCAGCCGCTTCATTGAGGCGGCCACCGGCTTTGCCGGCAAAGAACTCCCAACGCGCTGACCCGGCGCACTAATGCTTGGGAGCTGCGGCCTCCCCATCCGCCGGCGTCTGCATAGCGCCCTGGTTCGGACGGGAGCCCTTCGGGTGGATGATGCCCTGCTCGATGGCCATGCGCCGGGCGAAGACCGGTGCGGCGAACACCGAAGGCAACATCAGGAA
>JBBSRM010000273.1:0-3252 GCA_038243055.1 Actinomycetales bacterium
CCGTGGTGGCCAGCTCCAGATCACGCGGTGTCAGGCGGGCCCACACCGGATAGAGGTTCTTGAGCCAGGGGAACAACGGGGTGTTGGCCACCGGGCCCCAGGCCCGGGTGAGGGTCTGGTAAAAATGGTGGTGCGTATTGACCAGCCCGGGCATGACCACGTGATCGCGGGCCTCGAAGACCTCGTCGCACGGCTGCGACGGGCGTTGTCCGGAGGCCAGCACCTCGGCAATGGTGCCGCCGGAAATCACCAGGCCACCCGTGGCGTCGAGTCCGTTGGCCGTGAAGGCCGCCTTCGGGTTCCGGATCCAGATGCGGGAAGTGTGGTCCATGGGCGCTCCTTCTGCAGTGGGTCGGAGCCGGCGTCGGTTCGACGAGGGAACGAGATGTCCTTTAAACGAAGAACGAGCCGGCCCGATCGGGGCCAGCTCAGTTTTGCCGTGTCTGCTGATCCACGTGTCCTGTTCATTCAGGTGTCGTGAGCCTAGGCGACGGCCTTTGTACCGGTCAACAATGACTTTGGGTGCCACCCACCAGGCGCAACTGCGCCAACACATGGATGGCAGCGGCGGATTGATACCCGCCTGTACCCCTCCGGAGCAAGAACATGGATGGCTCGAGGCTCCAGCCCGGCGCTTTCTCCGTGGCTGCCCACGGCCGGGCCTTGATCGCCGACTTTAGGGTGGGGCCGATCCAATGGATTCCTCTTGACCCGGGGCACCCCGGCACGGGCGGGAACCAGGGGTGGGCCGGTCGGTCCGTGTCGGCGGCCTGTTCATTCGGGTTGGACGGGACCGCGGTCGGTCTCGTCATCGGGCTCCCAATCATCCGGGTGGACCTGGGGTGGGTAGTCTCCCGGCATGAGGGCCCGCTTCACTTGGCGTTGACGACCCCCGCTGGCCAGATCCGAATTGAGGATCCGCAGCGCTTGGGCGACGTCGACCTTGTTGATGGTGTCCTCCCCGGTGGTTGGCGAGGTTTAACCATAGTCGAAGATATGTTCGATTACTGACGGTGGCGGAGCGCTCCGAGGCCTACCCTTCGGAGGCTGCGCCCTGCGTGGCAAGTCCCGAATCCAGATCGTGGACTTCGATCTGCGCATCCAGGGGAAGTGGGGGCGATACCCACCCGCTGATGGTCAGTACTTGTTGGTATTTGCCGCCGGCCCAGAGGACCCTGAAGTAGTCCAGGGTCCCACTGATGGCCATGGTCTCGGAAAGATAGACCACGCCCAGGTGACGGTGTTCGCGAGATAGGTCCCCGATCCTCATGTTTTCCCCAGTCAGTTATCGTTCGACGGCCGAGTGCCGGTCGTTCGGCCAGTCTAGGTGCGCCGAGGCCCGTCTCGGCGTGGATGACGGGCAGGGGTACGTGCGTGACCGGGACCGCGCGGGCAACCGACCCCGCCCGAGGTGAAGGGGCAGGGTCGGTTGATGGACGCGGTATGGGGGAACCGCGCCGGCGACGCAAGAGACGGGGCGCCGCCAATTCGAGTCTAATCGAAGATGTCTTCGAGTGGGTGGTTTTTGATCGGCGTGCCGTTCCGGAAGTTGGCGATGCGTCGTCGCGGCACGGGGGACCGAAGGCGGGAATCCTGCAGGTCATGTGAGTGAGTTCACCGGCTTCAATGCGGTGATCGGCGATCAGCAACCTAGAATGGAGGTGGGCCCAGCCCCGGGGGATAAGAATCTGATACCCCAACCAACCGTATCTGCAATGGTGCTTTCGCGGTGCCAACCGGCCAGTGGATCCCGGCCGGCTGAATTGGAAGGACAAGAAGTGACCCAGCAGTCTGTCGCCGCCCAGAATGAATGGAGCGGCCGCGAGGAACTCGCCGAGGCCATGATTCCCCTGATCGGGCGTCTATACCGCAAGAACAACGTGGTGACCTCCATCTACGGGCGCAAGCTCATCAACAAATCCCCGATCGACATCCTCAAGGCCCACCGGGTGGCCCGCCATATCGACGGCGTGGAACTTTCCGCATCCCAGACGCTGCCGCTGCTCCAGGGCCTCGACGCTCTGGATCTCGGCGCGGTGTCGGTGGATCTGGCCCGGCTGTCCCGCAAGTTCAACGAGCAGGGCAACGGCGCCTCGCTCCAGGACTTCCTGGCCACCGAATTCGCCGAAAAAGCCGGCGGCGCCGGGCGTACCGATGCCGAATCACGCGATATCGTGCTCTACGGTTTCGGCCGCATCGGACGCCTGCTCGCCCGCATCCTCATCGAGCGAGGCGGCTACGGCCTGCGCCTTCGCGCCATCGTGGTGCGCAAGAACGGCGAAAACGACCTCGTCAAGCGCGCCTCGCTGCTGCGCCGCGACTCGGTACACGGACCCTTCGAAGGCTCGATCACCGTCGACGAGGAAAACAACACGATCCTCGCCAACGGAACGGTGATCCAGGTCATCTACTCGAACGACCCGACCACCGTGGACTACACCGCCTACGGAATCGACAAGGCGATCGTCGTGGACAACACGGGCCGCTGGCGTGACCGCGAAGGACTGGGCCAGCACCTCAAGGCCAAGGGCGTGTCCCAGGTCCTGCTGACCGCCCCGGGCAAGGGCGATGTGAAGAACATCGTCCACGGCATCAACCACGGTGACATCGCCGCCGACGACACCATCATCTCCGCCGCGTCCTGCACCACGAACGCGATCACCCCGGTGCTCAAGGCCATCAACGACGAGTACGGCGTAGCTCACGGCCACGTGGAAACCGTCCACTCGTTCACGAATGACCAGAACCTCACCGACAACTTCCATAAGGGCGACCGCCGTGGACGTTCGGCGGCGTTGAACATGGTCATTGCCGAGACCGGAGCTGCGAAGGCCGTTGCCAAGGCGTTGCCCGAATTCGAGGGCAAGCTCACCGGCAACGCCATCCGGGTCCCCACCCCCGACGTCTCCATGGCCATCCTGAACCTGAATCTGGAAAAGGACACCACCAAGGAGGAACTGAACACGTTCCTGCGCCAGACGTCGCTGGGTGCCGAACTGCATAAGCAGATCGACTACATCGACTCCCCGGAGATCGTTTCCACTGACTTCGTCGGCTCGCGCCGGGCCGGCATCGTCGATGGGCTGGCAACCATCGCCAACGGCCGCAACGCCGTCGTCTACGTCTGGTACGACAACGAGTTCGGCTACTCCTGCCAGGTGGTTCGCGTCATCGAGGAACTCGCCGGAACGCATCCGGCAGCCTTCCCCGCCGTCGACAAGACCGAAGACATCACGGTCGAGACAACCGCCA
>JBBSRM010000274.1:0-3250 GCA_038243055.1 Actinomycetales bacterium
CCCCGGCCCCGCTACCGGTCGCCGCCTTCATGCTGATCGGCCGGCGTCGTTCCTTCGCCGGCTCGGCCATCGGCGGGATCCGCGAAACCCAGGAGATGCTGGACTTCTGCGCCGAGCACGGCGTCGCCGCGGCCACCGAACTCATCGGTGCCAAGCAGATCAACGAAGCCTACGAGCGGGTCCTCTCCTCGAAGGTCCGCTACCGCGCGGTCATCGACACCTCCACGCTGGACTAATCCAGCGCCATGACGTCCGGCCACCCGGCCGGCTACCCTTCATCAATCAGGAAGCATCATGAAGAACCAACTCATTGCCATCATCGGAGCGGGCCCGGGCGTCAGCGCCGGAGTCGCCAGGAAATTCGGAACCGAGGGATTCACCGTCGTCCTGTTCGCCCGGCGTGCCGAGGCTCTGGACGAGCGCGTGTCCGAACTGCGCGCCGCCGGCATCGAGGCCCATGGGCTGGTCGCCGATGTGACGGATCCCGAAAGTCTGCGCCAGGCCTTTGCCACGCTGGAGTCCGAGCATGGAACACCCGACGTCCTCCACTACAACGCCGGGGCCGTCACCATCGGCACGCCGTTGGAGGTGGCGGCCTCCGATGTCAGCCATGACTTCGCGGTCAACGTCGTCGGCGCGCTGGAATGCGCCCAGTTGGTGGCACCAGGCATGCGGGAACGTGGCGCGGGAACCCTGCTGTTCACCGGAGGCATGCTGGGCGTGAATCCCGTCGCTTCCCGGGTCTCACCGTCCATCGGCAAGGCCGGACTGCGCAATCTGGTGTTCACCCTGGCCGACGAGCTTGCCGGGACCGGTGTGAAGGTCGGCACCGTCACGATCGGCGGCGTGGTGAAGGCAGGGACGTTCTTCGACCCCGAGGCCATTGCCGGCTCCTTCTGGGACCTGCATACCGGAGCGGCCAGCGGCGAGGTGCAGTTCGTTCAATCATGATCACCCCGACGTGCTCATGACCCTTCCCGGGCTGCGTCGAGCAGGCGTCGAAGGGCGCTGACCTCCAGTTGTCCGAGCAGGTCCGTTGCGTCCTCGTGCACCTCCAGGGCGCCGGCCTCGCGCAGTTCCGCGGCGCTCGTCCCGCCGCAGGCCAACCCGATCACCGGTACGTCCAATTTCGCGCAGGCGTGGACGTCCCAGACGGCGTCGCCGATGAAGATCGCGTGTTCGGCATCGACTCCGGCTGCCTCGAGTGCGGCCTCGACGATATGCGGTTCCGGTTTGCTCGCCGAGGCGTCCGAGGAGCTGGTGGCCGCGGTGATGAACTCCTCGGCGTCCACCGTCCGGCGCAGGACCTCCAACTCGGAGCCCTGCGCCGAGGACGCGAGCACGACGGCGGCGCCGGCCTCATGGCAGGCGCGCATCAGTTCCCTGACCCCGTCAAAGCGGGTCAGCTGTGGCCAGTAGGTCGAGAAGATCGCGGAGTGGGAATCCTTCAGCGCCTGTTCATGGTCGTCGTCGACCTCCTCCCCCAACACGTGGGAAACGAGCTTATCCCCGCCCATGCCGATGGCCCGGTGGATCAGGGACATCTGGACGGTGTGCCCGTGCTGGCGGAACGACTGCCACCAGGCCACGGTGTGGAGGTAGGTGGAGTCGACCAGCGTTCCGTCGACGTCGAACAGTACTGCGTAGCGGGGTGTGCCCATGGGATTCGTCCTTTCGGGGTCCGTCCAACTGGTGTCGACAGTGTATCCAGACTCCACGACCAAGGCCGCCGCCGGTTCCGCGAAAGTCAGCATCGTGCGCCACGGGCACCGCCTTCACTGGCCCGGACGGCGACACCGGGTTCAACTCATCATCGGATCAAGGCCTAGGCATTAATCATCACCTTGATGGCCTTGGTCTCCGCTGCACGGCTGAACACGTCATAGGCCTCGATGATGTCCTCGAGCTTGAACGTGTGGCTCACGAACTCGTCCGTAGCGAGCTTATGTTGAGCCACCATTTTCAACAGTGTGTCGAGCGTGTTGGTGCTGACCAGCCCCATGCTGATGTTGATGTTCGAGATCCATAGGTCCTGCAGCGGCAGTTCCACCGGCTTGCCGTGCACACCAACGTTCGCCACGTGGCCGCCTGGTCGAACGATATCCAAACACATCGCGAAGGTCTGCGGGATGCCCACCGCCTCGATCGCGACGTCAACGCCCAGTCCGTCCGTCATGGCCAGAACCTGCTCTTTCCAGTCAGCGTCGCTGGAGATCACCGCATCGGTGGCACCGAGCGCCTTGGCCTTCTCCATGCGGTTGGCGTCCAGATCGATCGCGATGACCTTGGAGGGGCCGTAAAGACCGGCCGTTGCGATCACCGAGAGGCCAACGGGACCTGCACCGATGACCGCGACCACATCGCCGGCCTTGACCTGACCGTAGCGGATCCCAATCTCATGGCCCGTCGGCAAAATATCTGAAAGCAAGGTGCCCTGCTGGGGGGATACTCCCGGGGGCAGGAGGTAGACCGAGGTCTCAGCGAACGGCACGCGCACATACTCCGCCTGGGTACCGTCGATCATGTGACCGAAGATCCAGCCAATGCCAGACGCACCCTCGTCGGCCAGACAGTGTGCGAACAAACCCTGCTTGCAATATCCGCAGTGGCCGCACGCAGAAACGCAGGAAAGGATGACCTGGTCCCCCACCTTCAGGTTCGTCACAGAGGGCCCCACCTCGGTAATCGTGCCAACACCTTCGTGACCGAGGATTCTGCCTTTCGTCACGGCAGGAACATCGCCTTTGAGGATGTGCAGGTCGGTGCCGCAGATCGTGGTTGTGTCCATCTTGACGACGACGTCGGTCGGTTTTTGGATGACCGGATCAGGTACCTCTTCCCATGACTTCTGGTTGGGTCCCTTGTAGACAAGCGCTTTCATTTTTCGGTCCTCATCAGTCGCGGATGGCGGCCTCGCAGCCGGGTACCGTGCGATAGAAGTTCGCCGGGCTGTCATGTTCGTCACCGAGGATGACAGGCGACGTGGTGCGGCATTTTGCTCCACACCTTCCAATATCCTCCCCTGCAGACGAAACGCAAGGCTTCGAGTTGACTCATCAAGGACCTCCGGCCGCGGCCCTGCGTTGCCGGGGCTGCGACGCACGAGCAGGAACGCGGGAACCCGCCGGGCGGCCAACCTGTGGCCTCCCGACGGGTTTCCGTGCTGCGTCAGCTCCGGGGCACGGCACCCGGGATCGGCGGAACCACCGGAGGCAGCGAGGGCTTCGGAGCCTTGCGCTGCATGGACTCC
>JBBSRM010000275.1:0-3249 GCA_038243055.1 Actinomycetales bacterium
GCGGCAGCCCTACTGCGTCACACATCACATTTGTGACTTGGCCCCAATCGGCTTCGGTGACCCCGCTGAACATCCTGACTTGTTCAACGGCCTGGTGCAGGAGCATGGACAGTCCCCCGATCACGGTACCGCCGGCGGCTTCCCATGCGGTGGCCAGGGCGCTGGGCCATGGGTCGTAGGCCACGTCGAGTAGCGCGGTTGCCGGACGCAGGGTGTGGAGCCGCAGCTTGCCGAGCAGGGCGTCCGCCGCATGCGGAGGCAAGGTGGAAACCACTGCGTCGTAGCGGTCCAGCCGGTCCCCTGCAGTGGCCACATCGATGGCTGAGGCCGCGCAGCCCAGGGATTCGGCCAGTTCGATGACGCCGGCGGCCCGACCGCCATCACGGACGACGTAGTCGACGGTGGTGGCACCCATTATCCGCAGGGCTTCCGTGGCCGCCGTGGCGGTGCCTCCTGCCCCGAGGATGGCCACGCTGCCCACCTGACGGGCCCCCGCCTCAGCCAGGGCGCGGATGATCCCGTCGACGTCGGTGTTCTCCCCGCGCAGGTGGACCCGGCCTGAAGCCCGGCTGACCACGATGGTGTTCAGCACCCCCAGTCGCAGGACACGTTCGGAGACGCTGTCCATCAGCGGCACCATGGTTTGTTTCAGCGGCATGGTCACCGAGGCACCCTTCCATCCGGGTTCCTCGCGCATCCTCGTCGTCAGTTCAAGAGCTTGACCGGCCCCCGCCTCGACGCGCTGGTAATCGATCGGGACCTGGAGTTGCGCGTAGGCGGCCAGATGCAGCGCCGGGGACTTCGAATGGGCGATCGGTTGCCCGAAGACGGCGGCCCGGGCCGGTTGACTCACTTGCAGGTGTCCTCGTTGTCGGCACACCAGTCCCTGAACTCCTGCTGGTAGACCCGGTGCTGCTCGTAGGTCTTGGCGAACTTCGTTTCACCGGTCTCGGTGTTCACGGTCACCCAGTAGTAGTAGTCGTTCTTTTCCGGGTGGATGGCTGCCTCGATGGCTTTGTCGGCGGGCGAGCCGATGGGCGTCGGGGGAAGGCCACGATGCTGGTACGAGTTGTATTTATTACTCTTGTCCGCCTTCTCTTCCTTGCTCAGCTGCAGGGTATAGCGGTTCAACCCGTAGATGACGCTGGAGTCGACCTGCAGGAGCCCGTCGGTCTCCTTGTTATCCGGCTTCAGCCGGTTGTCCAGGGCCCCGGAGACGATCCGGTAGTCCTTCGGGCTGGCCTCGGCCTGCAGGATGCTGGCGATCTTCAGGATGCGGTATTGCTTGGCGGGATCGGTGACGTCCTGGCTGGTGAGTTCCTTGGTGGTCGCATCGACCATTTCCTGCAGGATGTCCTGGGCGCTGGCGTCCAGGGGGAAACGATATTCCCCGGGATGCAGGTACCCTTCGAGGTTCTTGACCGGCTTCTTGAGCCCGAACTGCTCGGGCTGGTCATTAAGTTCCTCGAGGTCACCGATGGAAAGGCCAGTGGACTTGGAGATCTCCTCGAACACCGCCTTGGTCCGGACGTTCTGTTTCACAGCCACATAGCTGACCTTCTCCGCGGCTTCTCCGATCAGGATGGTTGCGGCATCCTTGGCGGCCATCTTGTATTTGAGCTGGTACTCCCCTGGATGGATTTCCTTGTTCTCGGCATCCACCTCCTGGACCGCTTCGAGGAAGATCTTCCGGTCCGAAACGATGTCCTTTTCGGCCAGGTGCCCGCCGATGACCGACGGACCCCAGCCGGATTCGACCGTGAAGGTGACTTCACCTTCCCCGGGGCCCGGGTAGTCCTCCGTGGTCCACATGCCCAGGATGTTCTGCAGCAGAAGCACGGTGATGGCCAGGATGACGGCGAAGATGCCCACCACGATGGCCATGATGACGTTCCGGCGGCGGCGGCGTTGCTTGCGCACCCCCGGCGTCGGAGGCCCGCCGTTGAGGAGGGAATCCGTGGGGCTCTCTTCCTCCGGGTCCTGCTCGGGGTCGGCGAGCAAGGTCGCGGGCCCCGTTGCTTCGTCCTTGGCTGGTGGTGCCGAGTCGTTCATCGGCACGTCGGCTGGTTGGCCTGCGGCGACGGCGCCCTCCGCGCCTTCGTCATCGGAAGGCACGGGGGGATGCACCTGGAGGACTTCTGCCTGATGATGATCACGGGCCGGAAGGTCCTCGGAAGCTGCCTCTTCGGCAGGCCCGGTTTGGTCTGGTTCGGTGGTTGGCGACTCGGGCTCAACGGGTCCGGCGGGCTCGACGGCGGTGGCTTCGGGCTCGGACGCCTCGGGTTCGATTGGCTCGGCGGCATGATGTGCCGGAGTCGAGTCGGTGGGCTCCCCGTGCTGGGCCGGATCATCCAAGGGGGCGGTGGCGGCTGCGCGTCGGCGGCCGGACCGTAGACGACGGAACGGCGCGGGCGCATCGGGCACCTCGGTGCCGTTGGCGCGCTCCTGGGGACTCCCGGGTTCGGCGCCGGGGCCCTCGGATTGCTGGTCGTTCATCGGTTGATGTCCTTCACTGAAGATCGTGGCTGGCGGGACGTTCTCCGGGGATGACGGAGTCCCCCACATCGCGCTGTAGTGATTTTTGCATATCCAACGCTTGTTGCAGAATATCCGCTGCGGCGACCTGGTCCACCACTTGACGGTGTTTTCTTCCGTCCAGCCCGGATTCATGGAGGGCACGATGCGCGGAAACCGTGGTCAGGCGCTCGTCGATCAACCGAACGGAAACCCCGGAAGCGTGCTCTTGGAGCCCTTCGGCCAGGAGGGCTGCGTAGTCGCGTGCCATCTGCGTCGAACCCGTTTCATGGCCGCGCAGCGAACGGGGCAACCCCACGAAGACCTGCACTGCTTCGTGTTCGACCACGAGTTTCACCAGAACACGCAGGTCGCTGTTCTTCTTCAGATCCCTCTTCAGCGTCTTCAGCGGCGTGGCCAGAACACCGTCGGGGTCGCAGAGAGCCACCCCGACGCGTGCCATGCCCACGTCGACGCCGAACTTCACGCCGCGCGGAGGGCGCGGCTCGGCGGAGCCGATCAGGATCGCTCCGTGATCTGGCGCAGGACCGCCGCCAGCGCATCACCGGACTTGGAGGGGTCGGAACCGCCGCCTTGGGCGACATCGTCCTTTCCTCCGCCACCGCCACCGAGGATGCCGGCAGCCGTGCGCACCAAGGCGCCGGCCTTGACGCCGAGGCCGCGTGCCGCTTCATTGGTGGCCACCAGGACCAAGGGCCGTGAATTGGCCACACC
>JBBSRM010000276.1:0-3245 GCA_038243055.1 Actinomycetales bacterium
CAAACGGATCAGCCCGGACGAGGCACGCGAACTGCTAGACGTGCTGCGCCTGCAGGCCGGCATCATCGAGGACCACGACAACGCACCCCTGGTCCGCTCGGCGGACCCCAACGATGACTACCTGATCTGCCTGGGCGAAGCCGCCACGGCAGTGATCGTCTCCGGCGACTCCGACCTGCTGGGCCTCGCCGATCAGATCCCGGTCTACACCCCCACGGCCTTCCTGGCGCTGCTGGCCCAGACCTGACCCACACCGTGGCGCCCAGTACAGCCGGTGGCCACCGCGGGAGGTGCGCGTACCCGTGAAGCTGACGACGATGACGCAAGTCACCGTAGACGGAGTGATGCAGGAAAACACCGGCGTGACGGATGATGACCGCAGGACCGGATTCGAGCGAGGGGGAGTGACAACGAGACCATGACGTCCATCAACCAGACCTACGACTCTTCGCCGGCTACTGGGTCGCGGAGGAGCAGGTTCGCGCCGCGGCGCAAGATCCGTTCAACCACCAGATGGCAGCTGCCTTGAACTTCAAGCCCGTGCCTAGGGTCACCTCAGGCCCCAGGCGCTTTCTAAAACCAATTTTTTGGTCAGCGACTTCCGCGAAAGTCGGGAGGCGACCAAGGCGGCCAGACGCATGCTGGATCGCACGCCCGACGATCTCGAGTGGCCAGTCCTGACGTTGCCCGAGGACGCCCTGGTCAATTCCGCGGACGTGGTGGGTGTGTGAAGCGGTCACCACGTGATCCGGTGCCGAAATTCAGGCGGTGATTCCCTCGGGTGTCACGGGGTTGACCACCTCCCGTGTTCGTGGCCGTCGACGACGGTATTGCGGGCTCGGGTCAGGGCGTCGAGGCCCGAGGTAGCGGCGGCCTTCGATCCAGTCGTCGTGTTTGTTCGGCCAGGACGGCACCGACGAGGCGGATCAGGGATTCGCGGTCGGCGAAGATGCCGACGACGTCGGTGCGGCGCCGGATTTCACGGTTGGGGCGTTCCATCGTTGGTGGCTCAGATCTGTCGCCAAAGTTCTTCGGGGAAACCGGAAGTTGGTAGTTCGGTACACCACCGCGCGTGCCAGTGAGTCACATTTTCGCAGGTAGAAGGGGTCGTCGTGGCCCGAATAGTACAGCGTAGTACCCCTAGGTCACGAGCTTTCAACTTTGGCCCGGCGTTGACACACCCAATTCCTGGACGAGCCTTCCCCGGTTCAGGGTCCCCGCGCTCAACGTTCCGGCCTGCAGTGTTGCCGTCATGGCCATCGCCCACCAGGAGGGGCTGATGAGATTCGACGGTAATCGCTCGACGAAGTCGGCGCAGATCGAAATCAGCCTTCTCTATGCGGGGCGCTTCTGTTTCGATCTGCGCGCGCGCACTCCGCGGGGTTACGTTCACGGGGTCGTCGATGGTCAAGCAGCGAGCAGTCGACGGCCCATCTGGAGGCTCACCTTGGTTGGCGCGTACGGAGGCACTGATGCCCAAGACGACTTCGGATTTGATCGTGGAGCGGCTGTTGGAGTGGGGCGTGGATACTTGCCTGGGCATCTGCGGTGACCAGATCAACGGCTTCATGGAAGCACTGCGCACTCACGCCGAGGACATGCGCTTTGTCCACGTGCGGCACGAGGAGAACGCCGCCTTGGCGGCCGTGGGCTACGCCAAGTTCACCGGGCGACCGGCCGCGGTGGTCGCCACCGCGGGCCCTGGGGCTGCTCATCTGCTCAACGGCTTGCTGGACGCCCGCATCGACGGTGCCCCGGTGATCGCCATCACCGGGTTGTCCTACCACGACACGATCGGCGTCCACATGATCCAGGATGTGCCTTCGGACCGGTTGTTCGAGAACGTCTGCCTCTACAACGAGCGGGTGATGGGGGTGGCGCACGCGGTGCCCGTCGCGGACCTTGCGGTGCGTAGCGCCTTGATGAACCGCACGCCCTCGCACCTGGCGATCCCGATCGACGTGCAGTCCTGGACCGAGGACACCGCGTCGAGCAAGAATGTGCCCGGGCACAACTCCCTGGCGTCGCAGCCCTTCGACGTCACTGCACCCGAGGAGCAGATACGCGCCGCGGCCGAGGTGCTGAACTCGTGTGAGCGGGTGGCGATCTGCGCCGGTGCCGGTGCCCGGGGCGCGGGCGACTGGGTGGAGCAGGTCGCCGAGGTGCTCGGTGCGCCGATCATCAAGGCGGGTCTGGGTAAGGACTGCGTGCCCGACGACAGTCCCTACACGAACGGGGGGATGGGGCTGATCGGTACTCGACCCTCGCACGAGGCGTTCGAGAACTGCGACGGGTTCCTCATCATCGGCTCCGCCACCTCCTACGCCGAGTTCTGGCCGCAACCGGGCCAGGCCCGCGGCGTGCAGATCGACCTGAACGCCGACCGGATCGCGCTGCGCTACCCCGTCGAGGTCGGTCTGGTGGGCGACTCGGCGAAAACTTTGGAGGCCTTGTTGCCGCTGTTGGAGCGCAAGGAGGACCGCTCGTTCCTGAACCGGGCCCAGCAGGGCATGGCCGATTGGTGGGGGCTAATGCGCACCCAGGCCGAGAACTCCGGTAGCGCACCGATGAAGCCGCAGGTGATCACCTGGCACCTCTCGGAGGCGTTGCCTGACAACGCCATCGTCTGCGGGGATGCCGGTACGGTCACCGCCTGGGGTGGTCGGCTCCGGCTGCGCCGCGGGATGCAGTACTCCTTCTCCGGCACTCTGTGCTCGATGGGCAGTGCGGTGCCCTACGCGATCGGCGCCCAGCTCGCCTACCCGGATCGGCCGGTCATCGCGCTCACCGGCGACGGCAGCATGAGCATGGGGATGGGTGAGCTGGCCACCCTGGCCCAGTACAACCTGCCGATCAAGATCGTCGTCATGCGCAACAACTCCCTCGGCATCGAGATATGGGAGCAGAACGGCCTCCTCGGCAACCCCCAGTACGGCTGCGAACTCGCCCCCATCGACTTCGCCGCCGTCGCCGAAGCCTGCGGGATCCGCGGCTACCACATCACCGAACCCGGCGACACCCCCAAGATCCTGGCCGAGGCACTGGCCCACGATGGGCCGGCGCTGATCATGGCCGACGTCGACGCCTACGAGGCGCCCTTCGCCGACACCTTCAAACCCACCCACATGAAGAAGTTGGTCACCGCGTTCGAACGCGGCGAGAAAGGCCGCCAAGCCATGGCCACCAGCCTGCTGCAACCAGGCGTCGTCGAAATATCGCCCGGGGTACAGGCCGTGCAGGACGAC
>JBBSRM010000277.1:0-3244 GCA_038243055.1 Actinomycetales bacterium
ATCTGGTCCTCGGGCAGGGCGGCCGGGCAGGTGAGCTCGGCTGCTCCCCCGTCCACGTATTTGGCGTTGAAGTCATAGAACGTATCGGCGCCGGCCGTGACGACGATTTCCCCGGGCAAGGAGGTTCGCGGCGCGTCGGAGCCTCGTCCTTCCAGAACACCGCATTCGATTTCACGGCCGTCGATGCCTTGTTCGATGATGACCTTGGGGTCGTGTTCGCGCGCTGCGTCGATGGCTTCGACGAGTCCGGCTTCGTCGGCCACACGGCTCACCCCGACCGAGGAGCCGGCGCGTGCAGGTTTCACGAAGATGGGGTATTCAAGCCGCGACAGCCGCTCTAGGCAGGCTTGCCGGTCGCGCAGCCATTCCTTATCGGTGATCACCTCGTAGGGACCGATTTCCAGCCCGGCGGCCTCGAAGACGAGTTTGGCGAAGTGCTTGTCCATCCCGATCGCGCTGGCCGCAACGCCGGATCCCACATAGGAGATGTCCGCCATTTCCAGCAGTCCCTGGACCGTCCCGTCCTCACCGAAGGAACCGTGCAGGACGGGGAAGACGACGTCGACTCCGCCCAGACTGCGCATGGCCCCGGATCCGCTGTGGGCGATGAGTTCGCTCGCCTCATTGGTGTGGGAGAACTGCAGGGACTCGTCGCTGGGTTCGATTTCGGGCGAGGCCCCCGAGCTCAGTGACCAGGACTCGGGGTCGGCTTCGGCAATGGTCCACTGCCCTTGGCGGGTGATGCCGATGGGGACGACGTCGTATTTCTCCGGGTCCAGGACCCGAAGGATCCCGGCGGCAGTCACACAGCTCACGGAGTGCTCCGGTGACCGGCCACCGAAGAGCAGCGCAATCCGTGTCTTGTTGCGGTTGGTCTCGCTCATGAGCCTTCTCCCTCGGATTTCAGTTCCCGTCCCAGCAGGCGTTCGGCCATTGCGGATACGGTCAGTTTTCCTTCGAGGACCATGACGACGGCCTCGGTGATCGGCATTTCCACGTGGACGTTCCGGCCCAGGTCCAGCACGGCACGGGCGGATTTGATCCCCTCGGCGGTCTGCGTCATCGTGTCGTTGACTTCCTCGAGGGTGAGTCCGTTGCCGAGGTGCCTACCTGCCGTCCGGTTGCGTGAGAGCGGGGAGGAACAGGTCGCGACCAGGTCACCTAGACCGGCCAGTCCCGACATGGTTTCCAGTTTTCCGCCGATGGCCAGGGCCAGCCGTGTGGTTTCGGCCAGGCCCCTGGTGATCACTGAGGCTTTGGTGTTGTCCCCCATGCCGCGGCCATCGCAGATGCCCACGGCCAAGGCAATGACGTTCTTGACGATGCCACCGATTTCAACGCCGATGAGGTCGGTGTTGGTATACGGACGGAAGTAGACCGGTGAGCAGGCGTTGGCGATCCATGCTGCGGTGTCCCCGTCCGGGCAGGCCACCACCGAGGCGGTGGGCTCTTCGCGCGCGATTTCCATCGCCAGGTTGGGGCCGGAGATGACCGCGATTTCGCCTTGGCCACGGCCGAGTTCCTCGGCAATGATCTCGGTCATCCGTGAGTCGGTTCCTCGTTCGAGGCCCTTCATCAAGGAAACGATGACGGCTCCGGCAGGAATCAGTTCAGCCACCTGGCGCAGCTGTTCGCGCAGTTGCTGCGCGGGCACCGCCAGCACAACCATTTCGGCATCGGCCAGGACGGCACCGGCATCCGATGAGGCGGTGATGTTGGACGGAAGGACGGTTTCCTTCAGATACGTCGTGTTCGTGTGCCGGGAGGTGATTTCCTCGGCAACCTCGGGGCGGCGCGCCCACAGCTGGACGGTGGTTCCGTCGTTGGCGCAGGAATCCGCCAGGACCTTGGCAAAGGTGGTTCCCCAACTCCCTGCCCCGAGAACGGCAATCTTCTGCGGTGCTGGCCTCATGCTGCCCCTTCCGGTCGGTCGTCTTCGGTGCTGTTCGTGTCTTCGCTCTTCATGCGTCCCGTCGCGGCCTGCCCATGGGCGGCCGGATCCCACGGCGTTTGCGGTGGCTGCTCGCCACGGAGTTCACCGACCTCGACCGATAAGGCGGCGATGATTCGCTTCGTTGCTTCCTCCAGGACCATGCGGGTCATCGGCAGGTCCCGGAGGTCTTCGAGGTCCACGGGCTCGCCGGCCCTGACATACACACGTTTCCTCGGGAAGATGCTCAGTGTCTTGCCGTATCTGGGCAGGACCTGCTGGGCTCCCCAATGCGCGATCGGGATCACCGGGGCACCGGTCTGCAGGGCAAGCCGGGCGGCGCCGGTGCGTCCGCGCATGGGCCATTCCTCGGGATCACGGGTCAGTGAACCCTCGGGATAGATGATGATGACATCCCCGGCGTCCAGTACTTCCGTGGCGATGGACAGGGACCCGCTGGCTCCCGTTGTCGCTCGTGACACCGGTACCTGTTTGGAGGCGCGCAAGGCAGCGCCCAGTAGCGGAACCTTGAACAGCGAATCCTTCGTCAGATAGCGCGGTAGGCGCCCCTGGTTGTAGAAGGCGTGGCCCACCACCACCGGATCGATCTCCGTGACATGGTTCGGGCAGGCGATGAAACCCCCCGCCGGAAGATCCTTGAATCCGATCCAGGTCTTGGCCATCAACACGTTCATCAGTGGCCTGGCAATACCGGCCAGGATCCCGAAGACCAGCCGCTGTCCCCGTTCTTCGTTCATGGGGACCCTAGACGGTTTCGCTGATTTCGACGCGAGCTCCAAGGCCCTGGAGCTTTTCCAGGAAACGCTCGTAGCCACGGCTGATCAGCTCGATGCCGGTCACATGACTGGTCCCCTCGGCGGCCAGGGCCGCAATCAGGTGCGAGAACCCGCCCCGCAGGTCGGGGATGTCGATGTCGCGGCCCACGAGCTGGGACGGACCGGTGATGACAGCCGAGTGCTTGAAGTTCCGCTGCCCGAAACGGCAGGGAACCGCCCCGAGGCATTCACGATGCAACTGGATGGTTGCTCCCATGCGCACGAGGGCCTCGGTGAACCCGAAACGGTTTTCATAGACGGTCTCGTGGACGATCGACACGCCATGCGCCTGGGTCAGGGCAACCACCAGGGGCTGCTGCCAGTCGGTCATGAATCCGGGGTGGACATCGGTTTCAAGGACCAGCGGCTTCAGCTCGCCGCCGGGGTGGAAGAAGCGGATGCCGTCGTCGTGCACCTCGAAGTCGCCACCGATCTTGCGGTAGGTGTTCAGGAAGGACGTCAGGTCCTGCTGATCCGC
>JBBSRM010000278.1:0-3237 GCA_038243055.1 Actinomycetales bacterium
AGGTGGATGCCGATCGCTGACACGGTTCGGGTCGGTCAGGTGCCCCGGGCCCGGCAGGGAGGCCTGGTCGGCGAGATCCCAGGCCTGTAGGGCCTGCAGGCTGATGCCGCGGGGGCCCGTCCGCCGGGTAATCCCGTGCACTAGCAAGAGCCGGGTGGAAAACAACAGTGGTCCGGAGTTCTGCTGGGCTTCGTGGAAGAAGGTGCAGTCCACGCAACCGGTCCCGTCGTCCAGGGAGATGAACACGACCCGTCGGCCGCCACGCATCGGCGGCGTCTGCGTTGCGACCCGTACACCGGCCACCAGGACCTCGGTTCCGTTGCGTAATCCACGTAGATCCTCGGCATGGGTCGCCCCCAGCTTTCCCAACACCGGGGCATGCGAGGACATCAGATGCCCGCTGACGTCCACCGACATCAGATCCAATTCGGTGCGGACGGTCTCCTCCATGCTCTGTTCGGCCTGCCCCACGGCCAACCCGCCCAGCTCCACGTCGCCCATGGGCAAGGACAACTGTCCCGGAATGGGGCGGTGCCGCGGGGGCAACGCCTTGGTCGGCCGGGCTGCCAGGTGGACCATCAGGTCTGCACGGTTCCCGCGTCCAGCCGCCTTTTGGAGGGAATCGAACGCCCCCAGTGCGGCAAAGGTCCGCAGCGAGGAACGACTCAGCCCCGACCGGTCGCGCACATCGGCCAGTGAGTCGTAGGGCTGGCCGGCAACGACTCGCTTCACTTCGGTTCCGGAGACCCCGTGGAGCCCGCTCAGGGACAGCCGGATGCCCAGCCGTCCGGCCGGCATCGTTCCAGGGGCCCGGTAGACGGCTGGGATCGTGGCCGGGGGCAGCAGCCCCGTCATGCGTTCGACCCGGTAGGAGGCATCTGAGCAGTTGATGTCCAGCGGCAGGATGGGGATGCCCATCCGCCGCGCCTCGGCGACCAGCAACCGTTTGGGGTACATCCCCGGGTCGTGTTCCCAGATACCGGCCAGGAACGCCTCGGGGTGGTGGGCCTTCAACCAGGCCGACTGGTAGGTCGGCACAGCGAAGGCCGCTCCATGAGCTTTGCAGAACCCAAAGGAGCCGAAGGCCTTCAACGTCGTCCAGACCTCGTCGATCACCGTCAGCGGATAGCCCCGCGCCAGGGAACGGGAACGGTAGAGTTCCTCCACCCGCGGTTCGGCCTGCTCGTTGCCCAGCAGACGCCGGTACACATCGGCCTTGGCCAACCCGCACCCGGTCATCACGTCGAAGATCCGCAGTACCTGTTCGTGGAAGACCGTGACCCCATGGGTCTCGGCCAGAGCCGGTTTGAGGTCGGGGTGCGGATAGTTTTCGACGGCGAAGCCGTGCCGGTTTTCCAGGTACGGCTTGACCATGTTCGATTGCATGGGTCCGGGCCGGAACAACGAGATGTCGATGATGATGTCGTTGAATTCGCGCGGTGCCAGCTTGCCGATCAGTTCGCGCTGCCCGGGGGATTCGATCTGGAAGCAGCCCAGGGTGTCGGTGGTGCGGATGAGTTCGAAGGTCGGTTCGTCATCCAGCGGGACGCGCTGCAGGTCGATGGTCCCGTCGGCTTCCAGATATTCCGCAAGTCCCCCGCCAGGTGTTCCCGGGTGTGCGCCGGCACGCGCGACCGCGTCCCCATCCCCATGGATCCTGACGATTTCGGAGACCGCATAGGCCATCGCCGATTGCATGCGCACCCCCAAAACGTCCAGCTTGAGCATGCCCATGGGGTCCATGTCGTGCTTATCGAATTGGCTCATCGCCAACCCGAGTCCGCTGGGCTGGACCGGGGTCCGATCCAGCAGGGTGTTGTCCCCCAGGATGACCCCGCACGGGTGCATGGAGATGTGGCGGGGCAGCCGGTCCAGGCGTTCGGTCAGGTCCACCAGCAGGTCCAGTTGCTTCTCGACCCCCATCCGTTCGGCAAAGGGGCGCAGCTCCGGCTTCTCTTCCAATGCCTCGCGGAAGTTACTGGCAGAGAAACGCCACAACTGTTTGGCGATGACGTCCAGGTCCCCGTCCCCCATTCCCAGCGCCTGCCCCGCGTCCCGGACGGCGCCACGGGCCCGGTACCCGTTCTGCATGCTCATCAGGGTGACCCGCCCGGAGCCGAACCGTTCGAAGATGTGTTCATAGACCCGATGCCGTTCGGCGGATTCGACGTCGATGTCGATATCGGGAAGGGTCGTCCGATCCCGGGAGAGGAAGCGTTCGAAGAGCAGGTCGTGCGCTAGCGGGTTCACGTGGCTGATCCCCAGCAGGAAGTTCACCAAGGAGGAGGCCCCGGAGCCCCGGGCGGCATTGCGCACGCCCAGGGTGGTGATCATCGAGCTGACTTCGGCCACGGTGAGGAAGTAGGTGCTGAAGCCCAGATCGGAGATGGTTTCCAGTTCCATGGCGAGACGATCGCGCAGGGCACGGGAACCGGCGTCCTGCGGGATCAGGCGAGTGATGCCTGCTTCGCAGCGTGCCGCGAGTTCCGCGTCGGGGTGGCCGTTGATGCCGATCACGCTGGCTTCTGGGACCACGGGGATTCCCCAGCCGGCATCGGCCACCGGGTCCATCCGTGCCCAGTCGGCCATCGCCGAGGTGTTGCCCAACATTTCCCCGGCGATCTGTCCCTCCCCCGCGTCCCGGGCGATTTCCCGGGCCAAGGCGTGCATCCTCCCGGGGCTTTTGAGCCATCCCTGCCCGTTCGGTTGCAGGTCGCTGAGGGTTTCCAGGGAGCTCAAGGCGCGGGCGGAATCCAGCACGTCTGCGGTGGCCGCTCCGTCGGGGTCCGCGTAGCGTACGGCGTTGGTGAGCAGGGCGGGGACGTGCAGGGCCTGGGCCGTGCGCAGCATCCGGATGGAGTGAGCTGTGCTGAGTCGCTCACCAGGGGTGTTCATATGGGTGACCAGCTCGAGACGCACCACTTCCCTACCCAGCGCCTGCAGCCATCCGGCCAGGGCGGTCCTGGCGCGCGGGAGTTCACGGCGCAGGGCCGCCTGGCCGACATCCGAGTCCGGTCCCAGCAGGACTTTCAGCACCGTCCCGGCTTCCGGGTCGGTGGCGCAGGAGGCCAGGTCCGCGTGGGTCACCCCGACCGGTTTGCGTCCGACGACGCCTCGGTGTGCCGAGGTCCCCTCATGTGCCAGAGACACCAGTCGGCATAATGCTCGGTACCCGGCCCCGTCGCAGTGTCCTTTGGCCAGCACAACGACCCGCCCCTGCACCTGTAGTCCCGGACG
>JBBSRM010000279.1:0-3233 GCA_038243055.1 Actinomycetales bacterium
ACCGCGGACTAGATGCGGGTGGGCCAAACGGGTGAGCATCCTGCCCTCCTCCAGCAACCGGTCTCGGTCAGCGTGCGCATCCTGCCGATCGCAGACAACCTTGCCGATACAGAGGCACGCACGCTCGAGGCTGTACACGGAGTAGATGTCGAGGACGTTTCCACGGCTCAAATGCTCATCCACGATATATCCGGGGGCCAGCAGGCAGCCTGGAGCCAAGGGAGGTCTCATGCCGATCCGATCCTGTCTTCAGAGAGCGTGCGGACCCGGCCATGTTCGAGCATCAACACCCGGTCGGCCAGGGCCAGGCTGCTCTTGTCGTGGGCGATTACGATGGTGGTCCGACCTTCCATCAGGTGACGCAGGGGAGTCAGCACCCGGTCCCAGGTGTCATGGTCGAGCCCGGCGGACGGCTCGTCCAGAATCAGGATGGGTGCATTGCGGATGAGGGCCCGAGCGATGGCGATCCGTTGCCTTTGTCCGCCCGAGAGGGAGCTGCCCCGCTCCCCGATCACGGTGGCCAGGCCTTCCGGCAAGCGGTCGGCGAATTCGACGACATCGGCCATCCGGGCAGCATGGCGGACCTCGTCCCCGGTGACGTCGTGGCGACCGTAGGCGATGTTGTCGTAGATGCTGCCGTGGAACACCAGTGTTTCCTGCAGTAGGACGGCCACGTTGGATCGGACGGAGTCCAGAGTCAGGTCCCGGACGTCGTGGCCGTCGATGGAGACCGTGCCGCCGCTCGTGTCGTAGAGCCGCGCGATGAGTTTGGCGACCGTGGTCTTCCCGGCACCACTGGGTCCTGCCAGCGCCAGCACTTCGCCTGGCTGAACCGTGAAGGATACGTCGTCCAGCGCCTTCTCCGGGGCTTGCGGGTAGCCAAAGTGCACCCGGTCAAATTCGACCGCGCCGCGCGCCCGGCCCAACTGCCGTGCCCCGGGCAGTTCGGGAACCGAGGTCGAGCTGGAGAGCAATTCGCTGATGCGTTCAGCACCGGCCGCGGCGGTATAGATCGTGTTGCTCATCCGCGATAGCGAACGGATCGGCTGATAGAGCTGGGAGAGATAGGCGATGAAGGCGAGCAGACCGCCGAGGCTGAGCCGGCCGGCGGACATTTGCCACGTCCCCAGACCCACCACGGCCAAAACGCCGATCAGTTCCAGGGCGTCGACCAGCGGGCCGAAGGAGGCACCGAGCCGGCCGGCGGCCAGTCGGGCACGCAATTTGGCTTGCCCCTGGGTGTGGAAACGCTGCACTTCGGCATCCTGTTGCTGGTAGGTCTGCACCAGCGGCGCGTTGGCCAGACTTTCCTCCGCGATGGCGGACATGGCACCGGAGCGATGCCGCGCCTCCCGGGAGGCGGTCTTGAGTCGGATGGAGAAGGCACGTGCGGCCAACCAGAACAACGGGGCGATGCCAAGGGCGACAAGGGCCAGCTCCCAGCGCAGCACGAATAATGCGCCGGCGAACAGCACCACCCGCAAGATGTTTCCCACGCTGCGGGTGACACCGGAGACGACGAGCTGCTGTACGGCGGTGACGTCCTCGGTGAGGCGCGACAACAGGTCCCCAAGTCTGGAGCGACCCAGGACATCGAGGGATAACGTATGTAGGTGGCGAAAAAGGTCTGTCCGCAGATCGAGGACGAAGTTCTCGGTCAGCCAGCGCGATAAGTATGACCCGAAGAAAGCAAAAACACCGACGGCGGCGGTAATGCCCAAATAGATTCCGGCAATCCCCCAGAAGGCGCCGAGATCGCGTGGGACGAGCACCTGGTCGACGAGGACTTTGAACATCCAAATCGCCACACCCTGCAAGATGGGAAGCATCAGGCCAAGCGCCACGGTTAATACGAAAAACCAACGAAACCGGCGCGCGTAGGGCCAAAAGCGCACGAATATCGATCGCATCGACAGTTCCGGTGCCTTTGCCGCTTCGTTTGAGTTGGTGTCCCCGGTTTCGGACACGGACGGGCGAGGTTCCTTGAAAGGAACCTCGCCGTCCGTTCTTCGAGCACCCGGCATGATTAGTCGGTGTCTCCCGTTCGGCTCGGGCCCGAGTCCCCGGAATCCTTCGAGTTGCCGGTTCCCGACGTGTCCGACTTGGACGATGCACTCTGACTTGCTGGTGACATTGCCTTGAAAATGCTGGCCATGGTGGCCACCTTCTTCTTGATTGGTTTCCCGTAGCGGGCTGATAATCCCACGTTGGCCCCCTCCAGCGTGATGGGCAATAGACCCAATGCAGCGTTGAGGACCGCTTAACCAAAATTTATGCTTCCCCGTCGGGCGGACCGAATCCGACGATGATCCGGGCACCGGAACCGCTGCCCACGGTCACGTACCCGCCCGACGCCACGGCAGTGCGACGCACGATGTCAAGGCCCAAACCTGTCGACGCGGCACCGCTGGTGCCCCGGGAAAGCGGACTAGCGGTGGCAAAACCCGGGCCTTCGTCTGAAACAGTCAACATCGCGCCGGCTCGCCCGTCTTCCATTCCAACGACCAGTCCCACGGCGAACGTGGTTCCGGGCCGGGTATGGGCGAAGACATTGCCCAGCAGCGCATCCACGCAGGCTGCGAGGTCCTCCGCGCTCACTCGGACGGGCAATGGACCGTCCGGCAGCTCGGTTATGACGGCACGGTCTTCTTCGGCGGCCAGGGCGGAAAAGAAGTCGACGCGTTCAGCCACGATCAGCGCGGCGTCGCAGCGAGCAGCGATTCCCTCCCGGATCGGACGCCGCGCCTCATGGATGATGTCATCGACGGTGCGTTCGAGGGAATCGACATCGGCGCCGATTCGGTCCGCCTCCACTGGATCGGCAAGCCCCTCGGCATCAAGACGCAATACCGTTAAAGGGGTACGTAATCGATGCGAGTGATCGGCCACCGCTTCGCGTTCAGCAACAAGTAATTCCGCGATCCGACCTGCCAGTTGGTTCACCGCGTGTCCGACGTCGCGAAGCTCCTTCGGCCCGGACGGACTAACACGAGCCTCGAGCCGGCCCGCCCCGAGCTGGTGGGATACCGTGGCCAAGGACCGCATGGGTACCACCATCGAGCGGGCCATCCGATCGGCCAGCACCATGCTCAGGCCCAGCAGTGTCACGCCCAAAAGGCCCAGTATCAGCCAGGCCCGTACCACCCCGTCCCACAACGCGGCGTCCGAGACGAAGCTGCGCACCACGGCCGTACCATCGTCCACGCCCTGTACCGCCACCAGGACCTCCCGGC
>JBBSRM010000280.1:0-3229 GCA_038243055.1 Actinomycetales bacterium
ATCAACCCGCCCGAGGCCGCGATCCTGGCGGTGGGCGCCACCACCGAGGAGCCCTACATGCAGGACGGGACGCTCTCCAGCCGCCAGGTCATGAAAATCACGCTCACCTCCGATCACCGGGTCCTGGACGGAGCCGTGTCGGCGGCCTTCCTGCGCGATCTCAAACGCACCTTGGAAGAACCGTTGAGAATCATCATCTGACCGGCCCCACCGGCCGGGGTTCGGCCCGAACCGGCACGACCTCTGGACTTTGGCGCGGGGAAGTTGGTTAATGAGTTAAGGGCCGTCGCCCTCGGGAACATGTTTCTCGTTGTTGACCAACAAGTTCGACTTGTTTCTCACGACGCCGGGGCGGAAATGGGCTTCGCCACTCGCCGCGAGGAGGATCGGTAATGAACGAGTACAAGGTCATCACTGACAAGATCAAGGACTATCCCGATTTCAAGCCCTCGGATCTGGAAGCGAGCCTCAATGAGCACGCCCTGTCCGGGTGGCGTGTCGTCACCTGCTTCACCGACTCCACGGTGTGGAACGAAACAACCGTGACCACCATCCTGGAACGGCACGGCAACTACACCACCAAGTCCTAGGGTGGCGGCGGATCAGGCGACGGTCTCCTAGACTGTTCGGGTGACTCAGACGCCGCAAAACCTCGAACCACGCCCCGAATTCTCCGACCGGGTCCTCGCCGTCCTGCAGGCCACCGCCGCCGGTGCCGCCGCAGCCAGGGCAGTGACGGTCCCGGGCGAGACGGAGACCCTGCAGCTGTTCCTGTTCGACGGGCTCCTGGAAGCCGTGGAATGGGCCAATGACGGGGTGGCCTCCGACGAGGCTGCCTGCATGTGGCTGGCCGGGCTGCGCTGGAACCGCGCGGTCACCGGTTCCTTCCCCGACGGTGCCCCGGAACCACTCCCCCGGTGGATCGATACGGCCTTCGCCGCCACCGACGAGCTCGCCGCTTCGACCCTGGCCCCTGCCGATCCGCAGAACCGCAAGGCCCTGGCCGACCCGGACATGGCCAGCACCGGTCGACCGGCCCACCCCACAGCGGATGGCCCGGGGGTCCTGCCGCGGGCAGCTGTCATGGCCCTGCTGCCGCGGGTCGATGAAGGTACGACGGCGCGGCTCGCCTCCGATGCCGCGGCCCTCACCCACGGTGCCCCCGCAGCACACCGGGCTGCCGCGTTGGCGGCCCTGGCGGTGCGCGCTGGTCTGGACCTCGGCGCGGAGGCCCCCCAACGGTGGAAGGAACTACTGCAGGAAACGGCGGACGACGACGGTGTCTGCTTTGCCGCCCTGCGCTCGGCCCTGGACGCGGCCATCAACGAGCTGGCCGCCCGACAAGCCGATCCTGAAGAGGCCGACGATGCCTCCGCCGTCGTACATCGTCTGGGTGCGGCGCCGGATCCCGACACTGCCGGCTACGCGGCGGCACTGGTCGCCTCGGCCGTCGGATACCGCCAGGCAGCCGTTGTTCTCCCGCAAGGAACCGTGGATTCGGTCATCCACCAGATGCACCACCGGTGGATCGAAGCGGTGCTCGGCACCGCTCCCGAACAGGCGGGCTGATCAGGGCAGCCGAAACCCGCCGACGAGCTGCAGGAATTCGCCCTCGGAGAGCAGGGAGACCTCTCGTCCTGCCTCGCGCAGCCGAAGGACATGGCTGGCCTTGGACGTCAGGCGGGTCGACGGCAGGTCCCCGGGAACGAATCCGTCGCCGACGATCAGTACCGTGGTGGCCCGGGTGACCCGGCTGGCACAGGTGGCCCCGTTCTCGGCCGCCCGGTTCTTGGCTTCCTGCCGGGTGATGCCCAGGTTGCCGCTGAAGACCACCGTCTCGCCATACAGCGGGTTCGACGGGTCGGCCTCGGGATTCGGAGGCGGGTTCTCGCCTTCGGAGGGCCAGCCTCCGGCCCAGGTCGGTTGGGCCGGGACCAGCATTCCGGAGTCCAGTCGTTCCCTGGCCGATACCGTGGCTTTGGACAGTCCGTCCCCCGGGGCATAGGCCGTTGCATAGCCCATCGCCACGCGCACCGCCGTCGCAGCGTTGGAAACCGAATCGACGGCATGCCGGTGGCCGATGTCGATCATGATGGAGGCACAGGCCCTCGCGTCGGCCAATGCGTCGTGGTGGTTGTCCATCGGGGATCCTGCGGCTTCGGCGACGAAGGGCAGCGAATAGGACTGCAAGGAATAGGTCTTGCGCGCCAGTTTCACCGTGCAGGCGAAATCGTAGGCTGGGCCTGCCAGTTCGGAGACCTCCAGCGCCGAGCGGATGACCCCGAGGTCGAAGGCGGCGTTATGCGCCACGACGGTATCGGAGCCGATGAAGGAGGCCAGTTCGCCGAAGAGCTCGCCGAACCGGGGTGCGGTGGCGACCATATCGGCGGTGATCCCGTGGATCTGCACGTTGCGGGGGTCGAAGTGGTCGAACCCCTCGGGTGGGCGCATCAGCCAGTAGGCCTCGTCGACGATCCCCCCGTCGCGGACGCGGGTGATGCCAACGGAGCAGGCGGACCCGCGAAATCCGTTGGCCGTCTCGAAATCGATCGCCGTAAAGTCCAAAGCCACCCCACCACCTTAGCGGGGCATTGCTGGGAGTCTGCCCACACTTTGACTCGGGGGCCTGTTTCGGGCCGGCCGAAGGCCCACCCGCCGGTAAGCTGGGGCACGTGATGATTGACGCCCTGAGCCCGGCCCTGGACGCCGCAGTGACCCTCCAGCCACAGATGGCCGGCTTGCTGCCGGACTTCCTGAACCCCGATGTCTTCCTGCGCGATCCGCGGTTGGCCCCCTGGATCGTGCTGCTGGTCTGCGGCATCGTCTTCGCCGAAACCGGCCTGCTGGTCGGCTTCTTCCTGCCCGGTGATTCCATGCTGTTCACCGCTGGCCTGCTGGTGGCCACCGGCGCCATCGACGTGAACCTGTGGGTCTTTGCCGGGTGCGTGTTCCTCGCCGCCTTCGCCGGGGACCAGACCGGTTATCTCATCGGCCATAAGGCTGGACCTTCGGTGTTCAATAAACCCGATTCGCGCTTCTTCAGGAAGGAATACGTGGACAAGGCCCACGAATTCTTCGAGCGCTTCGGTGGCCGGGCGGTCATCCTGGCCCGCTTCGTGCCGATCGTGCGGACCTTCGTCCCCGTCATCGCCGGTGTCGCGAAGATGCACTACCGCACGTTCATCGCCTTCAACCTCGTCGGAGCGCTGCTCTGGGGGGTCGGGGTGAC
>JBBSRM010000281.1:0-3197 GCA_038243055.1 Actinomycetales bacterium
CGACCTGATGCGCCTCCAGGATGAAACCCAGCACCCCCATGGCCTCCCGACCGAAGCGTTCGACTCCTACTTCACCCGGGATCGCCCCGTGGTTTTCGCCTATCACGGCTACCCGTGGCTGATCCATCGGTTGGCCTACCGCCGGAAGAACCAACCCAATTTCCATGTGCACGGCTTCATCGAGGAAGGTACGACGACCACCGGATTCGATATGGCCATGCTCAATCGCATCGATCGGTTCCACCTGGCCCTGGATGTCCTGGACCGGGTGCCCGGGATGCACGAGCGCTACCCCGGTTTGCGCGAACGCTATGAGCAGCAGCTGGTGGACGCCCGCGACCATACACGCATCCACGGCGAGGACGCATCGGAGCTCACCGACTGGACCCTCTGACCGGCGAACGCCCCGGGGTCCGCGCGGAGTCCGGTAACTCGCTGATCAGGGTGTGGATTTGCCGCCGTTGACGTTGAGCGTCTCCCCCACGACATAGCTGGACTCCGCCGATGCCAGGAACACGTAGGCCGGGGCCAGCTCGACGGGTTGCCCGGCACGGCCCAGCGGAACGTTGTGCCCGAACTCCGGCAGGGCTTCCTTGGGCTGGCCGTCGGAAACCTGCAGCGGCGTCCAGATCGGCCCCGGCGCCACGGCGTTCACGCGGATCCCGCGTGGTGCCAACTGGACGGCCAGTCCCTTGGTGAACGCATTGATCGCCGCCTTGGTGGACGCGTAGTCCAGCAACGTCGGCGAGGGATCGTAGGCCTGGACGGACGTCGTGTTGATGATGGTGGCCCCGTCCGGGAAGTGCTTGAGGGCCGCCCTGCTGAGTGTGAACATCGCCAGGATGTTGACTTGGAAGGTCTTCATGACCTGTGCGTCGTCCAGATCCTCGAGCTTCTCGATGGCGATCTGTTTGCCGGCGTTGTTCACCAGGATATCCAGTCCACCCAGCGCCTCGGCGGCCTGATCGACCAACGAGTTGCGGTAAACGTCATCGAGCAGGTCGCCGGCTAGCCCGACACCGATGCGGCCCTCGGCTTCGATGACGGAAAGGACGTTGCGGGCGTCCTGCTCCTCCGAGGGCAGGTGGGCGATGGCCACATCGGCGCCTTCACGGGCGAAGGCGATGGCCACTGCTGCACCGATGCCCGAATCACCGCCGGTCACCAGGGCCTTGCGACCCTTCAACCTGCCGGTTCCCACGTAGGTGTTCTCGCCGTGGTCGGCCCGGGGTTCGAGTTCGGTGTCCAGCCCTGGCTCGGGCTGGTCCTGCTTCGGCGGCGAGATCTTCGGGAACCTGGTGGCGGGGTTGTCCAGCTGCAGTTGTGCCTCGGCATTCTGCGGGTCAGATGCGGGCTTTTCCATGGGATGAACTCCTGGATTCGGCGACCGTGCTTCGTGCCCTCACGCTAGGCGACGCCACCTCTGTCGGCAATGGTTAAGGCGTTCCACCGAGCTCATTCCCACCTGACTCCAGCGGCTTCCTGGTCGGGCCTCCAGCCGCGCCAGACCGGATGGCGCAACCGGCCATCACCGGTGACTTCGCTGAACTTCACCTCACCGACGAGTTTCGGCGTCACCCAGACGGCGTCACGCTGGTCCTCTGCAGGGACGTCATCGCTGGGCGGGGTCTTGCGGATGATCCGCTCCAACCTGGACTTCGTCTCGTGTAGTTCAGCGGTGGAGAAGCCCGAGCCAACCCGTCCCACGTAATGGAGTCCATCGTCGTCGTTCACCGCGAGCAGCAGCGATCCGATGGTGTCGCAGCGCGATCCGGTACCCGGGCGCCATCCGATGACGATGACTTCCTGGTGCGTCTCGTGCTTGAGCTTGATCCATCCCCGGCTGCGCTTTCCGGGCAGGTAGCGCCCGCCGGATTTCTTCGCCACGATGCCTTCCAACTGAAGTTCGCGACTGGTGTCGATGGCATCCTGCAGACGTCCGCCGTGCGCCATGGGGACGTGGATGTAGGCTCCTTCGGTGACCGCTTCGGCCAGTGCGGCCCGGCGTTGGGCATAGGGTGAGCGCATCAGTTGGCGGACCTCGCGGTGGGCAGAGAGTGAGGGCAGCCGGAGCGCATCGAAGGCCATGAAGTGGACCGGGACTTTTTCAGACATCGCGTCGATTTCACGCCTTTTCGTCAGCTTCATCCGTTGCTGCAGCCGTCCGAAGTCGGGCCGTCCAGCAGCGTTCAGCGCAACGATCTCGCCGTCGAGCACTGCGCCGTCCCCGACGAGCCGGGCCAGTTCCTGCAGTTCGGGATAGACGCTGGTCATGTCATGGCCGTTGCGGCTGAGCAAGGTCACGGCTCCGTCGGCCACCCCGGCGATGGCCCGGACGCCGTCCCACTTCATCTCGTAGGACCAGTCCTCGTCCGGATCAAGGTCGGCGGGTAAGCCTTTGGTCGCGAGCATCGGCGCTGGCAGGTCGCCGGGGTCGCGCGCCGTGGTCCGAGCCGTGGCCCCCCGCTGGGTGGAGCCCTTGCTGCGGTCCGGCGGTTTCGGTGCCTCCGTTGACGTATCGGGGGCCGGGCTACCGACATTCGCCCCGTGCTCTGTTTCCGGCTGCTCCTTCATCAGGTGGATGAGCCAGTTCTTTTCAGCCCCCATGCCCGGCGCGTTGATCAGCGCAAAGCGCCGCGGTACCCCTCCCAGGCCGCCATCGGAACGGCCGTGCAGTACGGCGATGACTTCGTGGCCCTCCCGCCATTTCTCCAGTTCGTAGGTGCCTGCGTCCCAGATCGCCACCTCCCCGGCGCCGTATTGGCCCTTGGGGATGGACCCCTCGAAGGACCCGTAGTCCAGCGGGTGGTCCTCCGTCATGACCGCCAGCCGGTTCTCTCCGACATCCAGCGGCGGACCCTTAGGCACGGCCCACGACACCAGGACCCCGGAATGCTCCAGACGAAAATCCCAGTGCAGATGCGAGGCGTGGTGTTCCTGGATGACGAAGCTCGGCGCTCCCTCCCGCTCCGACACCGGGTCCTCTGACACCGGCTCCGGGGTCCGGGCCACATCCCGCATGGACCTGTACTTCTCCAATCGGTCCGGCGCGGTGCTGCCGGACCACCCTTGAGCGGCCAACGGGTCGATGCCGTCGGCGACGCGCTCGAGCACCTCCTGGTAGCCGAGCTGCCGCAGCCGCGGATCTTCGATCTCTTCCCACGTACGCGGGGCAGCCACCAGAGGTCGGGCACGCC
>JBBSRM010000282.1:0-3175 GCA_038243055.1 Actinomycetales bacterium
CAGCACCGGGCCTCTTCCGGCGCATGATGCGCCAAAAGCAGGCCAGGATCGGCGCCGTACTGACCGGCATCGTCCTGCTCGTAGCTCTGGTGGGCCCACTGCTGCTGCCCTGGGCGACCGGGTTCACCAGCACGTCCTTCTCCGGTCGGCCGTTCCAGCCCGACGGCATCTTCGGCACCGACAACCTCGGCCGCGACATCCTCAGCCGTTTCCTCGACGGCGGGCTGCGGCTGCTGGTCTACGCCGCCCTGGCCACCGCCCTGGGCATGTTCGTCGGCGTGGTGATCGGCATGGTCGCAGCCTATTCCAGCCCCTGGCTGGACAACCTGATCATGCGCTCCAACGATGTCCTGTTGGCCTTGCCCCAGCTGGTCTTCGCCCTGTTGGCGATCACCGTCCTGGGCCCGCAGGGCTGGGTACTGGTCACCGTCATCGGCATCACCCACGCACCCCGGGTGGCCCGCGTGACCCGTTCGGCGACATCTTCGGTGATCACCGAGGACTTCGTCCGCGCCTCGGAGATGTATGCGGTCCCGAAGTGGCGGATCCTCCTCAAGGACGTGCTGCCGAACATCACCGGCCCGCTCATGGTTGAACTGGGACTGCGCATGACGTACTCCATCGGATTCGTCGCCGCCCTGTCGTTCCTGGGTCTGGGCATGCAGCCGCCCACGGCCGACTGGGGCCTGATGATCAACGAGAACCGGATCGCCTTGAGCGTCCAGCCCTGGGGCGTGATCCTGCCGGTGGTGGCCATCGCCATCCTGACCGTCGGGACCAACCTGCTCACCGATTCCCTGGCAAGGGCCTCGGCCAACCTGAACGCGGGAGAATAGACATGGACACCGTGAAGAACGAAGCATCAAACGTCGCGGCACTGCGGGCCGCCGACCTACGGGTGGCCACGCTTGCCGGCAAGGAGATCCTGCACGGGGTCGATTTCGAGTTGCACCCGGGACGGATCCTGGCGCTGGTCGGGGAATCCGGCTCCGGGAAGACCACCGCGGGGCTGGCCTGCATGGGCCATTTCCGCCAGGGCCTGAAACTGACCGCCGGTTCGGTCCATCTGGGCGGCGAGGAAGCCTCGGGCAACCTGCTCGAACTCAGCGCCCCGAAGGTCAGGGTGCTGCGCGGCGGGTCCATCTCCTATGTCCCGCAGGACCCCGCCCTGTCCCTGAACCCCGCCATGCGGATCGGGGAGCAGATCCTGGAGACCCTCCAGGTCCACCGTTTCGGGGCGAACGAGCGCGAGCGCACCACCCGGGTCATCGAGGTCCTCACCGAGGTCGGTTTGGAAAACAACGAGGCATACCGTCGCCGCTACCCCCACCAGCTCTCCGGCGGGCAGCAGCAGCGGGTGGGCATCGCCATGGCCTTCGCCTGCCGCCCCTCGGTGATGGTCCTGGATGAGCCGACCACCGGCTTGGATGTCACCACCCAGGCCCTGGTGCTCAAGACCATCCACGAGATGGCCGCACGCCACCAGGTCGCGGGCCTGTACATCACCCACGATCTGGCCGTGGTGGCCACGGTCGCCGACGAGGTCCTGGTCATGCTCTCGGGCGAGGTCGTCGAACGCGGGACCACCCAGGACGTCCTCTTCAGGCCCACCCACCGGTACACCCGCAAACTGCTGGCCGCCGTTCCCGACCTGGCCGGCAAACGCCGGGTGGGCGACGTGGAGGCGATCACCGGGGAACAGCCCCTGGTGATTCCCGGCCCGCACGCTCCCGGCGAGCAGCGCATCAACACCATCCCCGACGCCACGGCAGCGGCCCCCTCCGACGAAGCAACGCCGTCGTCCACCGAGGTCCTCTCGGTCTCCTCCCTGGAACTGTCCTACGGTCCGGCCCGGATCCTGGACGGCATCGACCTCTCCCTCGCGGCCGGGGAATCGATGATGCTGCTGGGCGAATCAGGCTCGGGCAAGACGACCCTCTCGCGCTGCATCGCCGGGCTGAACGACGCCTACCGCGGCTCCGTTTCCTTGCGTGGCACCGAGCTGGCCCAGGGCACCCGCGGACGCACCGCGGAACAGCGTCAGGGAATCCAGTACGTGTTCCAGAGCCCGTTCTCCTCGCTCAATCCACGGCGCAGCGTCTGCGAGTCGGTGGAGGTGCCGTTGCAGACGGCCGGAATCACCAGCCGGCGCAAACGCCGGGCCCTGGTGCTCGAGGCACTGGACCAGGTCAAGCTGGGCGCCTCCTACCTGGATCGGCGTCCCGGCGAACTCAGTGGTGGCGAACGCCAGCGTGCGGCCATCGCCCGCGCCCTGGTCAATGCGCCGTCGGTGCTGGTCTGCGACGAAGTCACCTCCGCGTTGGACGTCTCGGTGCAGGCCTCCATCCTCGACCTGCTGCGCACGCTGCAGCTGGAAACCGGCATGTCGATGCTTTTCGTCACCCACAACATCGCCCTGGCCCGCCATATCTCCCAACGTCTGGCTGTGCTGCAGCGGGGACGGATCGTGGATCTGGGTCCCACCGACGAGGTGTTGAACAACCCGCAGCACGCCTACACCCGGCAGCTGCTCGATCATGTCCCCACGTTCTAAGGAAACCGTCCCCATGCCCACCGATACACCATCAGCGCAGCCGTCATCCGGTGGCTCAGCCTCCCCCGCCCTCTTCCAGGCTCATAACGACGGCGCCCTGCCCGACGCGGACTTCGCCATGCTGCAGGAGGCGTTTGCCAGGCATCTTCAGGCCAGCGCCGGTGGCATGTCCTTCTGCGTCTACCGCGCAGGTGCCCCCGTGGCCCGTTTCCACGGCGGCACGACGGTGAAGACCGGGACCGCCCCGGGGCCCGGATTATCCGGGCCGGCCACCTGGGACGAGAACACGCGGGCCGTACTGTTTTCAGGGACGAAGGGCATTGTGGCGACCGTTGCAGCGATCGTCGTCGGCCGCGGCCAGCTGGACGTCCGCCGTCCGGTGGCCGATTACTGGCCGGAGTTCGCCGCAGCCGGCAAACAGGATGTGCCGGTCTCGATGCTGCTGAACCACACGGTCGGGCTGGTCTACGTGGACCCCGAACCCGAAGGCGGAAACACCAGGTACGACAACCGGCTCAACGCCTCCATCCTGGCTGCGCAGACCCCGCTGTGGGAACCGGGGACGAAGGTCGCCTACCATGCGATCACCTACGGATACCTGATGGCCGAGCTGCTGCTGCG
>JBBSRM010000283.1:0-3174 GCA_038243055.1 Actinomycetales bacterium
ATGCTCTTCGTGCGCAACCCCTCAGGGATCAGCCACTCGCCCGAGGAACACGTGGAGGACGACGACGCCACAGCCGGGACCGCGGCCCTGGCCGACACCCTGGAGGATCTTTTGTGAGCGGGAACGAAGAGACCCTGGTGCGGGTGCCGGGTCCGGTCAACGCCCATTCGCATGCCTTCCACCGGATCCTGCGCGGACGCACCCATGAGAGGGAGGCCGGCGGGGCCGGGGACTTCTGGACCTGGCGCGAGCAGATGTATGCCGCCGCCGAACACTTGGACCCGGCAGGCTACGAACAACTGGCCACCGCGGTGTTCGCCGAAATGGTGGTCACCGGGTTCACGGCCGTCGGGGAATTCCACTACCTGCACCACGGCACCGGTGGTGCCCCCTACCCCGACCACGACATGGAACGGGCGCTGGCCCGGGCCGCCCGGGCCGCGGGAATCCGGTTGGTCCTCCTCGACACCTGCTACCTCTCCGGTGGGCTCGATGCCCAAGGGAACCCGGTGGAGTTGAATCCCACCCAGCTGCGCTTCGCCGACGGCGACGCCGCCGGCTGGGTGGGCCGGCATACGGCCTTGCGGGCGGCACTGACCGCCGAGGAGCCCGCGACCGACGCCGAAGGTGCCGGCCTGGTCACCCTGGGCGCTGCCATCCACTCGGTCCGCGCAGTGCCGGCCCCGGCGCTGAAGGTCATCGCCGCGGCACTGGAACCGGCGGAGCCGCTGCATGTGCACCTCTCTGAACAGCCGGCCGAAAACGAAGCGTGTCTGGCAGCCCACGGGGTCAGCCCCACCGGCCTGCTGGCCGGGTACGGACTGCTCGGCCCGCGGCTCTCGGCGGTCCACGCCACCCACCTGACCGCCGCCGACATCACGGCGCTGGGGGATGCCGGCTGCTCGATCGTGATGTGTCCGACCACCGAGGCCGATCTGGCGGACGGCATCGGCCCGGCCCGCGAACTGGCCGACGCTGGGGCGAACATCGCCCTGGGCACCGACCAGCATGCCGTCATCGACCCGTATCTGGAGATGCGCGCGCTCGAATACGGCGAACGCCTGCAGACCGGCATCCGGGGGCGCTTCGCCCCGGCCGAACTGACCGAGGTATCGCGGACCGGGGGATTGCGCAGCCTGTCCCTGCCCGAAAACGACGACCATGTCCTGGTGGACGCGGGCAGTCTGCGCACCGCAGGTAGCCGCGTCCCCCAACTGCCCTTGACGGCCACCGCCGCCGACGTCCACGCTGTGGTCATCAACGGCGTCGAGGTCGCCCGCGAGGGCATCCACACCCGGCTCGGCGATCCTGCCGCCTTGTTCCGGACCTTCACCTACGAGCATCGGGAGTTCGCATGAGCGCCACCTTGGTGACCAACATCGGGGAATTGACCACCCTGGACCCGGACGCGCGCGTCCTGACGGGTGCCGCCGTCGTCCTGGATCGCGGGCGCATCGCCTGGATAGGGCATCCCCGGCAGGCCCCGGCAGTGGACACCGTGTACGACGCCGGTGGCCGCGCCGCGCTGCCGGGCTGGGTGGATTCACATACCCACCTGATGTTCGCCGGGGACCGGGCCGCCGAATTCGAGGCGAGGATGGCCGGACAGGACTACGCCGCCGGCGGGATCGGCGTGACCATGGAAGCGACCCGGGCCGCCACAGACTACGAACTCACCCGCCTACTCATGGGCCGGGTGGCCGAGGCCGCCGCCGGGGGAACGACCTATCTGGAGACCAAGACCGGCTACGGGCTCGACGTCAACGAGGAAGCCCGCCACGCCCGCATCGCCTCCACGATCGTGGACCAGGTCACCTACCTGGGCGCGCATCTGGTCCCGCCGGGCGCCGACGCCGAGGAGTACACGGATCTGGTCTGCGGGGACATGCTCTCCGCAGTGCGCCCCTACGTGAAATGGGCCGACGTGTTCTGCGAGCGCGGAGCCTTCAACGAAGAGCAATCCCGCAGGGTCCTCAGCGCCTGCCGCGATGCAGGACTCGGCCTGCGGGTGCACGGCAACCAGCTCGGCAACGGGCCGGGCGTACGGCTGGCCGTGGAATTCGGCGCCGCCAGCGTGGACCATGTGAACTACCTCGACGACGCCGACGTCGAAGCGCTCGCCGGATCCTGGTCCGCCTGGGACCGCGAGACGGGAACCGGGGAAGCAGGGACCGTGGCCACGTGCCTGCCGGCCTGTGACCTATCCACCCGCCAGCCCTTGGCCGACGGACGCCGACTGCTCGACGCCGGGGTGGAAATCGCCCTGGCCTCGAACTGCAACCCGGGGACCAGCTACACCAGTTCGATGGCGTTCTGCGTTTCCACCGCGGTGCTCCAGATGCGGTTGAGCCTGACCGAGGCCCTGCAGGCAGCAACGATGGGCGGGGCCCTGGCCCTGGGCGTGCAGGATCATGTGGGCAGCATCGAGGTGGGCAAGCGGGCGGATCTGCAGCTGCTCAACGCACCGTCCGCAGCCCATCTGGCCTACCGGCCGGGCATGCCGTTGACCGGCGCCGTCTGGCGTGCCGGGCAGCGGGTGGATCGCACCGCCGTGGGGTCCGCGCCGCTGGCCTAGTATTCACACATGCGTACCAAGAGCCTCTGGCCGGAAATCCTGATCGTCCTGGGGCTCTCGCTGGGGCAGTCCGCGGTCTACGCGATCGTTTCGCTGATCGACAAGCTCAGCCGCGGCCCGTTGGGCTCGCAGACGACGACGCTGAATAACTCGCTCAGCAACCGGCAGTACTTCGATCTGACGTACCAGCTGATGGACATCATGTTCGCCCTGGTACCGGTCGCCCTGGTGTTCTACCTCTTCCAGCTGGCTGGAAGGAACGGATTCCGCCAGCTGGGGTTCGACCTGCGCCGTTCCGGGAAGGACTCCTGGCAAGGGGTCGGGCTGTTCGCGCTGATCGGGGTCGGCACGCTGGGTATCTACGCGCTGGGCCGGGCCCTGGGCGTGACCACGGCCATCGTCCCCGAGGCGCTGGAACCATATTGGTGGACCATTCCGGTGCTGCTGCTCTCGGCCATCAGGCACGGCATCCTGGAGGAGACGATCGTGATCGGGTACCTCTTCGACCGGCTGCGGCAGCTGGGCTGGGGGACCTGGTCGATCATCCTCACCAGCGCGGTGGTGCGCGGCAGCTACCACCTCTATCAGGGGTTCGGCCC
>JBBSRM010000284.1:0-3172 GCA_038243055.1 Actinomycetales bacterium
GAACGGACCGACCCTTTCCCTGACGGATAGGGCTGGCTCCCCGGGGCTCCCTCAGCACCGGGCCACTGCCTCCACGATGGATTCATTCCCCGGCAAACCCCAGAGCAGGAAAGCCACCCATGCAGCAGAATCCCCGCGCCCGCGATCCGGCCTCGGCCGGCGCGGTCGCCCACCCGGCGGCGCCCTCCCCTCCGGAAGATCAGACATCTGATGACCCACACCTGGCCTGGGGGCACCCATGAGCAGGGATTCCGTGGCTACCGCTCAGCAACCAAGCCACCGGTCGCACACCTGATCGCGAGCTCAAGCGAGGATTGAGCAGCCGCCACCTGCAAATGATCGCCATTGGCGGTTCCATCGGAACCGGTCTGTTCGTCGCCTCGGGCGGCACGATTGCCCAGGCCGGCCCCGGGGGTGCGTTGGTCGCCTATGCCGCGGTTGGGTTGATGGTGTTCCTGCTGATGCAGTCGTTGGGGGAAATGTCGGCCAAGCTCCCGGTGGCCGGCTCCTTCCAGACGTTCGCCACCCGCTTTGTCTCCCCCTCGTTCGGGTTCGCCATCGGCTGGAACTACTGGTTCAATTGGGCGATCACCGTGGCAGCAGAGCTGGTCGCCGCCGGAATCGTGATGTCCTTCTGGCTGCCCGACGTTCCCGGTTGGGTCTGGGCCGGCCTCTTCCTGACCGTACTCACGGGACTGAACGCCCTCTCGTCGAAGGTCTTCGGCGAAAGTGAGTTCTGGCTGGCCCTGATCAAGGTCCCCGCCGTGGTGGTGGTGTTCCTGGTGGCCGGGGTGTTCATGATCCTGGGCATATTGGGCGAGAACTCCCCCGGTTTGAGTCATTGGCAGACTCCTGAAGAGGTCTTCCACGGTGGCTGGGTGTCGATCATTTCCGTCTTCATGATCGCCGGCTTCTCCTTCCAGGGCACCGAGCTGGTGAGCGTGGCCGCCGGTGAGGCGAAGAACCCGCGGCGGGAGATCCCCCGGGCCATCCGCTCCGTCCTCTGGCGCATCATGCTCTTCTACATCGGCGCCATCTTCATCATCGGCTGCCTGGTTCCCTTCACCGACCCGAGTCTGTTGGCCTCCGGGGAAGCCGACGTGGCGGCGTCACCCTTCACGCTGGTTTTCGAACGAGCGGGGATCGCCTTCGCTGCGGCGTTGATGAACGCCGTCATCCTCACCGCCGTCCTCTCGGCCGGCAATTCGGGGCTCTACGCCTCGACCCGCATGTTCTACTCCCTGGCCCGCGACGGCAAGGCCCCGGCCATCTTCGGTCGGGTGAATACCCGCGGCGTGCCCCTACCTGCGCTGATGGCCACCGCTGGCGTGGGCCTGTTCGGCTTCCTCAGCGCCCTGCTGGGCCAGGGCTCGGCCTACGCCTGGCTGGTGAATGTATCCGGGCTCTCCGGCTTCCTGGTGTGGACGGGGATCGCCGTCTCGCACTACCGCTTCCGCCGCGGCTTCCTGGCCCAGGGGCATACGGTGGGCGAACTGCCCTACCGGGCGGCATTCTTCCCCATCGGCCCGTTGTTGGCCTTCGCGGTGCTGCTGCTGGTGATTGCCGGACAAAACTATGAAGCCGTCGTCGCCGGCCGTGGCATGGAAGTCCTCTCCTCCTACATCGGCATCCCCCTCTTCCTGGGGCTCTGGCTCTTCCACCGCTTCGTCGCCAAAAGCCGGGTCGTGCCGCTGCGTGACATGGACTTCTCGGCGCCGTCCGAAGCCGAGATCGCCGCCGAGACCGAGTAGACCACGGCGTCTCCTCGTGTTCTCCGGGACCAGAGCACTCCAGCTGCACGAAGAAGGGTGACAGCCAAGGCGTCCGCCGATACGCTCGGCTTCAGAGGGGGCTTCGTTCAGCCCTGCGCCGACATGGCGCACCGGCTCGTCCCCCACCGGGGGGCGGATACCACCCAGGAGGAGATATGAAGTTCGGCATCGAGGAGGACTTCCTCCTCGTGGATCCAGCGACCGGACGACTCGTCGGGCCCGGTGATCCCTCCACCCACGACGAGCCCACCCACGAAACAGCGCCTGATACCTTCATCTTCCAGACCGGCGCCGAGGCGTTGGAGGCGTTGTTGGAAAATCGCCGGGCGGTCCGCACACTCGCGGCCGAGACCGGCGCGACGGCCATCGGGTTCGGGCTGGTTCCCGCACTTTCCTCCGCGGCAAACCCGTGTGCGCCGTCGACCGGGCAGGAAGGTGGTGCCTTGCGCATCCATCTCCCGGTCCCGACCCCCGAAGAAGGCGTCCAGGTCATGAACCACCTGCGTCGCTGGATGCCCGTCCTCATGGCCTTGGGGGCGAACTCCCCGCTCTGGAACAGCACGGACACCGGATTCGCCAGTTGGAGGACCATCCGCAATCTGGCCTTGCCCGTCCACGGCATCCCGCCACACTTCTTCGGTGCCCGTGACTACACCGAGCGTGTTGACCAGCTGCTGGAGACCCCGGGCATCGAAACCCAGCAACACATTGGATGGGGAGCCAGGCTTTCCCCCTTGCGCGGGAGTCTGGAGGTCCGCGCCATCGATATGCAGCTGACCGCCCGCGAATCAGTGCTTTTCGCACTGCTGGTCCGCTCATTGGCAGTGGAGGCATTGCACCGGTCGCCCACCCCGGACAGCATCACCCCCGAGGAGTCCGACGTCGCCACCTGGCACGCTGCCCGATACGGCATGGAGGGGGATCTGGTCTCCCTACCAAGTTGCGAACGCGCCTCAGCCTCCGCACTGGCATATCTGATCTTCGACACCGTCGAGGAACACCTCATCAAATTCGGGGATGCTGCCTACGTCTCCGCAGGTCTGCGGGAACTCCTGGGTTCCGGCAACGGCGCAGCCCGCCAACGCCGGGCCTTCGATGAAGGTGGAATCGGCCAGGTGGTCGAGTCCGCCGGCGCCGAACTGGTCAGCGACACCGCTTTTTGACTCCTTGATTCCTCGGAGCCGGTATCAGTACCCCCAGTCGGACTCGAACCGACAACACAGAGATTTTAAGTCTCCCGCCTCTACCAATTGGGCTATGGGGGCCCGCAGCTAAATCCTACAAGAGCGCGCCGGCCCCGGACACAACACGGCGCCGCGCCCTCCCGGGATTCCGGGTGGACGCGGCGCCGTGGGTGCTACGGGTTTCGGCAGTGCCGAAGACTACTTGGCTGCGGCCTC
>JBBSRM010000285.1:0-3170 GCA_038243055.1 Actinomycetales bacterium
GAGAACGACGGCGGCCCGCAGGCCGCCGTCGTTCAGTGTTCAGGGTCCGTGCCCGGATCAGAGGGTGATGGTTCCCGAGGGGGTCTCGAAGGTCACCGACATGATCCCCGGGGTGCCGTTGGGGGCCTCCCACTGGACCTCCACATCGCCCAGCGGCGACTCCGAAGGGGTGCCCAGCCATTCGCGCACGCGCTCGACCGAACCGGCGATGGAAATGCCCGAGATGCTCCCCTGCGGTTCCAGCGCCCGGGACGGGTGAAGGTCCTCGGTGCCGGTATCCCAGCGCAGCATGTACGGCACCTGCGGGTCGGCGATCAGACCCTTGATGCCGATCTGCTGCCACGTCAGTTCCTGGCCATCGGGGAACTTGCGGTTCCCCGGGACCGATGACCGGCCCAGGCGTTCCTCGAACGGGGCCAGGTCGTCGACGGCGACGCACCAACCCATCCAACCGCCACCCATCTCCGAGCGGGCCCGGACGGCCTGACCGAACGGCGCCTTATCCGAGGACGGGTGGTCCAGGACCTCCACGACCTCCAGGTACTGGGTGTTCATCAACGGGAAAATGACGTTCCTGGTCCCGAAGCGGGGATGAATGCCTCCCTTGACGGACTCGATCCCCAGAGTCTTGCCGACACGGGCGGCCGTCGCGGCCAACCCGTCTGGTCCACATGCGTACGAAACGTGATCCAACCTCATCATGGCTTCATGATTGCACTTTGTGAGATGCGTCTCGACTTAGGGTGCCCTAAGACACTATGGTGCGTTTTTTCCGTGAGCCGTCTCGGGGCGTCTGCGTGGCCGCCATGACGGAGGCAAAGTCGGGGGACCAGGGCGAATGTTGCGCCCTGCGGTCATATTGGCGTCGCTTTGTTGCGGGGTCCGGCCCGATCTAGAACACTGGTGGCAGGTCATGAGTGCCAGCGCAAAACCCCGGTTTGCTGGCCGGCAACCCTCCACTCGCGGTGGGGTGCCCCGGGTGAAGACCTGGTTCGCCTCCACCAGGAGAACGGACAAGCGCGGGTCACCTCCCGGCGTTCCCTCCCGGGGATCGCTGTGGAACAGGGGCCCCTGAGTCGTAGAACGGGGACAGAAATGTCTGCATCATGGTCTTTTGAAACCCGCCAGATCCACGCCGGTCAGGTTCCGGATCCCACCACCGGGGCCCGGGCACTGCCGATCTACCAGACGACGTCGTATGTCTTCCCCAGTGCCGAGAGCGCTGCCGCGCGCTTCGCCCTGCAGGAACTGGCGCCGCTCTATACCCGCATCGGCAACCCCACGCAGGAAGCCGTCGAAACCCGGATCGCCAACCTCGAAGGCGGCGTCGGCGGTTTGCTGCTGGCCTCCGGCCAGGCGGCCACCACGTTCTCGATCCTCAACCTCGCAGGAGCCGGAGACCACATCGTGGCCAGCCCGAGCCTCTACGGCGGAACGCAGAACCTGTTCAAGCACACGCTGAAGCGTCTGGGCATCGAGGTCACCTTCGTGGAGGATCCGGACAGCCTGGACTCCTGGCGGGCCGCGGTGAAGCCGAAAACGAAGGCCTTCTTCGGTGAGGTCATCTCCAATCCGCGCCAGGACGTGCTCGATATCGAGGGCGTCAGCTCGGTGGCCCACGAGGCCGGCGTCCCGCTCATCGTGGACAACACCCTGGGCACTCCGTACCTGGTCCGCCCCATCGAATTCGGTGCCGACATCGTGGTGCACTCGGCCACGAAGTACCTGGGCGGACACGGAACCTCCGTCGCCGGGGTGATCGTGGATTCGGGCAACTTCGATTTCGCGAAGGACCCGGAGCGCTTCCCGGAATTCAACACCCCTGATGAGTCCTATAACGGGCTGGTCTTCGCCCGCGATCTCGGGGTCGGCGGTGCCCTGGGGGCGAACCTGGCGTTCATCCTCAAGGCGCGCGTCCAGTTATTGCGCGATCTGGGTTCGGCGGTGTCCCCGTTCAACGCGTTCCTCATCGCCCAGGGCCTGGAAACCCTGAGCCTGCGCATGGAACGCCATGTGGAAAACGCGCAGAAGGTCGCCGAATGGCTCGAGGCGCACGCCCAGGTCGATTCCGTCGCCTTCGCCGGCCTGCCCTCGAGCCCCTGGTACGAACTCGGCCGCAAATACGCACCGAAGGGCGTCGGTGCGGTCCTGGCCTTCGAGATCGCCGGCGGCGAGCAGGCCGGCCGGGCCTTCGTCGACGGACTGGAACTGCACTCCAATGTCGCGAACATCGGCGACGTGCGCTCCCTGGTGATCCACCCCGCCTCGACCACCCACTCCCAGCTCAGCGATGCCGAACGCGCGGCAGCGGGCGTGGGACCGGGACTGGTTCGCCTCTCGGTGGGCATCGAGCATATCGACGACATCATCGCCGACCTCGAGATCGGGTTCGCTGCCGCCGCAGCAGCCGGTGACGTCGTCGTCGATGACGTCCCGGAAGTCCAGGCAGTCCGGTGAGCCAGGGCGTTGGCGACGTGAGGGAACGACGTCAGGCCCCCGGGTCGCCGCAGATCAATGACGGCATCCTCAAATGCGTGCCCATCGGCGGCTACCGGTTCGAAACCGGCGGCTGGCTGCCCGAGGTGATGATCGGCTACGAGACCTGGGGAACCCTGGACGCCCAGGCCTCCAACGCGGTGCTGTTGCTCCACGCCCTGACGGGGGACACCCATGTCTCCCGCGGGCACAGCCAGGAAGAGGGCTGGTGGGACGGCCTCGTCGGTCCCGGCAAGACGATCGACACCGACAGGTTCTTCGTCGTGGCTCCGAACATGGTCGGCGGCTGTTACGGCTCGAGTGGACCCTCCAGCCTGGATCCGGACGGGCAGGCGTGGGGTTCGCGCTTCCCGTTCACCACCGTGCGGGACTCGGTGCGTACCGAGGCCCGGCTGGCCGACTACCTGGGCATTTCGTGCTGGCACTCCGTCCTGGGCGGTTCCCTCGGCGGGGCGCGGGCGCTGGAATGGGCCGTGGAATACCCCGAACGCGTGGCCCGGTGCGCGGTCATCGCGGCCACCGCCGTCGCCTCTGCCGAGCAGATCGCCTTCGGACAGATCCAGACCCAGGCCATCCGCCTGGATCCCGACTTCAAGGGTGGGGACTTCTACCGATCGGTGTCCTCGGCCGGATCCATCGACGCCGTCGGTGCCCTGCCACGCGGCAGCGGTGCC
>JBBSRM010000286.1:0-3136 GCA_038243055.1 Actinomycetales bacterium
CGGGAGCGCCGGCGATCGTCACCGAGCGTAGGCCGCCCAGGGCCTGGGTGCGCAGGACCTTCCGCGCGTCGGTCGCCTCGGCGACGGCAGTCGCCGTTCCGGAGAGGGTGAAGGCCGAGGCGGTGGCCTCCTCGACGGAGGAATCCAGGATCTTCCGCCCATCCTGCAGGACCACGACGTGTTCGAGGAGGTTGGCTGCCTCGTCGATCAGGTGCGTGGACATGAGGATGGTGCGCGGATGCTCCATGTAGTCCTGAAGCAGCAGGTCGTAGAAGATCCCGCGTGCCGTCGCGTCGAGCCCGAGGTAGGGCTCGTCGAAGAAGGTGACCGGTGCCCGGGAGGCCAGGCCCACGACGATGGCCACGGCGGAGAGCTGCCCGCGGGAGAGCTTCTTGATCGGCGTCTTCAGCGGTAGCCGGAATTCCCCGACCAGACGCCGGGCAAACTCCGCATCCCATCCGGCGTAGAACCAGGGGGCCGTGCGCAGGACGTGGGAGACCTTGAACTCCTCCGGATATTTCTGGTTCTCCCGGGCGAAGCTGAGCTGGGCCAGCACCGCGGCATTCTCGAAAGGATCCGCCCCCAGCACCCGGGCTTGGCCCGAGGTCTTGAGTTCCTGGCCGGCCAGGATGGACATCAACGTCGTCTTCCCTGCTCCGTTGCGGCCCAGGAGGCCGCAGATGGTGTTCTTTTCGATGCCGAGGCTGACCTGGTCCAGTGCGGTGGTCTGCCGGTAGACCTTCGTCAGGTCGATGGCTTCAATGGCGAGACTCATGATGCCCTGTCACTTTCCCGCGACGGCGGCACGATGGCCGATCATCGCGATGAGTTTGTCGGAGTCGATGCCCAGCCGTGCGGCCTCGTGGATCAGTGGTGAGAGATATTGGTCTGCGAAGGCCTCGCGTCGGGCGGACATGAGCCGCTCGTGGGCACCTGTGGCTACGAACATGCCGATCCCTCTTCTCTTCTGCAAGATCCCGGCGTCGACGAGCCGGTTCAGCCCTTTCCCGGCGGTCGCCGGATTGATGCGCATGAAGGCCGCGAATTCGTTGGTCGAGGGGACCTGGCTCCCTTCCGGGTAGGTCCCCTCGAGGATGCGACCCTCGATCTCCTCAGCCAGCTGGATGAAGATCGGCTTGGAGTCATCCATCTCGATCATCCCTCCTTGGTTGGTTCATTACTCATGTAACTAACCAAAGCATCTCGACTTCCCTCCGTCAACCCCTGCCCCCGGACCGCGCCCTGATTGATAGGTTGGAGTCGTGAAGATTGCTACCTGGAATGTGAACTCCCTCCGAGCCCGCGCCGACCGCGTGGAAGACTGGCTGCGCCGCACCAACGCCGACGTGCTGGCCATCCAGGAGACCAAATGCAAGGACGACAACTTCCCGTGGGAACTGTTCGAGAACAACGGCTACGAAGTCGCCCACTTCGGCTTCAGCCAGTGGAACGGGGTGGCCATTGCCTCCCGGGTCGGGCTCGATGACGTCGAGCGGACGTTCTCCGAGCAGCCGACCTTCGGCAAGGGCGGCAAGGACCCGGTCCAGGAAGCACGCGCCATCGGAGCCACCTGCAACGGCGTGCGCATCTGGAGCCTCTACGTCCCCAACGGCCGCGCCCTGCAGGACGAACACATGCCCTATAAGCTCGAGTGGCTGCGCCAGCTCAAGGAGGACGCCGCCGGCTGGATCGCGGATGATCCCCAGACACAGATCGCCCTGATGGGGGACTGGAACATCGCCCCGTTGGACGAGGACGTCTGGGACATCGACTATTTCCGTGAGAACGAGCTGACCCACGTCTCAGGCCCCGAACGAGCAGCCTTCGAGGCCTTCGTGGAGGCCGGCTTCTCCGACGTCGTCCGCCCGCACACCCCCGGCCCGGGCGTCTACACCTACTGGGACTACACGAAGCTGCGCTTCCCTAAGAAGGAGGGCATGCGCATCGACTTCACCCTGGCCTCCCCGGCTCTTGCGGAACGGGTGACCGGCGCCTGGATCGACCGCGAGGAGCGCAAGGGCAAGGGCGCCTCCGACCATGCTCCCGTGGTCGTGGAGCTGGATTAAATGACACAGGCGGGGACACAGGCACGGCGTCGGCTTCCGCCGACGTCGTATCTGCGGGTCTTCGAGCCACTGCGCGCGTACGACGACGAGGCCCAGCTGGCCATTGCCGCCCAACGCGGAGTGGGGCGCACCGCGTTCGAGGAACGTGCCGCCACCGAGGCCCTGGAACGGCTGGCACGTGGTGTGCCCGACCCGTTTCCCCGGGAACAGGCCGAGCGGTACCGGGAGCTGCATTACCCCGGACCGGAGGGCCTGACGGCACCGTACTACTGCCCGGACCAGCTACCGGCCCGGGCGACGTTGGCTGCGGAGCAACTCGATTCCAGCATGCGACCGGCTCTCCTGGAACTATTGGTCCCCGACGCCGCACGTGAGGCGAACGCCAGCCGCATCGGGCCGGAGGCCTTCGCCGGGGACCTCGCCTCGCTGCACACCCGCAGTGCCACCTGGGGCATCCCCCTGGGGTGGTTCGTGTTGATCACCGACGAGGACCATTGCGAGATCGAGGAGGATGGCACCACGCTGTTGACGGTCCGGCTCAGCGCCCCGGCCGCCCAGGTCCTGGAGCGCACCCGGCATGCGGCGGCCTCGCTGGCCATCCACGCACCCGAGTTGGAGATCCTGGATGAACTCACCGCCCTGGACGAATGGCTGCACCTGTTCCATGAGGATTCGATCATCGAGTTGGACTACGGCCCGATCGCCGAACATGTGTGGCCCGACGACTCCCCCCAGGATCTGCGGCACGGCATCGAGTCCCTGGGCGAACAGGACATGCTCGGAGCAGCCGCCGCCTACCGCCGGCTGACCAACAGATGGTTGAAGGTGCGCCAGCTGGCCCGCGCCAACTGATCCTCTTCCCACCTCGCGACCTTCCACACCCCAGCCACATGGGGAGTTCTCCCCATCGACAGATTTTGCAGGACGCTTAGGATTGTTTCTCGAGGAGGTGGATATGTCTACGAAATACACCATTGAGGTCGACAAGGCACGTTCCGCGGTCGCCAGCGCCCGAGGGGAGTTCGACGACTTATTCGGTCATGAGGGCCGGATTGAGGAAGCGGGTGAAA
>JBBSRM010000287.1:0-3104 GCA_038243055.1 Actinomycetales bacterium
CCATCTGCCCGGCCGTCAACGTCCCGCACAGTGCCGGGGCAGTGGCTGCCAACGGCAGTTCGGGAACCAACTCGGACTTGGCCGCCTGGGCTTCCTTGCCCAACGTGGCCGGGTCGAGCCCGTGCACGACGACGGAAGCCTTGCCGTCCTTGATTCCGTCGATCGTCTTCTGGTTCATCTCGAAGGTGCGCTCATAGGTGAAGCTGTCACCCATGCCGGCGACCTTGAGATCGGTAGCCGCCTTCGGGCTCGTGTCACCCTTGGTGGACAACGTCGTGGCCACCTCGCCGTAGGCGGCACCACCCTCGGGAGTGCTGACCACACCGTCGCCGTTCTTGTCGTTGGCGATGGTCGGGCACTTGCCCGTGTCGTTCACGGTCACGTGGGCGTGCTGGACGTGCGGGTACGGGTTGCCGTCGAAGGTCTTGGCCAGGCCGCTGACCTTCTCCGAGACCGTGGCCATGTTCCCGTCAAGGGTGATGGAGGCGGAGCCGGAGGCCCCGCTGCCGTTTTGTTCGGTCAGCTGAGCCGAGTACGAATCCGCTGCCTGGGCCCCTGCCGCGGAGAACGCGACCATTCCCAGCGCCATTGCCGGGACGGCGAGTAGTTGGAGGTTCCTCTTCATGATCATTCCTTCCATCGGTGGCATCCGTCGGAAGCGACGGAAACCGGTGTTCGTGATGCGTTCGTGATTCACAACACCTTTGGAGGTGCCGCACAACACATTCGGAACCCTGCACGTTCCCGGATTGGAAAGATTGAAATTATTTTCCTGACGCGCCGGCACCGCCCTCGGCCAGCCGCCGTTTCGTCTTCGCGGTGGCCGGCGAGGACCACGGGTCCTCGGGCCACGGATGCTTGGGGTACTTCCCCCGCATCTCGGCCCTGACCTGTGAGTAGGGGCCCGACCAGAAGGAGGCCAGGTCATCTGTCACCGCCAGGGCGCTGCCGCGCGGGGACAATAGGTGGAACAGCACCGGCACCCGATCATCGACCAGCCGGGGTGTGGCGGCCCAGCCGAAGCACTCCTGCAGTTTCACTGCGACGACGGGGCGTGCCTCGGCGTTGCCGATCTCCGGGTAGGCAATCCTCACGTTCGACCCGCTGGGGACCTTCAACCGTTCGGGCGCCAGTTCGGCGAAACGCGAGGCCTGCGGCCAGGGCAGGAGCCGGCGCAACGGTTCGGCCAGGTCGACCGACCTGACACTGGCGCCTGTGGCCAGCGCGTGCAGTTCGGGGCCCAACCACTCATCCAACCGCCCCAGCAGGGCCTCTTCGCCGACATCAGGCCAGGGGGCTCCCAGCTCACGGTGCAGCAAGGCCATGCGGCGGCGCAGCATATCGGCTCCCGGGGAGAAACCGATGATCCCCAGTCCCCCGGATTCCAACGCGGTGGCCACGGCGACTGCCGCCTCTGCCACCGAGGCGCGCACCGGCGTCGTGCCCAGGACGATGGACCCCAGCCGGCGTTCCCTGCGGGCCAGGACCCGGCCCGCTTCGAAACGGGCGTGGACCCGGTCGGTGAGCAGGTGGCCGGCGGCGGCTTCAGCCATTTCGGCATCCAGCGGTGCTGCCGAGCGGATGACCGCGCCGGTTCCCGCGGCGGCCCGGCCCGCTGCGCGGGAGACGTCGGCGACGGCCAGCCACTGGTGTCCTGTCAGCGAGGAACCGGCGGGCAGTCCGGCGCGGGTGCCCGAGGCCAGCAGGTAGCTCTCCCCCTGGCCCCCTTCAACCCTGCGGGCGATCCGGTCGGGGTAGGCCAGGGCGACGATGAGCCCGGCTTCCCCGGCGGCACCGGGTACTGGTGCCACGGCGGCGGCAGCTGCGGAGACGGGTGCTGCCTTGGTCCGGGCGAGGATGCCCTCGAGCCGGGTGGTTTCGCGTTTCCAGGCCCGGCTGGCGGGGTCGGAACCGGACCGCAGTGCCGCCAGGAGCCGGGTCAGATCGGCTCCGGGTGCGCGGGCGTCCCCGGCGACCATGGCCACGATTTCGGCGACGGAACGGGCCGCTGCCTTGCGGTTCGCCCCGGTCCGGCTCCCGGTACCTGCTGCTTGCTGCCAGGCGGCGCCGTCGATCAGTGCCCGGGCGAGACGCGGTTCGGCGGGGATTCCCGAAAGGGTCCGGCCCAGGTCGGTGGCCAGCCCGTCGGCGTCGATGGCACCGAGCTCGGTCAGCACGGCCAAGGCGTCGGCCAGGGTGGTCTGCGGTGGGTCCTGCGGCAGTTTCAGCCCGTGCCCACCCGGCGCACCCCAGCAGGCCAGGGTCAGGGCGGCGCCAGTCAGTTCGGCGACGGCGATTTCCGGGGTCGGGTGGGCCGGGGCGGCACCGAAGGTCTTCTGGTCGTAGCAGCGGACCACGGTTCCCGGTCCCTGCCGGGCGGCACGGCCGGCCCGCTGGTCCGCTGAGGCGCGGGAGGCCGAAACCGTCACCAAGCCGGTCATTCCGCGGGTGGCATCGCGGCGAGGCTCACGGGCGAGCCCGGAGTCGATCACCAGCCGGACGCCGGGGACGGTCAACGAGGATTCGGCCAACGAGGTGGAGACGACCACGCGCGGCGGGTCGCCCGGAGCCCTGCCCTTCACGGCCCGGTCCTGACCGGCGCTGTCGATCTGTCCGTGCAGTTCCAGGACCTCGACGTCGCCGCTGAGCTGGCGGCGCAGCGATCCGGCCACCTGGGCGACTTCCCACGCCCCGGGGACGAAGACCAGGGCATCGATGGTGGGGTCGGCGGCCAGGGCCCGGCGGTGGGCCGCGGCGGCGGTGGTCGCCACGTGGTCCAGGAAACCGCGGGTGACCCCGCGATCATCCAGACGGACGACAGCTGCCGGTTCCCACCGGGTATCCAGCCGGTGCAGTGCCGAGGGGCAGTCGATCACGGGAGCCGGGCCATCGCCGTCGTACGTTGACAGCAATGCGGCAAAACGCGGAGCGTCCAGGGTGGCTGACATGGCCAGGAAGGCCAGGTCCGAACGGAGTTCGTGGACCTCGGCGAGTAGACCGAGCAGCAGGTCGGTGTCCAGGGCCCGTTCGTGGACTTCGTCGATGATGACGGCGCCGATCCCCTCCAGGCCGGGATCGGCGAGGAGCCGGCGCAGCAGGATGCC
>JBBSRM010000288.1:0-3086 GCA_038243055.1 Actinomycetales bacterium
GGGGGAGGCGCCGGCACCTGCCTTGCCGATGTTTCCGCGGAGCAGCAGCAGGTTCATGATCTCCTTGATCGCGTCGACACCCTTCTTCTGCTGCGTGATTCCCATGGCCCAGGTGATGATCACCTTGTCGGCTGACATGTAGCGGTCGGCGAGCTCGTCGATCTCCGCGCTGGTCAGGCCGGTGGCTTCCAAGACGGTCTCTTCACGCAGGTGGCTCAGGTGTTCGCGCAGCTCGTCCAGGCCCTGGCAGTATCGATCCAGGAAGTCGTGGTCCAATACGGTACCGGGACGGGCGGTCTCGGCGTCCAGAACCCGCTTGGACACCGCCTGCATCAGGGCCATGTCACCGCTGAGCCGGATCTGGAGGAACTGGTCGGCGATATCGGTGCCGCGCCCGACGATTCCGCGGACCTTTTGCGGGTTCTTATATCGGCGTAGCCCGGCCTCGGGCAGCGGGTTGATCGCCACGATCTTTCCGCCATTGCGCTTGCAGTTCTCTAGTTCGGTGAGCATCCGTGGATGATTGGTGCCGGGATTCTGGCCCATGATGATGATCAGATCGGCATTCTCGTAGTCCTCGAAGTTCACGGTGGCCTTGCCGACGCCGATGCTTTCGCCCATCGCCCAGCCCGATGACTCGTGGCACATGTTCGAACAGTCGGGCAGGTTGTTGGTTCCGAATCCGCGGGCGAAGAGCTGGTAGGCGAAAGCCGCCTCGTTGGAGGTGCGCCCACTGGTGTAGAACGACGCCTGATCAGGGAAGTCCAACGCGTTGAGCTCGGTGGCGAGGATATCGACCGCCTCCTTCCAGGAGACCGGCCGGTAGTGGTCCTCACCCACCGGTTTATAGACCGGCTCGGTCAGCCGTCCTTGCTGGCCCAACCAGTATTCGCTGCGGCGGCGCAGATCCGACACCGAGTGTTCCACCCAGAAGGCGGAATCGATGGTGATCGGAGTCGCCTCCCACGTCACGGCCTTCGCCCCGTTCTCGCAGAACTCGAACGCCTTGCGGTTATGTGGGTCAGGCCAGGCACAACTAGGGCAGTCGAACCCGTCCTTCTGGTTCATCTTCATCACGGTCTTGGCCGTCCGGGTGACCCCCATGGCGGCCACGGCCGGCTCCATGGAATGCAGAACGCCGGGGATGCCAGCAGCCCAATCCTTCGGACGCTTGTCGACCTCCAGATCGGACGCCTTGGGCTCGTGCACTTCTTCGCCATGCTTGGCCATGATGGACCCACCTTTCCGCGACCCATCTGACGGCGTCCGCCGTCGGGGGAATCACCCTCAGGACTACCAGTGGGACCCGCTCTTCGCAAGGGGGCATGACCGTTTGGGTGCCGTCATCGCTGGGATGGCGGGCGCCGAGTTGCTAGGGTCGATGGGTGAGCGAAGCGAGGGCGGCTGCCGGGCCGCAGATGGTTCCCGGCCAGAGTGTTTCCGATGGTTTCGTCAGGGTGCGTGGAGCCCGGGAGAACAACCTGCTCGATGTGGACGTGGATGTCCCGCGTGACAGCATCGTCGCGTTCACCGGGGTCTCCGGTTCGGGTAAGTCCTCGCTGGCTTTCGGCACGATCTTCGCCGAGGCGCAGCGCCGCTTCCTCGAGTCAGTGGCCCCCTATGCCCGCCGGCTCATCCAGCAGGGCAACACCCCGAAGGTCGAATCCATCACCGGATTGCCGCCGGCCGTAGCCCTGCAGCAACGTCGTGGCTCACCGAGCTCGCGTTCGAGCGTCGGGACCCTGACCACGCTGTCGAACTCGTTGCGCATGCTCTACTCCCGGGCCGGCAGCTACCCGGAGGGGGCCACCCGGCTGGACTCCGACGCCTTTTCGCCCAATACCGCCGTCGGTGCCTGCCCGGTGTGCCACGGGCTGGGCGTCTCCCATACCGTCACCGAGGACACCCTGGTCCCGGACCCGAGGCTGAGTATCCGTGAGGGCGCCATCGCCGCATGGCCCGGTGCCTGGCAGGGCAAGAACCTGCGGGACGTCGCCACCGAGCTCGGGTACGACGTCGATACCCCCTGGCGCACGCTGCCGCAAAAGGACCGGGACTGGCTGCTGTTCACCGACGAACAACCCGTCGTGCACGTCACCCCGGAACGTGACCGCATCGCCAAGCCCTATAAGGGGCGCTTCTGGAGCGCGAAGACCCACGTGATGCACACGTTGGCCGAATCGAAATCAGCGACCATGCGCGAGCGGGTCCTGGGGTTCATGGTCTCCGGACCCTGCCGCACCTGCGCCGGCACCGGTCTGACCCCCGAGGCGCTCGCCGTCACGTTCGCCGGCCGTTCCATCTCCGAGATCAACAGGCTGCCGCTCGGGGAGCTGGCGCGACTGCTCCAGTCGACAGCGGACCTGACCGAGGAGGACTACGCCTCCATTGCTGCGCCGTCGTCGGGATCCTCTGGTGAGCACAGCGAGGTTGCGGTAACGATCGCCGCCGACCTGGTCGAGCGCCTTGAAGTCCTGACCGGGCTGGGGCTCGGGTATCTGAGCCTGTACCGCGGGACCACCACGCTCTCTCCGGGGGAGATGCAGAGGCTGCGCATTGCCACGCAATTGCGCTCCGGGTTGTTCGGGGTGGTCTATGTCCTCGACGAACCGTCCGCGGGCCTGCATCCCGCCGATGCCGAACCGCTGTTGGCCGTGCTCGAGGAGCTGAAGGCCGGCGGCAACTCGGTGTTCGTCGTCGAACACAACATGGATGTCGTCCGACGGGCCGGGTGGATCGTCGACGTCGGTCCACGAGCCGGCGAAGGCGGGGGAGAGGTGCTCTATTCCGGGCCGGTCGAGGGCCTGGAGGATGTTCAGGGATCCATCACGCGGTCCTTCCTCTTTGATGCCGAGGACCGGCCCCGTGTCGGCTCGTCGGCCCGGACACCCGAGGGTGCGTTGGAACTGCAGGGGGTGAGCCTGCATAACCTCGAGAACCTCGACGTCTGCATCCCCTTGGGTGTGCTCACGGTCGTCACCGGTGTCTCGGGTTCGGGCAAATCGACGTTGGTCAGCCGGGTGCTCGCCGATGCTGTTGGTGAGCTGGTCCGCACTCCCGCCGCCGACACCTCGGACGACGAGGAA
>JBBSRM010000289.1:0-3072 GCA_038243055.1 Actinomycetales bacterium
GCCAGTTCGGCACCGGCCCGGTCGGAGCGTTCTGCCAGGGCCCCGCCCCCACTGTCCTGGGACCAGTCCCCGGGGGCGGCGAAGACCGCGGTGGGCATGGTGTTCGCCCGGAGGTAACCGAAGATCGGACGCATGACGTAGTCGATCACCATCGAATGCCGTGAGGAACCGCCGGTCGCGGCCAACAGGACGGGCTTATCGTCCAGAATGGTGGGATCCAGGACGTCGAGGAACGATTTGAATAAACCGCTGACCGACGCGGTGAACACGGGGCTGACGGCGATCAACGCGTCGGCCGAGCCCACTTTCTCGATCGCCTCGGCCAAATTCGGGGAAACCAGCCCCGCGACCATGGTGTTGGCGATGTCCACGCCCAGCTCGCGTAGTTCGATGACCGAGACATCCGCTTCGATTCCGTCAGCGGCCAAGGCGGCGACCGCCGATCTGGCCAGCTGATCACCGAGCATGCGCGATGACGAAGGCACCCCCAGTCCTCCGGAAACGACGACGATCGATGCGTCCATGACGGCCTCCTGCCACTTACCTTGGTTCACTGCCTGCGCAGATGGAACCAAGCCGGTGGCAGGAGTATTCCCTTCAGACCCCGCCGGCGCTAGTCAGCTGGATGATGTTCGCGTGAGTTCCCGGTGCTGGCGCCGGGGCGCGGCGGAAAGCTCAGACTCAGTCGTTTCACGATGCCATAGGCCAGCATGTACATGCCGATCAGCAGGCCGAAGCCGAGTGAACCGCCGGTATCCGCGTTGCCCAGGACCGCGGCGTTGAGTAGCGCGCAGATCATCAGGACCAGTAATCCGCCGGTAGCCATCGCGCCACCTCGGACGCGGAAATCGGCGGTGGCGGCCCGTTGCGGGCGGCCTCCAGTTGGAACCGTATGTGTGAACCCCATGACCCTCTCCTTCGAAAGCCGATTCGGCCCCGGACGAGCCGAATGGGTACTTCCACGGTAGGCCGGAAACCGTCGGTTCACAAGGGAAACCCTGCCGGCCCCGGGATCGGGGCCGGCAGGGCGGGGTGCTCGGGGTCAGCCGACGTCGACATCCACCTCGCTGGCCCGTTCGATTTCCTCGGCCCGTTCCTGGTTCGCTTCCTCGGTCAACGCCGCACCGGCCTCGGCATCACGGGTCAGGTTCTCCCCCGTCGCCGGATCGAAGATGTGCAGCCGGCGGGTGTCCAACCACAGTTCGGAGACCCGTCCCCCGCGGATCCGACTGGCCGCGTCCAGCGTGACGACCACCTGCGGACGCAGCTCGTCGGCATCCAGGTCGCGGGCCAGGGAATCGAGCATGTCCTTCACCTCGGGTGAGGGGTCGAAGTGGATGTAGCCGTATTGTTCGTTGCCCAACCATTCGGTGTGGGTCAGTTCGGCGCTGAACGCGTTGCCGTGGGCCAATTTGGATTCCTCCACCAGAGAGGCATCCTCGAAGTACTCGGGGCGGATGCCCACTAGCACGACATCCTTGCCGACTGCCGTCGCCGCCGTTGCCTCCGGGACCTCGAAGTCCCCGATCGCGGTCTTGAGCACATTGCCTTCGGCTGTGGCCGGAAGGAAGTTCATCGATGGGCTGCCGATGAACCCGGCCACGAAGATGTTCACGGGCTGTTCGTAGAGTTCGCGCGGGGAGGCGATCTGCTGCAGTTCGCCCTTCTTCAGCACCGCGACCCGGTCGCCCAGGGTCATGGCCTCGGTCTGGTCGTGGGTGACGTAGACACTCGTGGTGGCCAGACGGCGCTGCATCTGCGAGATCTCCGCCCGCATCTGCCCACGCAGCTTCGCATCAAGGTTCGACAGCGGCTCATCGAAGAGGAATGCGTCGGCCTGGCGCACGATGGCCCGGCCCATGGCCACCCGTTGGCGCTGCCCACCCGAGAGGTTGCCGGGTTTGCGATCGAGGTGGTCGGTCAGTTCCAGGGTGGTCGCCGCAGTGCGCACCCGTTCCTGGACGTCGTCCTCGGTGAACTTGCCCTTGGCCAGACGCAGCGGGAAGGCAATGTTCTCGAAGACGGTCAGGTGGGGGTAGAGGGCGTAGTTCTGGAAGACCATCGCCAGGTGCCGGTCGCGCGGGGCCATGTCGTTGACCCGTTTGTCGTCGATGTACAGGTCCCCGCTGGTAATGTCCTCGAGCCCGACGATCATGCGCAGCAGCGTGGACTTGCCGCAGCCTGACGGGCCGACCAGGATCACGAACTCCCCATCGGCAATGTCGATGGAGATGTCGTTCACGGCCGGGAACCCGTCGTCGTATTTCTTGACCAGGTTCTTCAACGTAATCGATGCCATGGGTTGTCCTCTGCTTTCTCGGATCAGGGCCTCAGCCCTTGACTGCGCCCTGGGTCAGGCCTGAGACGATCTGCCGCTGGAAGCCCAGCACCAGGAGCACCACCGGGATGGTGACGATGATCGCGGCAGCGGAAATCGCGCCGGTGGGTGATTCGAATTGGGAAGCGCCGGTGAAGAACGCCAGGGCCGCCGGAACCGGTCGCGCCGCCTCGGTGGAGGTCAGCGAGATGCCGTAGACGAAGTCGTTCCAGGCGATGAAGAAGGCGATGATCGCCGTGGTGAAGACCCCGGGGGCCGCCAACGGGACGATCGCCTTGCGGAAGGCCTGCCAGGTAGTGGCCCCGTCGACCTGCGCTGCTTGTTCAAGCTCCCAGGGGATCTGCCGGAAGAACGCCGCCAGCGTCCAGATGGAGATCGGCAAGGTCAGGGACAGGTAGGGGATGATCAGACCGAGCCAGGTGTCGTACAGCCCGATGGTGCGCCAGACGTTGAACAGCGGGGTGACGATGGAAATGACCGGGAAGATCGAGACGGCCAGTGCGGTGGTGAGCACCATTTTCTTGCCCGGGAAGTCCAGCCGCGCAATCGCGTAGGCACACAGGGTGGCCAGCACGACGGCGATCGCGGTGGAGATCAGGGTGATGCCGATCGAGTTGCGCAGCGAGGTCAGGAACAGTCCCTGGGCGTCGCCGACGAGGATCTGTTCGTAGTTGACCCCCGACCAGTTGGTCGGCAGCAGTTTGCCGTTGGACAGGTCGCTGGGCTCCTTGAAC
>JBBSRM010000290.1:0-3055 GCA_038243055.1 Actinomycetales bacterium
AAGGCGAACAGCAGCGGGGCACTCCAGAGCAGGACGGTGTTGCGCACCGTCACCACGGAGGCCCGGCTGTTCGGACCACCGCGCTGGCCGAAGCGCAACCAGGCGCGACACATGATCATCGACCCGAGCGCCAGCAGGATGGTGCACACGATGACCCCTGCCGTTTCCACGCGCAACGGATTCAGGATGGTGGTGCGGGCGAAAAGGGAGTCCTGGGACTGGGCCAGCCAGCCGACCCCCCAGGAGCCGACCATGATCATCAGCGAGGCAATGAATCCCTGCGCCATGGCCACACCGCGTTTGGCTTCGTCGCCGCCAGCCAGCCGATACAGCAACGGCAGATGCTCGATGCGGTGGCGCAGGCCGTAGACCGCGTCGGTGAGCGCTGCAGTGCGGGCCCGCGTCCGCCCGTGGTGTGGTTCCGTCATTCAGTTGGCTGCCTTGGGCCGTCGCAGCGCGTTCCACGCGGTCCGGAGGGAATCGCGGAAGTCCAGGAAGATGCGTTTGGTCCGTGGATCCAGGAACGCCAGATAGGCCATGGCGGCCCAGGAGATGCCGGTGGACAGATGCTTCACCCAGGGGTCCAGCGATCCGAGGAACTGCCAGATGAAGATCTGGTCGGCTGCCCCGAAGGCGACGAAGAAGGCCACGGTGAAGTACACCCAGATCAGCTGCCAGTCATCGCGGATGCCGGTGGCCGCGAAGAAGGGCAGCAGCCACAGCAGGTACCAGGGCTGGATGATCGGTGAGAGGACCACCAGTGCGGCGAAGGCCAGGGCCAGGCGTTGGACAAGATGTGAATGGCTGCCGCGGAACATCAGGAACAACACGACAGCCACCGATGCCAGCCGGGCGATGACCTTCACCACGCCCAGTACCCAATCCGATTCCAGACCCAGGGTGTCCAGGATCCCGCTGAAGAAAGTCGTGAACATCCCCACGGGGGCGAAGAAGACGGTGCCGGTGCCAGTGCCCAGCATGACCTTCAGCCAACCGAAGCCGTAGCCGTTGACCCAGCCGATCAGGGCCATGATGCCCAGGCACAGCGTCAACGTGTAGGCCCAGTATAGGAAGCGGCGCCGCCAGGAGGAACCGGGTCCGGCCCAGAGCAGGCCGATGAACGGCAGAATGACCATGGTGATCGGTTTGATGCCGATGGATGCGGTGACCAGGATGACGCCGAGGACTCCGCGGCGGGTGGCTGCATAATAGGTGCCGGCCACGGCCAGGCCGACCATGAGGGCGTCGTTATGGGCGCTGGCGATGAAGCTGATCAGGAACAGCGGGTTGGACACCGTGACCCACAAGGCCTTGGAGCCGGGGACCTGGTGCAGATCGGCCAGTTTGGGCACGTAGATCATGCACAGAACGACCCCGGCAAAGGCCACCAGCCGATAGAGCAGCACGGAGGCGTCAGGGGAGGTACCGGCCACCATGTTCACGAGGCGTTCGATGGTCAGGAACAGCGGCCCGTAGGGGGTTTCCGATTCCGCCCAGGTGACGTCGGCACCGAGCTGGAACCAGTTCGAGAGCGTGGAGATGCCATCCACGTAGGGGTCCTGCCCGGCGGCGACCAGTCGGCCTTGTCCGATGTAGGCGAAGACGTCGCGGCTGAAGATCGGCAGGCAGAGCAGCAGGGGCGCCCCCCAGGCCCAGCAGGCCTGCTTGACGGTGCGCAGGGAGCCTTCGGCCCAGCCGGCGAGTTCCTGCCCCAGCCGCAGCCAGGCACGGAACATGATCCAACAGCCCACGGTCAACACGACGGTGGAGGTGATCACCCCCCACTGCTCGGTCCGCACGGCGATGAGCAGATGGTCGCGGTTCAACGGTGAGACGCTGGCGAGCCAGCCGATGCCGTAGGAGCCCAGCAGGACCAGCAGGGCGCCGATGAACCCCTGGACCAGGATCGCCCGGGGCCGGTGGTCCAATCGGCGGGACCCCGCGCCCGCCTCGACCCTGCTCATCGCCATCGGCTCGTTTCCGTTGTTTGCCCTATCGGGCTTCAAGCCGACCCGTGGCCGCGGACGCTGAGACGACCGGGCTCCGGGGCCGGCGGCCCGCTCAAATACTCACACGATGTTAGCATCGCGCCTGCCCCAACAGGCGGCACGACGCCGGGTCCCGGGGTTGTCCGTTGGCTGGACCTAGGGTGGTGTCTGCTGCCGGGATCGTCCGGCGGGACAGGTGGCGGACGAAAGGGACTTCAGTGGGTCGGCACGCATCAAGCGGAGGCAATACCCCCAGCAGGCAGAAGGCTCTGCTCGGATGGGGTTTGTTCATCGCCGTCCTGGTGGTGGTCGTCTCTCCCCTGTTGGGGCTGCATGCCCTGGGTGCCGCTGCCCTGGGCGTCACTACCGGCGTCGTTTTCGTGGTCCTGTATTTCCTCAGTGGCGTGACGACCTAGGACGCCCCACCCCTGCTCCTGACCGTGGGGGCCACGGAATCCGGTAGATTGGGCTTGTGCCTATTTCTGCTGAAAACATTGTGTGGATCGACTGCGAGATGACCGGGCTGAGCCTGGAAGCCGACGCGTTGATCGAAGTTGCCGTCCTGGTCACCGACCCGGAATTGAACATCCTCGGCGAGGGTGTCGACGTCGTCATCAAACCCGAAGCCCAGGCGCTGGAACAGATGAATGACTTCGTGCGCCAGATGCATGTCTCCTCGGGGCTGCTCGATGAGCTGGACCAGGGCGTCGATCTGGATACCGCGACCGAACAAGTGCTCGCCTACATCCGGCAGTGGGTCCCCGAATCGGGCAAGGCCCCCTTGGCGGGAAACACCATCGGCACCGATCGGAACTTCCTGGCCCGCGACATGCCAGGGGTCATCGACCACCTGCACTACCGCGTCATCGATGTCTCCACGATCAAGGAGTTGGCGCGTCGCTGGTATGCCCGGGCCTACTTCCAGGCTCCGGCGAAGACCGGCAACCACCGCGCCTTGGGTGACATCCGCGATTCGATCAACGAACTGCGTTATTACCGCAAGGCCGTGATGGTTCCGGCCCCCGGACCGGACAGCAAGACGGCCAAGGAAGTTGCCCGCTCGTTGG
>JBBSRM010000291.1:0-3047 GCA_038243055.1 Actinomycetales bacterium
GCTCGGCGGCATCCTGCAGAACACCGTGACTGCCATCCGGGAGGCCGGGGGAGACGGGATCCATGCGTGGATCGGTCCCGCGGTCTGCGGTTCCTGCTATGAGGTCCCCGCAGGGATGGCGGCCGAGGCCTCGGCGGTGATGCCCGGAATCGAAGCCACAACGTCCTGGGGAACCCCCTCGCTGGACCTCCCGGGGGCGGCGGCCGCGCTACTGACCGGCCTCGACGTGGACGTCACGGCCACCGGTGTGTGTACGGTCGAGGATCCGGACTACTACTCCTACCGGCGTGGTGCACGCACCGGCCGTCTGGCCGGAATCGTCTGGCCGGCCCCGCTGTCGGAGAGGAACACATGAACAACACCCCCGCCCCGGCCCCGAACGAGGCCCAACGCCGTGAGGACCTTAAGAAACGTCTCTCAGCCGTCCGCGAACGCATTGCCGCCGCCACCCGCGCCGCAGGCCGCGACCAGGCCCCCGAACTGGTGGTCGTGACCAAGTTCTTCCCCGCCTCCGACGTCCGCCTGCTGCATGAGCTCGGGGTGCGTGAGGTCGGGGAGAACCGTGACCAGGAAGCCTCCGCCAAGGCCGCGGAGGTCGAAGGCCTGGACCTGGACTGGCATTTCATCGGCCAGCTCCAAAGCAATAAGGCCAAGTCGGTGGTCCGCTACGCCGCGGCCCTGCACTCGCTGGACCGGGCATCCCTGGTCAAGGCGCTGGGCAAGGCCATGAGCCGCGAGACCGAACGCCGGGCCGAGGAGGGGGTGGCCCCCCGAGAAGACCTCTCCACGCTGATCCAGGTCGACCTGCGTGCCGGGGACCAGCGAACCGGAAACGACGGCGGTATCGGACGCGGTGGAGCCGAGCCCGAGGAGGTCCACCAGCTCGCCGATCTCGTGGCGCAGACCGAGGGCCTGGCACTGGCCGGCGTGATGGCCGTGGCACCACTGGGCGACGATCCGTCACCGGCCTTCGAGCGACTGGCCGGAATCTCCGCCTCGTTGCGGGAAAACCACCCGACGGCGGACTGGATATCGGCGGGCATGAGCCACGATCTGGAACAGGCCGTGGCCGCCGGGGCGACACACCTCCGTGTCGGCTCCGATGTGCTCGGTCCGCGTCCGCCGGTGCTGTAGCGTCGTTTGCAGCGGAGACTCAAGCGGGAGAAGACCCCTCGCCGCCTACGATCATAAGGAGAAGACCATGGCTGGCGCCCTGCGCAAGACGATGATCTACCTGGGACTCGCCGACGGTGACGAGCACTATGAGGACGAGCAGTCCGAGACGCCCGAGCAGCAGCAGCAGTTGCAGCAGCGTCCGGAGCCATCCCGTGTCGAGCACGAGCGGGCCCCCATGGCCGTCGCCGCTGAACCGGAGACGGAATACCGGGCACCGGTCACCCCCATCAAGCGCGCGCCTTCATCCAGGGACGAGGATTCTTCATTGCGGCAAATCACGACGGTTCACCCCCGTTCCTATAACGACGCCAAGATCATCGGAGAGAGCTTCCGAGACGGCATCCCGGTCATCATGAACGTGACGGACATGGGTGAAGGCGACGCCAAACGGCTGGTGGACTTCTCCGCCGGTCTGGTTTTCGGCCTGCACGGCAGCATCGAACGTGTCACCAATAAGGTGTTCCTGCTCTCACCTGCCAGCGTTGAGATCCTGGGTGAGGACAAGAAGTCCTCCGAGGACACGGCAACCTTCTTCAACCAGAGCTAGCGGCCGCTTCACACCGTGGGAATTCTCTTCGGACTGATCTATGCGGCCCTGACGGTCGTCCAGGTCATGCTCATGCTCAGGATCGTCTATGACATCGTGCAGATGTTCGCCCGTGGCTGGCGGCCGCGCGGCGTGGCTCTGATCCTTGCCAGTTTCGTCTACCGCATCACCGATCCACCCATGCGGTGGCTTCGCTCCAAAATCAAGCCCTTGGACGTGGGCGGGATGCGTTTGGATCTGGCTTTCCTGATCCTGTATTTCGCCATCATCATCGCCAAGGTCGTCGTTCTGCAGATCGGGCGATAGGCTCTTGGCTCCGGGCCGACGACGAAGGTTAGTCTTCGGTGCGGGAAACGTTATAGTCTTGAAACAGGAAGCATGCTGCGGCATCCGTTGCAGCTTGCTCACATAACCGGTGTAATCGCCCTCGGCCGCAATCAGGCGCCGGGGAGAGAACTAAGTATCGAGGTGACCAGATGGCGCTCACGCCAGAAGATGTAGTCAACAAGCGTTTCCAGCCAACGAAGTTCCGGGAGGGCTACGATCAGGACGAAGTTGACGACTTCCTGGACGAGATCGTCGTGGAACTCCGTCGACTGACCCAGGAGAACGAGCAGCTGCGCCAGCGCGTCAGTGAGCTGGGCGGCTCCGACGCCGAGACCGGTAGCGTTCCGGCTCCCGTCGCCGCGGCGCCCGCCACCGAGACCGCAGCCGCCCCGGCAGCGGAAACCGCTCCGGTGACCGGCAGCGTTGACGAAGCCGCCGAGGAAGCAACCCCCGAGGTCGAGGAAGCCCCTGCCACCGAGCAGACGCCGACCACGCCCGAGGCCCCTGTTGCTGCCGCGGCTCCCGTCGCAGACACGGCTGCTGCAGGATCCGGTTCCGCCGAATCCGCAGCCGGGGTGCTGGCCATGGCCCAGCGCCTGCACGACGAATACGTCGGCGCAGGTGTGGAGCAGCGCGATAAGATCATCGCCGACGCCCAGATGCAGGCCAATAAGCTGGTTTCCGAGGCCGAGGACAAGAGCACCAAGACGCTCAACTCGCTGGAGGACCAGAAGTCGGTGCTGGAGCGTAAGCTCGACCAGCTGCGCGGCTTCGAGCGCGATTACCGCGCCCGCCTGAAGTCCTACATCGAAGGTCAGTTGCAGGATCTCGAGTCGCAGGGCCCCATCGCGACGCCGGATTCCAAGGACAACGCCTAGTCAACTGTTGAGGGTGGGATGCTTCGGCGTCCCACCCACGACCATGTCTGTCGGCGGGCGGGCACCCGGCCGCCGCCCACACGGTAAGGACCCCCCTGGAGCAGGACCCCGCCGCACCC